>JBFGYW010000006.1:0-37504 GCA_041587235.1 Vibrio sp.
CATTATCGCATCAGTGATAACACGGACGCGGGGTGGAGCAGCTTGGTAGCTCGTCGGGCTCATAACCCGAAGGTCGTCGGTTCAAATCCGGCCCCCGCAACCAATTTTGGATTCTTTGCTCTTTTCTAATGCTGAGAAGCATCATCCCCCTAAATTTGTCATTTCAAGCTGTGTTTTCTTTCACTGTGGAAGAAAGCAATTGGCTTGCTTGCCTCGTTTTTCCTCGTCTTTATGATAAGTGTACCAAGATAATCCCCAGAGTTATCCACAAAATATAATCTGTGGATAAGTTGGTTGATAAAGTGTTTTCAGCATGGGGAATAGTACTAGTCACTTTGGATCTTCATATGGTAAATGGCGACATAATATTCTAGAGTATATTATAAGTTATTGTTTTTGCTTGTCTTTTATTGAATTTGAGATGGTATCTCGAATAAGATCAGGATCATTCACTAAATTTTCCTTGATCTTTGTCATTAATTCAGTTTGTGTTTAACTTTTCTTAGCACATCATAAAACGTGATTTTTGTGTGCTTTTTCCACATTAAGGACTTGACGAGAATAAAGCAAACGATTAAGCATCTCTTGGCAAGCCTTTTTCGACGATTCGTATCAATCGCTGTTTTTTACGTTCAACTCCCGAGCGTACGGCATTGGGCAATTGTTGGCACTGTTGATTTAACGCCCATTCGATATGTGGGTCTAGCAACGCACTTTTACCTTGAGCAGCAATGAGAGCGGATACTATTGCTTGCCGGTAGGGGGCATTACCCATCGCGATGATTAAATTGCGCTGCCATTGTTCGTGACCGATACGGCGAATGGCTGAGCCTTGCATCTTATTGAGAAAGGTCTCTTCATCCCAAGCAAATAAAGTGAGCAAATCTGCGTCTTCAAGCGCTTGACGGCGATGGAAGTCTTCTTCATCCGTCACATCCGAAAAGCGATTCCACGGACACACCAACTGGCAGTCGTCACATCCGTAGATGCGATTGCCGATGGCTTGACGAAACTCTTCTGGGATCACACCGCTATACTCTATGGTGAGATAAGATATACAGCGGCGCGCATCAATCACGCCATCGGCAATAATGGCATCGGTAGGGCAAGAGGTGATACACGCTCGGCATTGACCGCACTGATTTTCGAGTGGCTGATCAACCGGCAAAGGCAAATCGACCAATAGTTCTCCCAGAAAAAACCAAGAGCCAGAATCGCTATCAAGGATCAGTGAATGCTTTCCTGTCCAGCCTAAGCCGGCTTTTTCTGCTAAGGGGCGCTCAAGAATGGGCGCGGAATCGACAAAGGGACGATAGCCGTATTGGCCGACTTCTTCTTCGATGCGTTTGCCAAGCTTAGTCAGCTGTTTTCGCACCAATTTGTGGTAATCGCGGCCAAGGGCATAGCGACTGATATAAGCGTGCTGCGGCTGTTTGAGGTCGGCGGCAAATTGTGCCTCTGGAGGGAGATAGTTCATTCGCACGCTGATCGCCCTCACACTACCAGGATGCAACTCTGCGGGGCGGGCGCGCATCATGCCGTGACGAGCCATCCAGTCCATCGTACCGTGGTAACCGGCGTCTAGCCAGCGCTGAAGTTGCGCTTCATGATCTTGAAGATCAACGTCACAAATCCCTACTTTTTGAAAGCCAAGCTCCTTGCCCCAAGCTTTAATTTTTTCTGCCAGTAGAGTGTAATCCATGGTTGAACTCCAGAAAATTGAAGGGCGAGGATCTTAACGGATCTTGACGTCTGAAACCAGAGAGGATCTTGGCTTGGTGTCGTTTTTTTATCTTGCTCAATTTGTCGGCGATCATCGGATAATTTTTTGTCATCGTTCAAGCTCAAAGTTTGTGATTACGGTGAGACAAAGCGATGATACGAATTGCTTAAAAAGTGACACTGGTGAGGAAAAAGACTACTATTGTTCGCTATTTGTCTGATTACTGACAATCCCAGTCTTGTCGAGTAAAAGGTCAAAGGTTTACTATATTTTGGTTTTTGTCCCTGTTTTTTATTAGAGTATTTTTACCATGAGTCACCCAACGATTTTTTTGCCCGATGAGCAAGCAACTGTGGCATTTGGCCAGCAACTTGCCCAAGCTTGTAAGCAACAAACCACGATTTTTTTACACGGTGACCTCGGGGCGGGAAAAACCACCTTTAGCCGCGGCTTTGTCTGTGCTTTTGGCCATCAAGGCAAGGTAAAAAGCCCGACTTATACCTTAGTTGAACCTTATCATTTCGATGACTTTAGTGTGTATCACTTTGACCTTTATCGCTTGGCGGATCCTGAAGAACTCGAGTTCATGGGAATTCGTGATTATTTTTCCCCTGAGGCGTTGTGTTTAGTTGAGTGGCCAGAAAAAGGTCAGGGTCTCTTGCCGCAACCGGATTTTGAAATTACTTTTACCTACCAGGGTGAGCAGCGCCAAGCACGAATAGAGGCGCAAACGCCCTATGCCCAACAATTATTAGAACGATTGGAGTTATGTTGAGTCGACGTTTTTTTTCAGCGGCTTGGATTGCCGCTGCCTTATTGTGTAGCTTAATCCCAACACTGACATGGGCGAATGTGGTTAATGGTATCCGAGTTTGGCCATCTCCGGATGACACCCGTGTGGTGATCGATCTTGATGATGAGGCGCACTATACCTACTTTACCTTAAGCAGCCCTTCGCGACTGGTGGTCGACTTGAAAGACACCCAGATGAAGGTGAAATTACCCAAATCGGTGACGGACAGTCCTGTGTTGTCGAAAATTCGTCAAAGTTCACCACCGGAGTCGTCGACCTATCGCTTGGTGTTTGAGCTCAAGAAAAAAACCGACATTGAGTTATTTACTTTAAAGCCAACACCTGAAGGCCAATACGGTCATCGACTGGTGGTCGATTTGACGCATAGCGATAAAGATCGCCAAGCCAAAGCGGCCAGTTACGATCAACCTAAGCCCAAAGTAAAAGCGCCTTCGGCCTCGGTAAAAGATATTTTGATCGTAATCGACCCAGGCCATGGAGGCGAGGATCCTGGCTCGATTGGCCCACATCGCAATTATGAAAAAAATGCCACTTTGAGTATAGGTAAAAAGCTTGCACGCAGCCTGAACGCAGTACCGGGGATCCACACCCGTTTGACTCGTGCAGGTGATTATTACGTGACGTTGGATAAAAGAGTGGCGATTGCGCGTAAAAACAACGCGGATTTGTTGATCTCTGTCCACGCCGATGCATTTACTTCACCACAGCCACGTGGTGCATCGGTGTTTGTGCTAAACACTCGCCGTGCCAATACGGAAATAGCCCGCTGGGTTGAAAACAAAGAACGCCAATCAGAACTGCTCGGCGGAACAGGGGTTGCTTTCTCTGGAGCGATTCAAGACAAAAATGTCAATCAAACGTTACTTGATCTGCAGTTTAGCCATTCGCAAAAAGAAGGCTATAAGCTGGCCGCTGATGTGCTATCTCAACTGGGTCGTGTGACTCGTTTACACAACAGCAAGCCGATCAACACCAGTTTGGCTGTATTACGCTCTCCGCAAATTCCCTCGATTTTGATTGAAACTGGGTTTATCTCTAACCCGACCGAAGAGCGTTTGCTCTTTCAAGCTTCTCATCAAAACAAATTAGTTGATGCGATTTCTAAAGCAGTGGTCAGTTATTTAAACGACAACCCTCCGCCAGGGTCGCATTTCGCCGCTCGAGCAGCCCAGACGCACATTGTTCAAAAAGGGGAGTTTCTCTCTAAAATTGCCGCGCAATACAACACATCAACGGCGGCCTTGATTAAAGCGAATCAGCTTAAATCCAACACCCTGCAAGTGGGGCAACGTTTGACCATTCCAGGGACGCATAGGGCGATAAAGGCACCGCTAGTAAACCCTAAAGTAGAAACGGAAACTTTAACTCATATTGTTAAGCGCGGGGAGTTTCTAGGGTCGATTGCGCAACATTATCAGGTGGCCGTGAGTGAGATTAAGCGTGAGAACCATCTTAAGAGCGATGTTCTACACGTAGGGCAGAAACTGAAAGTGACGGTGACACTCAAGGATAAGCCGGTTAAGAAATACAAAGTACGACGCGGTGATTACCTCGGTAAAATTGCTTCACAACACGGTGTTTCAACCGGCAGTTTGCGCGAGGCTAACCAGTTAAAATCTGATCAGTTAGCGGTTGGTCAAGTGTTGCTGATCCCCAATAAGTAAGGAGTCGTTATGGCTATCGAAATCTTGCCCGCTCGCTTGGCCAACCAGATCGCGGCTGGAGAAGTGGTTGAGAGACCGGCTTCGGTGGTCAAAGAGTTGGTTGAAAACAGCATTGATGCAGGCGCAACACGCATTGAAGTCGATATTGAAAAAGGTGGCGCAAAGCTTATTCGCGTACGAGATAACGGCAAGGGGATACCTAAGCAGGAATTACAACTCGCACTGAGTCGCCATGCGACCTCGAAAATTCACACTTTAGATGATCTCGAAGCGATCATGAGTTTGGGCTTTCGCGGCGAAGCATTAGCCAGTATCAGTTCTGTATCGCGTTTAACCCTAACGTCTCGCCCCGCGAACCAAGACGAAGCCTGGAGTGCCTATTCTGAAGGGCGCGATATGACGGTAAAGATCACGCCTGCCGCACATCCGGTGGGGTCGTGCGTTGAAGTCCTTGACCTGTTTTTTAATACCCCTGCTCGGCGCAAGTTTCTGCGCACGGAAAAAACCGAATTTACTCATATCGATGATCTGCTAAAGCGCATCGCCTTGAGTCGTTTTGATATTACTTTGCTGTTGCGCCACAACGGCAAGGTGATTCGGCAATACCGACAAGCCAGTGATGAGCGCCAATACGAAAAGCGCATTGGAGCAGTGTGCGGGCAAAATTTTGTGCGCCACATGGTCAAAGTCAATTTAGACCATCAAGGATTGAAATTATACGGTTGGATGGTTACTCCAGAAGGCGCAAGGCCTCAAAGTGACTTGCAATACTGCTACGTCAATGGGCGTATGATGCGTGATAAATTGATCAACCACGCGATTCGCCAAAGTTATCAAACGGCCTTAAAACCGGATCAGTATTCGGCTTATGTGTTGTATATCGAACTTGACCCTAGTCAGGTGGATGTCAATGTCCATCCTGCTAAACACGAGGTGCGTTTTCATCAAGCTCGTCTAGTGCACGATTTTATCTATCAAGCACTGAGCGACGCATTAGCACAAAGCATAGACTTACAGCGCATTGAATCGCCAAGCCGAGCAGTCGAACACCTTGGCAACTCAAGCGATGAGCCCAGTGTCCCTTCTCCGTCATCCACTGGGCATGACCCGCAAAGTGGGGCGCTGAGCAACGAAGGACGCTACTATTCTCAAGCTTCACAACAAAGAGCTCAGAGGTCGCCATCACAAGCAGAGGCAAAGCATCAAGCTTTTGCTGAGCGAGATCCAGCCACGCATATTGGTGAACCCGACAGCGAAGCCTTTGCCGCCAGTGATGACCGCGCTTACCCGAGCTCGAATTATTCATCAACTCGGCCTGTTGAGGATATGGGAAGTCAACATCGCCAAGGGCATCAACCTCAGGGTAAACCGCGTCATCAACCGCAAGCTGGGCCGAGTCTACAAGAAGTTAAAGCCTATCAAGCGCTATTGAGTGTCTCTTCAGAGCCGGTTGAGCAATCGGGAAATGACCATTTCAATGGGGGCAGAACAGCGCAGCGAAAAAGAGGTGAACAGCAAAACGTACCGACAGAGATTAAATCGGCCCCTGAGCTGGCGTCATTGGGTAAAGCGCTTGCCATTGTGCAAGACCAATACTTATTGACCCTCGCTGCCCCTCACGCCTTGTTGGTCGCCCTGCCGCGCGCTGAATTTTATCGTACGCTTGGTCAACTGATGCCTGGCGAGTCTGGGTTGACCCCGCAACCTTTGTTGATACCTTTATCGTTGCGATTGTCTGCCCAGCATGCACAGTGTGCAGAGTCTTCGTCATACCCTTGGACGCGTTTGGGTTTGCACTTTCAAAGTGCGCCAAATGACAAAGTTACGGTAATGGCGGTGCCGGGTCCTTTGAGGCAGCAAAATTTACAACAATTGATTCCAGATCTGTTATCTTACGCCACCTCGTTAAACGCCAGCGGCGCTAAGGATGTCGAACTCATGTTGTGTTCTTGGCTGGCCGACAAAATCGCGGCAACCAAACCGCAGTATCGCCTAGCCGATGGCGTACAATTACTTGCTGAACTAGAGCAACTTTGGCCCGATCCATGTGTGCTAAAGGATCGAAAATTGGTTCAGTTTGTTGATTTTCAATCTACTATAGTACAGTTATTATCATGACCGACACTCGTCCACTCGCGCTCTTTTTAATGGGGCCTACTGCTTCTGGTAAAACCGATCTTGCCATCCGTCTTCGTCAGCGCTACCCAGTTGAAATTATTAGTGTTGATTCTGCATTAATTTACCGCGATATGGACATTGGTACGGCCAAACCGGATCAGCAGGAGCTGGCTTTAGCCCCGCATCGCTTGATAGATATCCTCGATCCTGCGCAAAGTTATTCGGCGGCGGATTTTCGTCGTGATGCATTGGCCGCGATGAACGAGATTGCCTCACAAGGTAAAATCCCCCTCTTAGTCGGGGGCACCATGTTGTATTTTAAAGCCTTATTGGAAGGTTTATCACCACTTCCACCCGCAAATGATGAAATTCGTCGTCAAATTGAACAAGAAGCATTGACGAAAGGTTGGTCAATATTGCACGATGAGCTATATCAGGTCGATCCGGTGTCTGCCAAGCGCATTCATCCCAATGATCCACAGCGTTTATCTCGAGCGCTTGAAGTGTATCGTGTGACGGGAAAATCACTGACCGAATTGACGGCAACCAAAGGTGAACCTTTGCCTTTTCGGGTGGCCCAATTTGCCATTGCCCCTCAAGAGCGAGCTGAGCTACATCGCCGCATTGAACTGCGCTTTGAACGCATGATAGAAAAGGGCTTTGAACAAGAAGTGAAAACCTTGTATCAGCGCGGTGATTTGCACGCTGATTTGCCTTCGATACGCTGTGTCGGTTACCGTCAGATGTGGGATTACCTCGCGGGACAAACCTCACTGGACGAAGCGGTATTTAAAGGAATTTGTGCCACGCGCCAACTGGCCAAGCGACAGATCACTTGGTTAAGAGGGTGGGAGAATTTAACGTGGCTCGATAGTGAAGATATTGATCAAGCGGAACGTTTAATGTCACAAGCCATTGAGGCTAGTGAATAGTTCGCTATCGGTATTTTCGCTTTTGCTTGAGCCTAACTAATGTTGGTTAGGTTCGAAACGTGTACTACACTTTGAATGATTCAGGTGTTTTTTATCGTTTAGCCTAGATGCAAAGGCCACTTGAAGCTCGGTTAATTTGCACGCACCACTAGCTAAATAATTACAATAGAACTCAAATAAGGAAAAATAAAATGGCTAAGGGGCAATCTCTACAAGACCCATTTTTGAACGCTTTGCGTCGTGAACGTATCCCAGTTTCGATTTATCTCGTCAATGGGATCAAACTACAAGGTCAAATTGAATCCTTTGATCAATTTGTCATCCTACTGAAAAATACGGTCAACCAAATGGTGTACAAACATGCCATTTCCACCGTGGTACCTGCGCGTCCAGTGAGTCATCACACTGGCGAAACTCGCAATGGTGGAGACCGTCCACAAGAAAAAGTGGAATCAAACCCTGAATAACCTACATCAACAAATAAGGAGTGGATTGCTTGTTTGACCGTTACGAAGCCGGTGAGCGAGCCGTATTAGTCCATATCAACTTTACGCAAGAAGGGGAGTGGGACGATCTCAGCGAGTTTGAAATGCTGGTATCTTCTGCGGGTGTTTCTACGTTACAAGTCGTAACGGGAAGTCGCCAGTCGCCACACCCTAAGTACTACGTTGGAGAGGGAAAAGCTGAGGAAATTGCCCACGCGGTAAAAATGGCCGAAGCGGATATCGTGATTTTTAATCACGCCCTCTCCCCTGCCCAAGAACGCAATCTAGAAGCATTGTGTCAATGTCGAGTGCTTGATCGCACCGGTTTGATTCTCGATATCTTTGCCCAGCGTGCCCGTACCCACGAAGGTAAACTTCAAGTTGAGCTTGCACAGTTAAGGCATATTTCGACGCGATTGATCCGGGGTTGGACGCACTTAGAAAGACAAAAAGGCGGGATCGGTTTACGCGGGCCAGGGGAAACTCAGCTCGAAACCGACAGACGTTTGTTGCGTGATCGTATTAAAGCGATATTACGGCGTTTAGAAAAAGTAGCCAAACAGCGTGAACAAGGGCGTAGAGCTCGTCATCGTGCTGAAATCCCTACCATCTCTTTGGTCGGTTATACTAACGCAGGGAAGTCGACCCTGTTTAACCGCATTACCGAAGCTGGGGTTTATGCAGCCGATCAATTGTTTGCTACCTTAGACCCAACTCTGCGTAAGATAGAATTAGATGACATTGGTACGGCGATTTTGGCCGATACCGTTGGTTTTATTCGTCATCTACCTCACGATTTGGTTGCGGCCTTTAAAGCCACGTTACAAGAAACGCAAGAAGCTGACATTTTGTTACATGTTGTTGATGCCAGTGATGAGCGTTTTCGTGAGAATATTCAGGCTGTTGATACTGTTCTTGAAGAAATCGATGCCCACGAAGTACCGGCGTTGTTGGTCATGAACAAAATTGACAATCTTGAAGATCAGTCTCCTCGTATCGAGCGCGATGAAGAGGGTCAGATCCGTGCAGTATGGGTGTCGGCAATGGCAGGAGAAGGGATTGATATCCTTTATCAAGCTCTGACTGAACGCTTAGCCTCTACCATGGTTGAAGTGGCACTTTGTATTGGGCCGCAACACCAAGGTAAATTTCGCAGTTTGTTCTTCCAAATGAAGTGCATTCAAAACGAAGAATATGATCTAGATGGTAACTTGTTGATAAACATTCGAATGCAACAAGTAGATTGGTCTAGACTAGAGAAGAGAGAAGGGGCAGCACTAATGGACTGCGTCACAGACAACACGTCTGTTTCGGTGTCATAGTGTTGCTACACGTATAACGTCATATCAATGATGGAGCTTTCTAATGGCGTGGAATGAGCCTGGAAATAACAACAATGGCGATAATGGTCGCGATAAAGACCCATGGGGTAATAATAACCGTGGCGATCGTCAAAACGGCGGTCGAGATCAGGGCCCACCCGATCTTGATGAAGTCTTTAACAAACTGAGCCAAAAGCTCGGTGGAAAATTCGGTAAAAAAGGCAAAGGGCCTTCAATCGGTGGCGGTGGTGCTATTGGGTTGGGCATCGTCGCGGTGATCGCGGTGGCTGTGTGGGTCTTTGCTGGTTTTTACACCATAGGTGAAGCAGAACGAGGCGTGGTATTGCGCTTGGGCAAATACGATCGCATTGTTGATCCGGGCCTAAACTGGCGCCCTCGTTTTATCGATGAAGTTACCCCAGTGAATGTTCAATCGATTCGTTCATTGCGCTCATCAGGTACGATGCTGACCAAAGACGAAAACGTTGTCACCGTGTCAATGGATGTTCAGTACCGTGTTGCTGACCCTTACAAGTATTTATATCGTGTGACTAATGCTGATGACAGTTTGCGTCAAGCGACAGATTCTGCTCTGCGCGCTGTGATTGGTGATTCTTTGATGGATAGTATTTTGACCAGTGGTCGTCAACAGATCCGTCAAAGTACGCAGGCAACGTTGAACGAAATCATTGATAAGTACGACATGGGTATTAGCTTAGTTGACGTTAACTTTCAGTCGGCTCGTCCGCCAGAGCAAGTTAAAGATGCTTTCGATGATGCGATTGCGGCGCGAGAAGATGAAGAGCGTTACATCCGTGAAGCCGAAGCGTACAAAAATGAAATTTTGCCTAAAGCAACCGGCCGTGCTGAGCGTTTAAGAAAAGAAGCGCAAGGTTATACTGAGCGTGTTGTCAACGAAGCTCAAGGTCAAGTAGCACAGTTCAACAAGTTGTTGCCAGAGTACCAAGCGGCACCTGAAGTAACACGTGAACGTCTGTACCTAGATACGATGGAACAAGTGTACAGTTCGACGTCTAAAGTACTGGTTGACTCGAAATCGAGTGGTAACCTGTTGTATCTACCGATTGATAAACTGGCGGGACAAGAAGGCAAAACTGAGACCAAGAAAACTCAGCGTTCATCGGCGACCTACGACAAAATTGACCTCGAACCTTCGAGCTCAAGCAGTAGCGACGATACTTCAAGTTCTAACAGCAGCACCAGTCGACAAGGGAGATACTAACTATGCGTAAGCTTGTCATACCTGTTATCGGCATTTTCCTAGTCGTGACGCTACTGTCCGTTTTCGTTATTCCTGAAGGCGAGCGCGGTATTGTCATTCGCTTTGGACGAGTGCTAAAAGACAATAATGAAATTGCTCGTATTTACGAGCCTGGCCTTCACTTTAAAATGCCAATGTTTGATCGAGTCAAACGCCTTGATGCCCGCATTCAAACAATGGATGGACGCTCAGATCGCTTTGTCACCTCTGAGAAAAAAGACGTGATTATCGATTCTTACGTCAAGTGGAAAATCCAAGATTTTGGCCAGTACTATTTGGCAACGGGTGGGGGTAACCGTCTGACCGCCGAAGCTCTACTTGAACGAAAAGTTACGGATGTGCTGCGTTCTGAAATCGGTGCCCGTGAAATCAAGCAAATTGTTTCTGGTCCGCGTAACGACGATATCTTGCCAAGTAGCCCAGATGCCGAGGTCGTCAATACTGAAGCGGCGAAAGAAGCATTAGAAGTCGATGGCGAACGCGATCAAATTATGGATAACGTATTGGCGGATACGCGTGATAGTGCGATGAAAGATTTAGGGGTTGAAGTGGTGGACTTCAGAATGAAGAAAATCAACCTACCTGATGAAATCAGCGAATCGATTTATCGTCGTATGCGTGCAGAGCGTGAAACCGTAGCGCGTAAACACCGTTCACAAGGTCGTGAAAAAGCCGAAGTGATTCGTGCTCAAGCCGAACTTGAAGTCGCCACCATTCTTGCCGAAGCAGACCGTACAGCGCGAGTGACCCGAGGTGATGCTGACGCTGAAGCAGCGAAGATTTATTCAGACGCTTACAAGAAAGCACCTGAGTTTTATAGCTTCTTGCGCTCATTGAAAGCTTATGAGCAATCATTTAGCAGTAAAAATGACATCTTAGTGGTTGACCCAAGTAGTGACTTTTTCCGCTTCATGAAAGACCCGAAAGGTGAGCTTTCAGACGCGAAATAACAGCAACACGTTGAAACATAAGACTCCTTCGGGAGTCTTTTTTTTGCTCATCGATCACGCTCTACGACATTGAGTGTGAGTTGATACATTGGTTAATATGACGGCGATTGACAAAGGGACAAAAAATAACTGCAAGATGGCTTCGACGATGCTAGAATCCTTTTTTAACCAGCAATCAGACTTGGAAAAATGGGAAATAACGTAGTAGTGCTTGGCACCCAATGGGGTGACGAAGGTAAAGGAAAAATTGTTGACCTGCTAACAGAAGACGCGAAATACGTCGTTCGTTATCAAGGCGGACATAACGCCGGTCACACACTAGTCATCGATGGTGAGAAAACTGTTCTTCACCTAATCCCATCCGGTATTCTCCGCGAAAACGTTAAATGCGTTATCGGCAACGGTGTTGTCCTGTCTCCGGATGCGTTACTTAAAGAAATGGGTGAGCTTGAAGAGCGCGGTGTACCGGTTCGCGAGCGTCTATTTATTTCAGAAGCGTGTCCACTAATCTTGCCATACCACATTGCGCTTGACCAAGCGCGTGAAGCAGCTCGTGGCAAGAAAGCGATTGGTACAACCGGCCGTGGTATTGGCCCTGCTTACGAAGATAAAGTGGCTCGCCGTGGTCTGCGTGTTGGTGACTTGCTAGACAAAGCCAGCTTTGCTGAAAAGCTAAAAGAAGTCATGGCTTTCCACAACTTCCAACTTGAGCACTTTTACAAAGCAGAACCTGTTAGCTACGAGGATGTTCTCGAGCAAGCGATGGGTTATGCTGATTTACTGATTTCTATGATTATTGACGTGACTGACGAGTTAGATACCGCTCGTAAGCGCGGCGATAAGATCATGTTTGAAGGTGCCCAAGGCACGTTACTTGATATCGACCACGGTACTTACCCTTACGTGACGTCTTCAAACACGACAGCGGGTGGCGTTTCTGCCGGTTCTGGCTTTGGCCCTGGTCACCTAGGTTACATTCTGGGTATTGTTAAAGCTTACTGTACTCGCGTTGGCGCAGGTCCATTCCCAACAGAACTTGACGATGAAGTCGGTATGCACTTAGGCACAAAAGGTGCAGAATTTGGTGCAACCACGGGTCGTAAACGTCGTTGTGGTTGGTTTGATGCAGTCGCGCTACGTCGTGCGATCCAAGTTAACTCGGTAACGGGTTTTTGCTTGACTAAGCTTGACGTTCTTGACGGCCTCGAAGAGCTAAAAATTTGTACTGGTTATCAACTCGCGGATGGCTCGGTCGTTGAAGTATCGCCAATGGCGGCAGATGCTTATGAAGGTATCACACCAATCTATGAAACGATGCCTGGTTGGTCTGAGAACACGTTTGGTGTTAAATCTCTTGATGAACTTCCTCAAGCAGCACTTGATTACATCAAGCGCATTGAAGAGCTAACCGGCGTACCTGTTGATATCGTTTCAACCGGCCCAGACCGTAACGAAACGATCGTTAAAGTACACCCATTCTCAGTATAACGACGAGGCATGTAATGCCCGCGGATGAGTTCGTGTCACCTTAGACAAAAAGCATGCCCAGCGCATGCTTTTTTTATCTCTACGTGATGGACGCAATTGGTCAATTTGTCGATTTTGTGCTAAAAAATAATCAATGGCGGCAAAGGTTTGCCGCTTAGTTGTGGTTTTTTGTTAAAGCTTGCCTTCAGATGGCCGATAGTCTGTTCATACCCAAGACGTTTGAATTGACCAAACCTGCGTGGAAAGAGCCCTATGATGTTTGTTAAACGATTTCGCCCTGTGATGGCTACAGCCTTACTGTACGCTGGTGTGCTCAGCACAGCTCAAGCTGAAGTACAGCCTGTTGGTCCGCCGGTGCCGATTTACAGCGAAGCGGAATTGATTAAGCTCATCAACGAAAACAAACACCTCGAACGGGTTCGCGCGGATAAATGCCAACTGGTCGAAGACATCGTTGCTCGGGCAACCCGTATCAACTTGCCGGCTTATGAATTTCTTTATGGCGATATGCTGGCTTGGGGAGTGTGTGTTGATCAAGATGTCGAATTGGGGCTCTATTATATGGAAAACGCCGCCCATCAAGGATTGGCGGCGGCACTGGAGCAATTAGGACGTTACTATTCACAAGGTACCCTGGTACAACAAGATAAAGAGCGCGCAATTCCGTATTTGAGAGAAGCTGCTTCACAAGGTAATTTAAAAGCGAGAATTCAGTTAGCTGAGTTGTTACTGCGCGATTATGGCAGTCCTTTAGATTACGAAGAGGCGTACCGTTGGTTGTATCAATCGGTGACGGCCGATCAGCGTCAGCACCGTCGCATTGCTATGTTGCGCGATGGGTTAGCTGCCCGCATGCCAGACAACATTATTGCACGTGCCAAACGTCGTGAAGTCTTTTGGTAAGTTGATCAACGACGGTTGATCTTTCGCCCCATTTCACTAAATGCCGGCTTACTTTAACCGGCAAAAAACTCTAACCTGGTTGTGAAAATCACTGGCCATCATTTAGCCAATGACAATAGATGGGCTAGGTCGGTGGTGGCGTCGTACTCGGTGTTCGATTTACGGAGATTCTGGCCTGGTTACAGCGGCTTTGCTTGATTAATTTCCCTCTCATTTCCATCTCTTGTGTGATTCTGCTCGCTCCTTCGATATACTGATTGTAAATTCGCTCAACTTAGGCGTAGCAATGACTGACAGTATTCAAAATGATCCCTTTGCCGATCGCGAATCGCAAAATTATGACAACCCCGTACCGAGCCGTGAGTATTTACTCGAGTTTCTCAAGCAAGCCAAGGTGCCGATGAATCGCAATGATTTATTTGAGGCGCTCGGCCTGGATGGTGAAGAGCAATATGAGGGCTTGCGTCGTCGCTTACGCGCCATGGAGCGCGATGGGCAATTGGTGTTTACTCGTCGCCAATGCTATGCCTTACCTGAAAAAATTGAAATGATCAAAGGTACGGTGATTGGCCATAAAGATGGTCATGGCTGGCTGCGTCCTGAGGGCAGTACCAAAAAAGAAGATGACATTGTCTTGCCTCATCATCAAATGCGACAGGTCATTCACGGTGATTACGTGCTCGTGCAACCGACCGATAACAGCAAACGCGGTCGTCGTGAAGGGCGGATTGTACGCATTCTTGAAGCGCGCCAGACACAAATTGTCGGCCGCTTTTTCCTCGAATACGACCACGCTTTTGTCGTGCCGGATGACTCTCGTATCACCCAAGATATTTTGATTCCTAACGACAAGCGCTTAGGTGCTCGTATGGGCAATGTCGTGGTGGTCAATATTGTCGAACGCGCGAATCGCAATCGCGGTATGGTGGGTGAAATCGTCGAAGTACTGGGTGAGACCATGGAACCTGGTATGGAGACTCAGATCGCGATCCGCACGCATCAAATTCCTCATGAATGGCCTGACGAAGTCATCAAGCAGATCGATGGACTGGGCGAAGAAGTACCAGAAAAAGCCAAACAAGGCCGAGTCGACTTGCGCCAATTACCACTTGTTACTATTGATGGCGAAGATGCACGCGATTTTGATGACGCTGTTTACTGTGAAGCGAAACCCAGCGGAGGTTGGCGCTTATGGGTGGCGATTGCAGATGTGAGCTATTATGTCCGCCAAGGCAGTGCGCTCGATAAAGAAGCGATCAACCGCGGCAACTCGGTGTATTTCCCAAGCCAAGTGGTCCCCATGTTGCCAGAAGTCCTTTCGAATGGCCTTTGCTCGCTCAATCCACAAGTGGATCGTTTGTGTATGGTCTGTGAAATGACCATTTCTGCCAACGGCCGTTTGTCGGGCTACAAGCACTACGAAGCGGTGATGAACTCCCATGCTCGTTTGACATACAACAAAGTCGGCGCCATCCTCGACGGTGATGAAACGCTGCGAGAGCGTTATCAAGATGTGGTACCACATCTCGAGCAATTACATGCGATGTATAATGTGCTAAAAGCGGCTCGAGCGGCCCGTGGCGCCATAGAATTTGAAAGCGTGGAAACCAAATTTATTTTCAATGCTCAACGCAAAATTGATCGTATTGAACCTGTGGTTCGTAACGATGCTCATAAAATTATCGAAGAGTGTATGATTTTGGCCAATATCGCTTCGGCTTCTTTGGTTGAAAAGGCGAAAGAGCCCTCGCTCTACCGCATTCACGAAGCGCCCGGTGAGCAGCGTTTGGTTGGTTTTAGAGACTTTTTATCTGAGTTGGGCCTCAACTTAAAGGGCGGCTTAGAGCCATCGCCAACCGATTACGCCGATTTGGTTGGGCAAATACAGCAGCGTCCGGATAAAGAGCTGATCCAAACCATGTTATTGCGGTCTATGAAGCAAGCGGTATACAACGCCGATAACATTGGTCACTTTGGCTTGGCGTTAAAGCGTTACGCGCACTTTACGTCACCGATCCGTCGCTACCCCGATTTGCTATTACACCGCGCCATTAAGTACTTAATTGCCAAAGAAGCAGGAACAAATCAAGAGCGTTGGACGCCAACAGGCGGTTATCATTACTCGTTTGATGATATGGATGTCTATGGCGAGCAATGCTCAATGACCGAGCGCCGAGCTGATGATGCGACGCGTGAAGTGTCCGACTGGCTCAAGTGTGAATACATGCAAGATCACGTGGGTGAAGAGCTTGATGGCGTCATTGCCAATGTGACCAGCTTTGGTTTTTTTGTTCGTTTGACAGAGTTACACATTGATGGCCTGGTACACATTTCGAATTTAGATAATGATTATTACCACTTTGATGCGGTTGGCCAGCGTTTGAAAGGCGAAAGTTTTGGCGCCATCTATCGCTTAGGTGATGAGGTGAAAGTCAAGGTTCGCGCGGTGAACCTCGATGAACGCCAGATTGACTTTGAGTTAGTTGGCACCAGTCGTCAGCCGCGAGGCAAAGGAAAAACGGCGAAAAAACGCGCCCTAGAAGCGAAGCAAAAAGCCAAGGCGAAAAAACAAAAGGCGAGCAAAGCTAAGCCTTTGGTGGAGCCGACTAAGCGCCCAGAGGAGGGGCAAGGCAAAGCTGCAAAAGGGCAAGCGCCGAAAAGTAAAGCCTCAAATGGTAAAGCGACCAAACGCCCGAGCAGAAGAAAGCCCAGTAAAAAAAGCAAACCCAGTGCGAGTAACTAACCTTGATAGCCACTAAAGCTGGCAACACTGAGTCGATTAAGCGTCAATGAGAAAGAAAATGAGTAACGAATTTATTTATGGCATTCACGCCATTCAAGCGGTATTAGAGCGTGATCCCGCCCGTTTTATCGAAGCCTTTGTACTCAAAGGCCGTCAAGATGATCGCTTACTGCCTTTGTTAAACGAACTCAATTTGATTGGAGTCTCGATTCAGCAAATGGGGCGTAAAGCATTAGATGATAAAGCTCAAGGGGCTAATCACCAGGGAATTATCGCTCGTGTGAAGCCGGCTAAGAGCTACAACGAAAACGATCTCGACGGCTTGCTTGCCGAACATCCTACCCCATTGTTTTTGGTGTTAGATGGTGTCACGGACCCCCATAATCTCGGGGCGTGTTTACGCAATGCCGATGCGGCTGGGGTCGCTGCCGTTATTGTACCCAAAGACAAATCGGCGCCATTGACGGCCACCGTAAGCAAGGTCGCTTGTGGCGCAGCGGAAACCGTGCCTTTGGTACGGGTAACCAACCTCGCTCGTACTATGCGAGAGCTACAACAAAAAGGGGTATGGTTTGTCGGCACCGCGGGTGAGGCAACGCACGATATCTATCAAGCAAATTTATCTGGGCCATTGGCGATTGTGATGGGCGCAGAGGGAGACGGGATGCGCCGTTTAACCCGAGAAACCTGTGATGACTTGATCAAAATCCCCATGGCGGGTTCGGTTTCAAGTCTCAACGTTTCGGTGGCTGCGGGCATTTGTCTATTTGAAGCTGTACGCCAGCGATTAGCGGTAAAAGCGTAATCGCCAGTGGTATGTATTCAGTGATTTATGAGTTTGATATAAGAGAGACACAGTTTGAAATTTAAGTTAATTGCATTTGATTTAGATGGCACCTTACTCGACAGTGTGCCAGATTTGGCTCTAGCGGCACAACAAACCGTGAAAGAATTGGGCTATCCAGAAGTCACCGAAGACCAAGTCCGTGATTATGTGGGCAATGGCGCCGATATCTTAATTGGCCGTGCATTGAGTCAAAGTTTACACGTCAATCCGGCGATTTCGAGCCAAGTGTTACAACAAGCTCGCATCCTGTTTGATGAGTACTATGCGCAAAGTGGTCATCGCACCAGTCATTTATACCCCAATGTGGCAAGTACCTTGGCGGCATTGAAAAACGCCGGTCATACCTTGGCGATTGTGACCAACAAGCCGTCAAAGTTTGTACCTGAAATCTTAGAGCAGCACGGTATTAGCGAGTATTTTTCTGAGGTACTAGGGGGCGATGCTTTTGCTGAGAAAAAACCAAACCCGATCGCGTTACTTCATTTACAAGAGAAGTTTTCTGTTGATGCCGACCAGATGTTGATGGTTGGAGATTCAAAAAATGACATTTTGGCTGCCCGTAATGCTGGTTGTCAGGTTCTTGGTTTGACCTATGGCTATAACCACGGTGAACCGATCAGCGATTCAGCGCCAGACTATGTAGCTGATGATATTAATGTATTGCTAGATATCGTAAAATAAGCGATAACTCTGTGTCGAGCTAAGCTGGGTTGGATGCGCAGTGAGTGTCGTACACAGCTAATGACCATGTGTGGTCTGTCAGTCATGCCAATTTGATTGCTCACTCTATAGACACATAAGATTGAGTCAAATTGATATAACGTTTTAAATAAAAAAGAAGTCAAAGGAAATCAGCTAATGAGCAAGCCCATCGTTTTAAGTGGTGTTCAACCTTCAGGTGAACTGAGTATTGGTAACTACTTAGGTGCGCTTCGTCAATGGCAACAAATGCAAGACGATTACGATTGTCAGTACTGTGTGGTTGACCTTCACGCCGTCACAGTCCGCCAAGATCCTAACGCGTTGCGCGAAGCAACCTTAGATGCTTTGGCCGTCTGTCTTGCCGTTGGTGTTGATCCGAAGAAGAGCACCCTCTTCGTACAATCTCATGTACCAGAGCACGCTCAGCTTGGCTGGCTTCTTAACTGTTACACTCAAATGGGTGAACTGCAGCGTATGACGCAGTTCAAAGACAAATCTTCGCGTTATGCCAACGATGTCAATGTCGGTTTGTTTGGTTACCCCGTTCTGATGGCTGCCGATATTTTATTGTATGGCGCACACCAAGTCCCAGTGGGCAGCGATCAAAAGCAGCACCTTGAGCTGGCTCGTGATATCGCGACGCGCTTTAATAATATTTACAGCCCAGAATCGCCCATTTTTACCGTTCCTGAGCCCTACATTCCGCAAGTCAATGCGCGAGTGATGAGCTTGCAAGATGCGACGAAGAAAATGTCGAAGTCAGATGACAATCGTAAAAATGTCATTACGATTTTGGAAGATCCTAAATCGATTATCAAAAAAATCAACAAGGCGCAAACCGATACTGAAACACCGCCGCGTATTGCTCATGATGTGGAAAATAAAGCGGGGATTGCCAACTTGATGGGGCTTTACAGCGCAGCTACGGGATTGAGCTTTGCCCAAATTGAAGAGAAATTCCGTGGTGTGGAAATGTACGGCCCATTTAAGAAAGAGGTGGGTGAAGCTATTGTTGCCATGTTAGAGCCAGTACAAGAGGCTTACCAACGCATTCGCAACGATGAAGCTTATTTGCAAGAAGTCATGTGTCAAGGCGCTGAAAAAGCGTCAGAGCGAGCGGCTGTGACCTTAGCCAAAGCGTATCGCGCTGTTGGTTTTGTTGCTCGACCATAATCGTTCTCGAAAGGCCTGTTTTTCAGGCCTTTATTGCATTGGTCATCCACATTGGTCACCCATGTTACTGATCGTTTTCTCGTTTGTTCACCGTGTTACTCGCCATGTTAGTCATTATTGATAATTACGATTCTTTTACCTACAACCTCTATCAGTACTTTTGTCAGTTGGGGGCTCACGTCACTGTGGTGCGCAATGACGCCATTGACATTGAGGGGCTTGAGGCGCTCAATCCTACTCATTTAGTCATTTCTCCTGGGCCGTGCACCCCGAATGAAGCTGGTATTTCCATTGCGGCGATACACGCATTCTCAGGTCGTATTCCTATTTTGGGCGTCTGCCTTGGTCACCAGGCTATTGCGCAGGCTTTTGGGGCAAAAGTGGTGAAAGCACGCCGCGTGATGCACGGTAAAACCTCGCCGATCCGTCATACTAATACCAGTGTGTTTAAGGGGCTGAGCGACCCATTAACGGTGACGCGTTATCATTCTTTGGTGGTGGAGTCACAGTCTTTACCCGATGACTTTGAATTGACGGCTTGGACTGAGTACAGTGATGGTTCCTTTGATGAAATCATGGGCTTTTGTCATCGGCAACTTGCGATTGAAGCGGTGCAATTTCACCCAGAATCGATCAAAACAGAGCAAGGACTCGATTTATTGGCCAACTTTTTGTCGCGCCAGTCTGGGCAGCGTGGAGCGATACTCGGTTTTTGATTTCTTATTCATTACAAGAAAACTTTATTATTGCAACTTGTTCTTATCTTTTCTTGCGTTTCTTACTGTTTTGGCGTATTTTTGTTTTGTTTAAATATGCATTTATATTGATTATTTATGTGTCAAGTTTGACGGTGAAACAGGGACGAACTTTGTTTTCCGTGTCGTGGCATAATGCAGCGGTCAAAATACAGTAAGGACATAAAATGAGTGAACATTCTCCCATCAACAGAGCGTTATTCAATGATGTCATGGTTCCCTGTTATAGCCCAATGGCCATGATACCGGTCAAAGGGCAGGGTGCTCGCCTATGGGATCAAGAAGGCAATGAGTATATCGACCTCGCTGGCGGTATTGCCGTTAGCTGCTTAGGCCATTGCCATCCCGCAATGGTGTCAGCGGTTAATGACCAGGCACAAAAGCTTTGGCATGTTAGTAATGTCATGACCAATGAGCCGGCGTTAAAGCTCGCGAAGACATTAACTGAACTCAGCTTTGCCGATAAGGTGTTTTTTGCCAACTCAGGGGCAGAGGCCAACGAAGCGGCACTTAAGTTGGCCCGTCGTTATAGCGCAGATAAGTTTAGCGCTGAAAAAACCGAGATCATTGCTTTTGTCCAAGGTTTTCACGGCCGTACTTTCTTTACCGTTACGGTAGGTGGTCAGTCGAGCTATTCAGACGGCTTTGGTCCCAAACCCGGTGATATCACGCATTTGCCTTATAACGATATTGATGCCTTACAAGCGCATATGTCTGAGCGCACTTGTGCTGTGATCATGGAACCTTTGCAAGGTGAAGGTGGGGTGATCTCACCAGATCCTGAGTTTGTTCAGCAAGTTCGTCAACTCTGTGATCAACACCAGGCCTTACTTATTTTTGATGAAGTGCAAACTGGTAATGGTCGTACTGGAGAGTTCTATGCTTATCAGCACCTAGGGGTGACTCCAGATATTCTCAGTACCGCGAAATCATTAGGCGGTGGTTTCCCGATTGGCGCCATGTTGACGACGGCAGAACTGGCTGAACATTTTCAACCAGGCACACACGGCTCGACCTATGGGGGTAACCCGTTGGCGTGTGCTGTTGCACAAGCGGTCGTTGATATTACCTCTCAAGCCCAAACACTCGCAGGCGTGAAAGAACGTGAGCAGTGGCTGCGTGAGGGATTAGAAGCTATTAATCAACAGTATCCGATCTTCTCAGAGGTCCGTGGTAAAGGGCTACTAATTGGCGCTGCTTTAAATGAGCAGTGGCAAGGACGTGCGAAAGATATTTTGACCGCCGCAGGAGAGCAAGGCTTGTTGGTTTTGGTAGCAGGGGCAAATGTTGTGCGTTTCACCCCTTCACTGGTGATCAGTAAAGAAGAAATGACCGAAGGACTTAAGCGCTTGGAAAAAGCCGTCGCAAGTTTATTCTGATCCTTATAGTAGGTTGTGTGTCAATCAAGGCTCGTTGATTGCATACACACTGTATTCAAGTCATGATGCCTGGCCAGACCCTACCAATGATTCTGTGTCAGGCATGACTTTGCTCGCCACCTCTTTATTCCCGTTCTTTTTTACATCTATAGATGGGTACTTTTCCATCATAATCTTTGATTATTTTTCTGATTATACCGCTGTTACAATCGCGCAGATCTTATCTTTTGGCATTGAATGACTCCACCCCTTACCCAGCTAATTTAGGGGAAGGGGAGAGTTCGTTTTTCTTGGAGAGTAAAGCATCATGAAGCCTTTTGTAGACACGAAAAAGCCAGACAATAAACGCGTTATTGATGGCGTATACGAAACAGGGAAAATGCGCCTGACCATTGCTGAATCTATGGTGACGAAGCAATTTAAATCCAAGGAAAGTACTCACAGACGTTACATGATTGAAAAAACAGCGTTAACTCAGCTAAAAGGTATTAAGGGCTTCCCTTTGTTACTGGAGAGCTTTGATGATATGCATCTTTTGCGTATGACGCGTTTGAGTGGAGAGCGACCAGAGCGTTTGACCGAGTCCCACTTTCATCAATTGCATCACTTAGTCAGAGCGATGCTTAAGGCAGGGGTTGCCCGTCATTCATTACCTATTCGCGATCTTTTGGTATCACCACAAGGCAAGGTGAGTATGGATGATTTTGAACGGGTTACGATAAAGTCGCGGTGCAGCTGGTTGACTTGGTGGGTGGCGAAACGGGTGACGTTATATCATTTATATCGCTTGATGGCTCAGTATCAACCACAGATGTTAACCGCAAGACAGAGTCGCTTCGTCCAGTGTAGTCTGATGTTGCGCGGTTTAGTGCACAAGGTAAACCACCTTTGAATCGCGAGAGCTCTGACAAAAAAACGCCTGAGTAGAAACTCAGGCGTTTGGTTTATTGATTGAGTGATCTACGCAACAATAAAAAGTTAACGTGTGCCGTAAACGACAATAGTTTTGCCGTGCGCAGAAATCAAATTTTGCTCTTCAAGCATTTTCAAAATACGACCGACAGTCTCGCGAGAGCAGCCGACGATTTGGCCAATTTCTTGACGAGTAATCTTGATCTGCATACCGTCAGGGTGCGTCATTGCATCGGGCTGTTTGGCCAGATTCAATAAGGTTTGCGCAATGCGGCCTGTCACATCAAGGAAGGCGAGATCGCCCACTTTTTGGCTGGTCACTTGTAGGCGTTTTGAAACCTGGCTTGCTAAGCGCATCAAGACTTCTGGGTTGACTTGAATGAGCTGGCGGAATTTTTTGTATGAAATTTCTGCCACTTCACAAGCACTTTTCGCACGAACCCAAGCGGTGCGTTCAAGGCCTTCTTCAAATAAGCCCAGTTCACCGATAAAATCGCCTTGGTTTAGGTAAGAAAGGATCATTTCTTTACCTTCTTCATCTTTAATCAAAACCGCAACGGTGCCTTTGACAATAAAGTATAAGGTTTCGGCTTTCTCTCCCGCGTGGATCAAGGTGCTTTTTGACGGGTATTTATGAATGTGACAGTGAGACAAGAACCAATCTAATGTTGGATCGGTATTCGGTTTACTTAGAACCATAATCTTTTACTTCCTCTGCAGAGTGCACTTGCTGCTATCCATAGTGTAGCGAAGCTGAAAACCAGACTCCTAGCATAAGAGTTCCATCGACTCGCTGCAAGTATTGTTCTTTTCTATAATTTGTATCTGTTACTAAATACTTATCTCGATTCTAACCACTTTCGTCAAGCAAGTTCGCAATAAAAGTGTGCACACTGTCACATATTTATTATTCCTTGCGATACAGTGATGTGGCTCAGCTAATTTTTCCAGACTCAATCAGTTGTTGCAGCAAAGGCCGTACGATCAATTCCATGGCGAAACTCATTTTACCACCGGGTACCACAAGCGTGTTGTGCCTCGACATAAATGACCCGTCAATCATGGCCAATAAATAGGGGAAATCAACGTTTTTAATACCGCGAAAGCGAATGACGACAAAACTTTCATCTAAGCTAGGTATCCCCTTGGCATTTAGTGGGTTAGAGGTGTCGACGGTCGGCACACGCTGGAAGTTGATATGTGTTCGCGAAAATTGCGGGGTGATGAAATTTAAGTAATCGTCCATTGAGCGAACGATCGAGTCCATAACGGCTTCACGCGAGTGACCTCGGTCGCGGGTATCGCGGACAAACTTTTGAATCCATTCCAAATTCACAATCGGTACCATGCCGATCAAAAAGTCGACATGTTGCGCGACGTTGATCTCTCCGTCGACCACACCGCCGTGTAGGCCCTCGTAAAACAGGACATTAGTGTCGTCGGGTAACTCTTGCCAAGGGGTAAAAGTTCCTGGCATTTGGTTAAAAGGGACGGCTTCATCAAAACTGTGCAGATAACGACGAACCTGACCACTGCCATCGCGGCCGTAGCGGCGAAAAAAATTGGCCAGGGATTCGAAATCGTTGGCTTGTGGTCCGAAGTAGCTAATGTGACGACCTTGTTCACGAGCTTTGCGGATTTCAATATCCATTTCGGGGCGCGTAAAGCGATGAAAACTGTCTCCCTCAACCCAGGCGGGTTTAATGCTCAGCATATTGAACATTTTGCGAAAGGCTTCGGAAGTCGTTGTAGTACCGGCACCCGATGAACCGGTGACGGCGATAATAGGATGTTTCGCTGACATGACAACCCTTGTCTTATTTCAACACAACCTGTGTTTATAACGGTTAGTATGCAATGTTGCCGATGACAATACCATGAACCTATGGCTTAAACCGATTGAAACGGCAAACGTGGGATGGCTTTCTCATCTTGAGTCAGCCATACAATAATTCCACTGGTAGCATACCACAATCGCGAACGGCTGTTTACAATGGGTTGTGGGTGGCTTGAGTCATGGATTGGCGAGTTTGGATATTGACGGTTTCATGTAACTCCGAATAGACAACATGCGCTTCACCACTAGCAAGTAACATTTTGACTTGCGAGACTTTTTCACTCAATGACACTTCCTGTTCACCGTAATCAGTCCCTTCGCGTAAAACAAACTGCTCGATTAGGTTTTCTAGTGCTTCAGGGCTAATCTCTTGCCAAGGAACGATCATGTTGGCCTCCATAAGAATATTACGACAGCGCTTATACTAATTCATCGACTGTTGTGATCAAGATATTCTCATTGCTTTCCATCCTCTAACCGCCATCGATTTAACCTAAGTGCTTAAGTGGGGCTGACACAAGGGCTGATAGTAAGACGGCAGCGCTTCTTCTAGCCAAAAGTTTGGTTTCCATCGCGATCCCGTTAAAAACCCCACATGCCCACCATGGGGCAAAAGTTGATAATCGATGTGTGGCGATAACACAAAGCGCGGGATCACTGCATCGGTCATAAAGGGATCGTCTTTGGCGTGAATAATTTGCGTGGGGATCGTGATGTCGTTTAAGCGATGCAGGGCTGAACATTGTCGATAGTAATCTTGCGCACTGTCAAAGCCGTTAAGGGGGGCAGTGAGCTGGTCGTCAAACTCGAAGAGCCGTTTGATGGCGCGAATGGCTTGAGCATTAAGGCCAAGCTGCTGTTCGATTAAATCGGCTTTGAGTAAGGCATTGCGTTTTAAGGAGTTGAGTAAGTAACGGCAATAGACTTTTGAAAAACCCTGTTCGATACGCTGTGAGCAGGCGGCGAGGTCAAAGGGCGCTGAGACGATGGTGGCGGCATTTAATTTGGGGTCATCTCGATACTGGGCGAGGTAGTTAGCCAGCATATTACCGCCGAGAGAGACACCAAGCGCCATTTTGGCTTGGTGCGGAAAGTGTTGTTCTAGTAATTCAACGACTTGTCGCGCATCTTCAGTATGTCCTGAGTGATAAGAGCGCGCGTAGCGGTTGGGCTCACCACTGCAGCCGCGAAAATGCATCATGACACATAGCCAGCCGGCTTGTTTGAACGCATGCATGATGCCATTGGCGTACGGGCTGTTAAAGTGACCTTCCAAGCCGTGAAACAAAACAAAAATCGGTTTGTGCGCGGCGTCTGGGTCTTGCCAATATTCACTCCAGGCCAGGTCAATAAAATCCCCGTCATGGGTATCAACACGTTGCCAAAAAGGGGTGAATAAAGGCTGTCGGCGAATCAATCGAGGTAATAAAGTTTGCATGTGTGGGTTGGTGAGCCAAGCGGGAGAAGAAAATTGCGTCATAGTCAAACAGCCTTAAAATGTTAAAACGGTGTGGCAAAGCAACGATGTTTTATCATAGCGATGTGTCTCACTCATCGGGTAACTGAGCGCGGCAGTGATGTTATCGATTCATCGCGATGTCGTTCATTACACCACGTTATGTCGTTAAACAATGCTCTGGGGAGAGTTCGGTACTAAGCTGTGATAGAGGGTATCGCTTGCTCCAAGTTGGTGACAGTATTGCCATGCCAGTGGCGGTTCGGTGTTTTTTGCCAGTGACAAAGTCGCCAATGTGGCGACCAAGTCGTGTTGCTGTTGCTGCTCAAGTTGCAATTCAAATTGTAAACTTTCGCGATACAAGGTATCGACCACCGAGGCTTTGAGTTTGCGTCTCAACTCGCGAAAGTCGGTCAATAAATGTTCGCAGCGCTGCAGGCTGTGCCATAACTGCTGCCACCCTTGCTGGTCGAAGCCGAGTTGATGCTGATCCAACCATATTAACAGCAGAGCGAAATTAACATTGCCGTGGTAGCGATTTTGCAGTGTTAAGCAGGCGTCTTTTACTCCCGTAACCGTGTAGTAGTGCAGACTAAACTGCCAAAAGTCTTCGCTTGTTAGTGGGGAAACGTCCTGCGGTTGGCTCATAACACTACCTACTCCTGTTCCATTTGCTCGAGAAGCTCTTGTTGTTCCATCCATTCGAGCTCGACCAATTCTAGTTCGGATTTTGCCTCGGCCTGGACACTGAGAACCTCAGTGAGGTTGGCTTTGTTTTCCGGTTGATAGAGGTTGTTATCACCGAGCTTTGTTTCACATTCTTGCAGCTTCTCATTTAAACAGTCTAGCTGTTTTTCAAGCTTTTGCAGTTTTTTGCGTACGGGGGCTGTTTTTTGTCTGAGTTCGGCCTCGCGGCGCTTTTGATCTTTTTTCGCTGCGGCGCTGTGTTGCTTGTCGCTATTGTCATTGCTGTTGCTGGCTTTCTTGGCAATTTTTTGCTGCTCTGTGAGCCAGCGGTAGTAATCGTTGAGGTCGCCATCAAAGGGTTCAACCGCTTGGCTATCCACTAAATACAAATCATCAGTGGTAGCACGGAGCAGGTAACGATCGTGACTGACAATCACCATGGCGCCTTCAAAGGTTTGCAGGGCCATCGTGAGGGCTTGACGCATATCGAGATCCAGGTGGTTGGTCGGCTCGTCGAGCAGCAATAAATTCGGTTTTTGCCAAACTAATAATGCTAACACTAAGCGCGCTTTTTCGCCGCCAGAGAAGGGGCCGATCACCTCGAGCGCTTTATCGCCTTGAAAGCCAAAGCTGCCTAAATAATCTCGTAACTGCTGTTCGGTTTGATCTGGGGCAATTTGCATCATGTGCTGCAGCGGACTTTCTTCTGGATGCAAGGTCTCGAGTTGGTGCTGCGCAAAATAGCCAATTTTTACCCCTTGTGAGTAGGTCAGCTGGCCGGATTGTGGCTTGAGTTCGCCAGAGAGCAGTTTGATTAATGTGGACTTGCCTGCTCCATTGCGGCCCAGTAGGCCAATTCTACTGCCAGGGACTAGGTTGAGTTTGATTTTACTGAGGATCAAACGATCATCATAGCCAGCACTGACCTCATCCATCATTAAAATCGGGTTGGGCAGGGCATTGGGATCGCGAAAAGCAAAACTAAAGGGGTTGTCTAATTGTGCCGGTAGGACTTGCTCCATTTTCTCTAATGCTTTAATGCGGCTTTGAGCTTGGCGTGCTTTAGAGGCTTTGTAACGAAAGCGATCTATGTAGCTTTGCATGTGCGCCATTTGCTTTCGTTGTTTTTCAAATTGAGCTTGTTGCAGGATCAGTTTTTGCGCACGTTGGGTTTCAAAGGAGGAGTAGTTTCCGGTGTACTCGTGCAGTTGCTGATGTTCAATATGGATGATGCGAGAGACAACCGGGTCTAAAAAATCACGGTCATGTGAGATCAAAACCAAGGTGCCGGGGTAATTTTGTAGCCACTTCTCCAGCCACATGACGGCATCGAGATCCAAGTGGTTGGTCGGTTCATCAAGCAAGAGTAAGTCGGAACGGCACAACAAGGCTTGGGCGAGGTTTAAGCGCATACGCCAGCCACCAGAAAAGCCGGTGAGTGGCCATTGCATTTGCTCTTGACTGAACCCCAGGCCATCGAGCAGTTCAGCGGCGCGCGCTTGGATGCTGTAGCCGCCAATGGTCTCAATTTGTCCGTGTAACAAGGCCGCTTGGTGACCATTGTCTTCGGCTTCTGCACGCTGTAATTGGCGCTCGAGTTCTCGGTATTCACGGTCGCCATCAATCACATAGTCAATGGCTGCGCGGTCAATCGCTGGGGTTTCTTGTGCAACCCAAGCCAGTGCCCAATGGCTAGGTTGATGAAACTGACCGGCATCGATGCTGAGCTCGTCTTTGATCAGAGCAAAGAGGGTCGATTTACCACAGCCATTTTTGCCGACTAAGCCGATTTTATCGCCGGGGTGAATCGTGGCCGAGGCTTGGTCAAGCAGAGGTTTGCCACCTCGAAGCAATTGAATATCAGAGAAGGTGATCATGGTTATGTCAAACTTAGTTAAGAATTCTAAGTGAATAGTAGGGGCTTGCGCGATTAATGTCGATCATTATGCAAATTCAGTTATGATACTAACATCACAGCGTGTAATAGGTTCGAGCTAGGAGAAAACAAGATAGATGAGTGACAGGAATCCGACCCCCCCTTCCGACCGGCCCAGAGTGCTGGTGATTCTCGCCCACCCCGATCCCGATCAGTCGGTGGCAAATCAATTAATGATAGAACATATTGCCGATCTAGACCATGTCACCATTCACGATATTTACGCTGCATACCCCGAATTCTTTATTGATGTCAAACACGAACAAGGTCTATTACTGACCCATGATGTCATCGTCTTTCAACACCCACTTTTTATGTACTCTTGTCCTGCGCTACTCAAAGAGTGGATAGACAGAGTCTTGGTAAAAGGGTTTGCGTTTGGCAAAGGTCGCGCCCTCGAAGGAAAAGTGTGGCGCAGTGTGATCAGTGCCGGTGGCCAAGCTCGGGCGTTTAGTCAATACGGTTACAATAAATACCCGCTTGAACAGATACTGCAACCTTTTGAGCTAACCGCTTCTTTGTGTCGTATGCAGTGGGTCGAGCCCCTAGTGCTCTATTGGGCTCGCGGCGTCACTCATCACGAGCAACGTGAACACGCAGAACAATACCGACAATGGCTTATCAACCCCAAAGGAGTCCACAATGGCGCTGACTAATGAAGTCTTACAAAGCAGTATTATCTTTCTTGCTGCCGCTGTCGTGACGGTGCCGATTGCACAGCGTTTAGGTCTTGGGTCAGTGTTGGGTTACTTGTTAGCAGGTGTGCTCATTGGCCCCTGGGGACTGGGCTTTATCAGTGATGCGGAAGCCATTTTGCATTTTGCCGAACTTGGCGTAGTGCTGTTGTTGTTTATCATTGGCCTTGAACTCAACCCGAAAAAACTGTGGAAGTTACGCGGCCCGATATTGGGACTTGGCGGAGCTCAAGTTGTTGTTACTACGTGTATTTTGTCGATTGTTATTCATATGTTGTCCTTTAGTTGGCAAGTGAGCTTAGTGGTGGCCATGGGGTTGGCACTTTCTTCGACAGCCATTGCTTTGCGAGTGATTGAAGAGCAAGACCTTGGCGGGACCGAAACCGGGCAATCGGGATTCTCGGTTTTGTTGTTCCAAGATATTGCCGTGATCCCGATCTTAGCGGTATTGCCGATGCTGGCGGGCAATCACAGTGGTGGCAGTTGGTTAGACGTTGCCATTATGCTTGGCGGGGTCATTGGGCTTTTTCTCGCGGGGCATTTTTTACTGCAACCCTTGTTTCGCTATGTGGTGTTATCAGGAGTGCGCGAGCTGTTCACTGTCACTGCGTTATTGGTGGTGTTGGGCGTGGCGTTTTTAATGCAAAAATTGGGACTTTCCATGGCGCTTGGCACTTTTCTCGCTGGGGTTTTATTGGCAGAAAGTGAATATCGACATGAATTGGAAATCGCGATAGAGCCCTTTAAAGGCTTATTACTCGGCCTGTTCTTTATTGCGGTTGGCATGGTCGTGGACGTCAACCTCATCATGGCGCAGCCTTGGGTTATTATTGCGTCGGTATGTGCACTGGTTATTGTGAAGGGCCTGGTGTTGTACGGCTTGGCGAGGTTGGTACAAATCGGTCCGAAAGCACGCAGTAAACTGGCGGCGATCCTCAGCCAAGGTGGTGAGTTCGCCTTTGTTATTTTTACAGCAGCGAAAAGCGAAGGGCTACTCACTCAAGAGCAAATTTCGTTTTTGCTGGTGGTGGTCAGTTTATCGATGGTGACCACACCTTTGTTGCTCAAAGGACAAAAGTGGTGGTTTGGTCGTTCGTTGAATTACGCTCAAACTCAATCAGAGCCTATGGACAGTGATGTTGTTGACCGTGAGCCGCGAGTGATTATTGCCGGCTTCGGTCGCTTTGGCCAAATAGTCGGTCGCTTGCTCTATGCCAACAAAATTCGCCTCACTGTACTAGAAAGCGATGCCACTCAGATTAAGTTGCTGCGCAAATATGGCTATAAGGTGTTTTATGGGGATGCGACGCAATTGGATTTGCTGCGCGCTGCCGGGGCCGAAAAGGCGGAAGCCTTGATTATTTGTACGCATTCGCCAGACGAAATGCTGCAGATCGTCAACTTGTGCAAACGCCATTTCCCCAACTTAAAAGTCATGGCTCGTGCTCGCGGTCGAGTAGAAGCCTATCAATTAATTCACCGAGGGGTGGATAACTACTCGCGTGAAACCTTTTTGGGAGCGCTGGATTTAGGTCGCCAAGCCTTGATCTCTTTGGGCATGCACCCTTATCAAGCGAAACGCGCTGAATCACGTTTTCGTCGCCTAGATAATGCTATGCTCAAAGAGCTGTTACCACTACACGGTGAAAGCAGCAACCTCGCAGAGCGTTCAAAAGAAGCGCGTAAAGAACTAGAAGAAATTTTTGGTCGTGAGATGGAAAGTGAACGTCGTCGCCACGATTGGGAATAAGGAAAGCACATGAAGATAAAAAAACGCTTTATTGCCGGAGCCACTTGTCCGCAATGTCAACAAAGTGACAGTTTGCGCTGGTGGGAAGAGAGCCAAGTGGAATGGGTTGAATGTGTTGAATGTGGTTTTGAAAAACAGCGTACGTCCAACGCGGTAGAAACCAGCAGCCATGGGAAAGAGAAAATGATTGGTATTTTTCAGCCTGAATGATTGAGTTTCTGACAGTCATCCCCATAATATAGAGGACGCTCACATCACTTTGTGTGATAGACAATCCTTGGAGTTAATATGAAAATTGAACAGAACGTTGTGGTTAGCCTGGCTTACCAAGTAAAATTGGAAGACGGTGTTGTCGTTGACCAATCGACGAAAGAAGCCCCGCTTGATTATTTACATGGCCACAACAATCTTATCACTGGTCTAGAAAAGCAGCTGGAAGGCAAAGTCGCTGGCGATGCATTCTCTGCCACAGTGACGCCTGATGAAGCTTACGGTGAGCACAGCGATGATTTAGTTCAGCGCGTTCCGGCAGATGTATTCCAAGGTGTGGATCAAATTGAAGTGGGCATGCGTTTCCTTGCTGATACCGATCAAGGCCCTGTTCCTGTTGAAGTCACTGAAGTAGACGGTGATGAAGTTGTGGTTGATGGTAACCACATGCTTGCCGGCCAAACGTTAACTTTTGATGTTGAAGTCGTTGCAGTACGAGAAGCGACAGCAGAAGAAATCGAGCACGGCCATGTGCACAACGGTGAGCACGACCACAAAGAAGAAGGTGGTTGTTGTAGCGATACAGGCTGCGGCTGTCACTAAGTAGACGATGATAAAAACGCTAGCTTCGGCTGGCGTTTTTTTGGTTTTGACCTTATACCAAGAGACCAATCTGACTCAATAGTGGGCCATACAAGCGGGTAAAAAGTTCGATAACGTGGGTGAGAGCATCACTTGCAGAGTGACAACGGCGAGACTTTTCTCCTGTCAGATCATGACCACCTAATTAATCAGATTAGTATTCGCTATTCATACGGAGAAGGTAAATGAATCCGATCGCCATTGCCATTCACGGCGGAGCTGGGACGATAGATAAACACAGCATGAACGCCGAACTCGAAGGTTCAATTCGACAAGCACTAGAGCAAGCCGCTCAAGCGGGTTATCAGCGTTTGCTTGAGGGGGGAACGGCGCTTGATGCGGTTGTGGCAGCGGTGAGTGTGTTGGAAGATTGCGAGCATTTTAACGCGGGTAAAGGGTCGGTCTTAAACGATAAAGAAATGGTTGAGATGGACGCTTCGGTTATGTTTAGCCCTTTGCGACAAGCTGGTGCAGTTACGGGCGTTCGCCACATTAAAAACCCCGTGCAGTTAGCGCGCTGCGTGTTAGAGAAAAGTCCTCACGTCTTACTCTCTGGTGAAGGGGCGGAGAGTTTTGCCTTTGAAAGAGGATTTGATTACCAGGAGCAAGACTACTTTTTCACCGAGCGACGTTATCAGCAGTTGTTGCAAGCGAGAAAAAATGGCGATGCTCAGCTGTCGGAAAGCGGCCATTCTTCAAGCTGGCTTAGTGGCTTTCCCGACGACAAAAAATACGGTACCGTTGGCGCAGTTGCCTTAGATAGCCAAGGACACCTGGCTGCTGCAACCAGTACAGGCGGCTTAACCAACAAGCAATACGGGCGCATTGGTGACTCCCCACTCATTGGAAGTGGGACATGGGCAGAAGCCGGTAATGTGGCGGTTTCAACAACCGGTGTGGGTGAGTTTTTTATTTGCTATAACGTGGCCAGTGACGTGGCGGCTCGAACGCGTTACCTCAAAGAACCTTTGTCAACGGCTTGTGAGCGAATTATCCAAGGAGAGCTCAAGCAGGCTGGTGGTGAAGGGGGCCTGGTGGCAATCAATGGGCAGGGCGATATCCATTTTGCACTAAACTCGACAGGGATGTATCGCGCTCAAGTGGCCAGCGATGGGCAAGTTAAAAGTGCTATTTTTGCCGATCAAGCCTTGAGTCGTTGGTCAAGTGAAGCCAATAGAAAACAATAAATAGGGTGGACTCACTCAAAGTGTCAACAAAAAACAGCGAGCTCATCGAATTGGGCTCGCTGTTTTTCGTTGTTTTTGCGGTCGACATACGTCAAGTCATACCAATCTGATTAAGTAGATTGCACAGGGTTCAAGCTTGAGAACAAGGCAAGTCTTTTCTTATCAACAACGGAATCTAAGTCTTTATTCTTCAACTCACTTTCTTAACGATGTTAGCGAATTTTTTAACCCACTAGGGTGACCCGCTATTTAGTTAGATTGGTATAAAACTCAGTAGTGCGGAGGGGGCGGCTCTGCGGCGGGGTCGGACATTTCTTGACTGTCGAGGTTTTTTACCTTGCCGACCACATACTTCATCTGATCTTGCATCTTGGTGATCAACAGCTGTTGTTTGGCGAGAGCGTCGTTCAGATCATCGATCGTCTGCTCTTGAAATGCCAATTGGCACTCTAAATTGTCCACTCGCGCTTGCAGTGAGCGCTCGTCGAGGGTGTCGGTCATTGCACGGCTCCTTTAAAGTTCGACATGCCAAGCCTGAATAATACCAGCAGAAGACGTGGTGATCACTCGGCCTTGTTTATCAAAAGTCGCATCATACACGACCGCACGAGGAGGGCGAGCATCTTTTAGCGGTTCAACATCAAATTGGCTTAGTGAATTGCCATTGTCGATATCCCAAATATTGACTCGGCTAGAGGCCATCCCCGTTAACAGGTAATGACCGTTATCAGAGAAGCGTACGGTAGAAAAGACCAATTGCCTGGCCCATGAATGAAGTTGACTCTTTTGTTGGCCCGTTGCTAAGTCCCAAATGACGGCGCGATTGCCAATGTCTGAGCTAAACGCGAATAAGCCATCGCGTTGTAAAGCGACTTTGTTGATTCTTTGTTGGTGAGCAAACTGATGAATCACTTGGCCATTTTGCGTATCCCAGAAATACGCGTTGCGATCGTTCCCCCCAGTTAACGCATAGCGACCATTGGCCGATAGTGCGACAGTCGTGACTTTTTCTTGGTGGGCGAGGAACTCTAAGCGCCGGCCGGTGACTAAGTTGACAGCAATTGCTTTACCATTGGATAAGCCCAACAGTGCCTGTTCGCCATTGGCACTGATATCCACGGCTAAAATAATACCATCGGAAATTGACCATAGGCCTTGTGCGCGGTCCCAAGTTAAATCCCAAGTGGCAAAGTGTTGTTGACCGGCGGTAATGGCGTAGCGCTGGTTATCGGCAAAGCGTATATGCGTGATAATACTGCCTTGTGGATCGAGTTGACCTAATGCACGTAACTGTTGATTGGCTTGCAGATCCCACAGCAATAAGTGATCCTGTTCTGAATAGATTAATGCAAAACGCCCATCGCGGCTGAGTGCGGAACTGGTGGCGCCTTGAACGGCAACGTCCCAGTGTTGGCTGTCTTGCTTAGAGAACCAACAGCCATTTAACAAGATGATGACAAAAAGTATGAACAGGGCGTGAAACAATCGAAGCATATCGTTGAGCAATCCAGTTGAGTCCTAAGGCCTTGACCAGTATATTGGAGCGGTGAGTGGATTCACACCTATTCTAGGGTAGATTGCTACCTGGCTACCAAAGTTTTACCATTATTGGAGAATTAAATGAAACCAGCATTAAAAGTATCCCTGCTTGCAGCTACTATCTTCTTAGCCGTAGGTTGCCAAAAGGAAGAAAGCAAGACCCCAGAAAAAGCAGAAGCAGCAGCATCTGCCGAGATGACATTTAAAAACGACGATGAAAAAGCGGCTTACGCCATTGGCGTATCGTTTGCCGATTATTTAAAGACTAGCTTAGACAAGCCTACTGAAATCGGCATCGATATCGATAAAGACATCGTCCTTAAAGGGATAGAAGACTCATTTGCTGGTACACCGGCTCTCGATCAAGAAGCGGCTCACGCAGCGCTTTCTAGCCTAGACAAGCGCGTCGCTGAGCAAACGAAAAAGCAAAATGAAGAAAAAGCTGCAAAAGCTAAAAAAGACGGTGATGCTTTCCGCGCTGAATTCGCTAAAGAAGAGGGCGTTGTTACCACTGAATCTGGCTTGATGTACAAAGAGCTTGAGGCCGGTGAAGGTGAACAACCTAAAGAGACGGACACAGTTCAGGTCAACTACAAAGGCACTTTGATTGATGGAACGCAATTCGACAGCTCATACGATCGTGGTCAACCAGCCACTTTCCCGCTAAATCGCGTGATCCCTGGCTGGACGGAAGGCGTTCAACACATGAAAGTCGGTTCGAAATACAAGTTTGTCATTCCACCAGAATTGGCGTATGGCGACCAAAGCACACCGACCATTCCGGCCAATTCAACCTTAGTTTTTGAAGTGGAGTTGCTGAAAATTGAAAAACCAGCAGACAAAGCCGCGGCCGAAAATGATGAGGCTGCGCAATAATACGGTGATGTATTAAGCGTTAAAACAACCAAAACTCTCAAAGCCTGTGACCTGTGTTCACAGGCTTTTTTATTTAACTTTGCGCTGTATCCAGCCCTAATTCAAATTTTCTGATAAACTTACATCAATTTGTTGATTTTTCGAACTGAGGCAAGAGTCACGTGACCACTGAAGCTGTACACATTGATATGTTACTGGAAATGGAATCGATTAACGTCCAACCTTTTACCGACCAAGATCACATGATTTTAAAGTCGTATGAGGCTGTCGTTGATGGGATTGCCAGTCTCATTGGGCCGTTTTGCGAAATCGTCTTACACTCTTTGGAAAATTTAAACACATCGGCGATCAAAATTGCCAACGGTGAAAATACCGGTCGCCAAGTGGGCTCGCCAATCACGGATTTAGCGCTTAAGATGCTGAAAGATATCGAGGGTTCAGAGCGTAATTTTTCGCGTTCTTACTTCACTCGGGCCAAAGGTGGTGTACTGATGAAGTCGATCACCGTGGCGATCCGCAACGGAGAAGACCGTGTGATTGGCCTATTGTGTGTCAATGTCAATCTTGATGCACCATTCTCTCAGGTGTTGCAATCGTTTATGCCAACCGAAGAAGCCAAACAAGCGGCTTCCTCAGTTAACTTTGCCAGTGATGTTGGGGAGTTGGTCGATCAAACGGTTGAATACACTATCGAAGAAATCAACGCCGATAAAAACGTGTCAAACAACACAAAGAATCGTCAGATTGTGATGGCCTTGTACGAAAAAGGCATTTTCGATATTAAGGATGCCATTCATCGCGTGGCTGAGCGACTAGCGATCTCTAAACACACGGTTTACCTATATATTCGTCAGTGTAAAACAGGAGAATAAGGGTGACACTAAATTATACGTTAGTCGTCAATGGCCCGATTTATGGTAAGCAATCTAGCTTTAGTGCCTACCAATTTGCACAAGCCTTATTGGCAAAAGGACATCGTTTAAATAAGGTGTTCTTTTATCAAGAAGGGGTCACCAACGCACTCTCGACGGTCAGTCCTGCGAACGACGAACTCGATTTAGGCCAAGCGTGGCAGCAGTTGGCACTAGAGCACGGCTTTAGCCTAGAAGCCTGTATATCGGCCTCGTTGAGACGTGGTGTACTTGATCAGCAAGAGGCGGAGAAAATGGCTAAAAACGGCGTTCTGTCCGAGGGCTTTACACTTTCAGGCCTGGGTAGTTTGGCTGGCTCGTTATTACAAGAGGATAGGGTGGTACAGTTTTGAATCAAGTCGGCTTTGTTTTTCGCAGTGCCCCGCACAGTTCCAGCAGAGGTCGAGAAGGGTTAGATGCTTTGCTCGCAACCGCCGCATTAAACGACAGTATTCAGGTGTGTTTCCTGGGCGCTGGGGTATTACAACTGCTCGCCAATCAGGATACGCAGGCAATTGGCACCAAAAACCACGCCCCGATGTTTGGTTTGTTTGAGCTATATGATCTCGACAATATCTATGTCTGTGAGGCTTCGCTCTCTCGCTACGGCATCGATGTCGACGATCTGATGATTGAGGTGCAAGTGATGTCCCCTCACGCGCTTGCAGATGTGCTCAATACTTGCCAATCCTTATTGACCTTTTAGAGAGCTAGCATGTTACACATAGTCAAAAGCCAAGCGGCGATCATAGAGCTAATGCCATTTGTTACCGCCCACGATCAGGTGTTATTAATCGAAGAGGCGGTGTACGGTGGCAATCCGAGACACGAGTTTTTTTCCTATTTAAGTGGTCTTGACGTAGCGGTACTCAAGGCCGATGTGAATGCGCGGGGAATGGCGGATAAAGTTAGCTCTAAGCTGCGCAGCGTCGATTACGCCGGTTGGGTTGAGTTGACGGAAGCGCATCGACAAAGCATGACATGGGAATAAAAAGATCTCGGATCGCCATTGAGGATCACCTTGGCGGACTTAACAAAGCGTAATTATCCGCCTAGATAGGCAATTTTTATCGCTAACCTTTTGCTTTCAAAGATAAAACAGAAATAATGCCGTATTCGAGGCTAAAAAGATCTGTATATTTCTTGACACATTACCTCTCGATGCATAGAATTTCGCGTCCCTATTTATCGTAGATAGATGGGTAGATTTTTCACAAAAGCTTACTTTCAGTAAAATCAGGAGCTAGTTAATGGCAACTATTAACCAGTTGGTACGTAAACCACGTGTTAAGCAAGTTGTAAAAAGCAACGTGCCTGCACTAGAAGCGTGCCCACAAAAACGTGGTGTGTGTACTCGTGTATATACCACTACACCTAAAAAACCTAACTCAGCACTACGTAAAGTATGTCGTGTTCGTTTAACTAACGGATTCGAAGTTACTTCTTACATCGGTGGTGAAGGTCACAACCTACAAGAGCACAGTGTTGTTCTAATCCGCGGTGGTCGTGTTAAAGACCTTCCGGGTGTGCGTTACCACACTGTTCGCGGTGCACTTGACTGTGCAGGCGTAAATGACCGTAAACAA
>JBFGYW010000007.1:0-37504 GCA_041587235.1 Vibrio sp.
AATGCCAAGATGGCAAACAAAAATAATCACTATTTATCAATAACTTGCAAAACCACTCTTATCATTACCGCTATAACTTAAGTTATGAACAAAGAGAAAAAATCAAACATATCCTTTATAATCATACATTTAGATTGTTATAACTAAAATTATAATATAACAAAAGTTATAACTCTTTTTCTTGCTCTTGTTGCTGCCTGTTTTTTAGTCGCTTGCTGAGTGCCGGCTGAGAAATGCCCAACATACGCGCCGCGATCGACTGATTGCCCTGCGCACGCAACATCGCTTCATCGATCAGTATCTCATTCATCTCTTGCAAACTTGGCAAGGGCAGGTCGGGATCAAACTGAGTCAGTAAGTTCGGTTCGGATGTTAAGCTTACTTGACTGTCATCGATCACTTTGCGAAACACTTCCATCGATAAGATATGACTTTTGTGCTGACTGACCGCATCGTAAACCAAGGCCTGTAATTCGCGGATGTTGCCGGGAAAGTGATAGGTGGCCAATAAAGAGGGTAACTGCTTGGGAAAGCTCGGCACTGGCTTACCCATCTCTTGCGCCGCTAAGTTGAGAAAGTGTTCAAACAACAAAGGAATATCTTGCTTGCGATGGCGCAGCGGCGGCAACTCCACTTGGTGCGTACACAAACGAAAGTATAAGTCGTTGCGAAACTTACCTTCCTGCACGAGTTGCTTGAGGGATTGGTGAGTGGCGACAACAACTCGTGCCCGGCTACGCTTAGGTCTGTCACTGCCCAGTGGGTAGTAATCTCCCTCTTGCAATAAGCGCAGTAACTTGGTTTGTGAGGCATAACTCAAATCACCGATTTCATCGAGAAACAAGGTGCCATCTGCCGCGGACTCGACCATGCCCAAGCGTTCACGCTCAGCACCGGTAAAGGCCCCTCGCCGGTGACCAAACAAGGTATCGGCAAAAGCTTCATCATCAATCCCCGCGACATTGACGCTCACTAACTTGCCTTTACGCCCGCTCAAGGTGTGCAGCGACATGGCGATGTGCTCCTTGCCCACCCCGCTTTCACCATTGATCATCACCGGTTGACCACTGCCGGCCACCGATTCAAGATATTGAAATATCGAACGCATTTTTTTATCTTGAGTAATGATTTTTTCAAACACGTCTGGTCGCTCAATCGTATCGGACAAAAAGCGACGGCGCATGGATTCATTTTCCCAACGCATTTCTTGCAGTGCGATGGCGCGTTTTATCCCTTCAAGTAACCGATTTTCTTCGGTGGTTTTGACAAAGTAATCGTATGCTCCCTGGCGAATACAGTCGACCGCCATTTCAATTTGATTCATGCCACTGACAATGATCACCCCAACCGATGGGTGGGCAGCAACAATTGAGTTCAACACCTCAAGCCCACTTAAATACGGCATGTTTAAATCCAGCAATACCAATTGGATCTCAGGGTTTTGCTCTAACGTCGATAACACGTCACGGCTGTCGTTTAACGTGTAAATGTGATTGATGCCACCCCGTCGCTCTAATGCCATGGATAAACTGCGAATAAACGCCGGTTCATCATCGACCAATAAAATGCCAAATCTCGGGTAACGTGCTTTATTCATTGTTGATTAACTTCCATTTTTCTCGTGTTTTGGTAGCCATAGCGTCACTTCCGTCCCCTCACCCGGCACAGAATAAAACGCGAGCTGACCTTGATGCTCTTCCACAATTGCCGAGGAAATTGACAAGCCCAGTCCAGTGCCACCTTGTTCGCGTTTAGTGGTAAAGAAGGGGTCAAACAAACGCGCTTGATCTCGCTCATCAATGCCCTTGCCCTGGTCTTCCACTTTTATCCAAAGTTTGTCTTCGAGTAGGCCGGTACTGATGACAATTGCTTGCTGTGGGTGCTCAAGTGCTTGGCAAGCATTAACGATCACATTGATCATGACCTGTTGCAGCCTTTGCGCTCGGCCCAGACAAAACAAAGGTTGGCTGTAGTAATCAACGCGAAAGTTCTCGGTTGAAGTTCGCAAGGTGCGCTCAGTCAATCGCACCGAAGTAGCCACCATGTCGTTGATATCGACTAAGCTATTGATCTCCGTCGATTGTTGGTCTTGCGCTTCTTGGCGAGCAAAATCGCGCAAGTCATCAACGATGCGGCGAATGTGACGGGTGCCATCGACCATATCTTGCAGCATAATGGGCAACTCCTCTCGCAAGCGTTGATAGTCCATACCGGCGATATCAAACCCATCGCACTGCTGATAATAATCATTCAAGATGTCATCAGCATCGTGATAAAACTCTTGCAACACTGGCAGGTTTAGTAAGAGTAAACTGGTCGGGTTATTGATTTCATGTGCGACGCCTGAGACCAAAATCCCCAAGGATGCCATTTTGTCGGCTTGGATCAATTGTTGCTGCTGAATTTGTAAGTCTTCGGTCCGCCTCGCCACTTGCTGACTGAGACTGCGGTTCCACACAATGATAACGCCAAAAATCAACACCACGATACTGCCAATGGCAGCGACCCAATAAGTAATACTCTGCCAGTCGACTCGCGCTGGCGTAAACGCTCCAAACCACTTATCGTAAATTTGCTGCTGGCGGCCGGTGTTTTTTAAGATCGCCAAGCCTTGATTAAACTGGGACAAGAGCTCCTCGTGGCCTTTTAATACCCCAAAACCATACCGCTGCGAAGCAAACAAATTCCCCACCGGTTCAATATTCGACAGTGCCAAGGTTTCACCTAAATACAAGCCGGGCAAGTTGGCGACAAAGGCGTAATCGTATTTGCCTGAAGCCAGTAAACGCAGCGCCGCGGCATGGGTGTCGACATAAATCAATTGAGCGTTGAGCGCCGCAACATTGAGTTGCTCATCCATGATCCCGCCGCGTTGGAGTACCACGGATTTACCCACTAAGTCATTGAGTGAACTCACCTTGGCATGGCTTTCTTTCCGAGCGAATACCGAATGGTGAATCAAAGAGTGAGGCGGGGAAAACAGCATGGTTTGCGCGCGCAGCGCAGAATAAGACACCCCTTGTAGCATGTCGATATCACCATTTTCTAAATGGCGCTTCATGGTATCCCAACTGCCGAGCTGTATTTTGACATCCAGTCCCATCACCTCGGCAATGGCACGAGTCAGTTCGGTGTTGTATCCGTCGGGTTGGCCTTTCTTGTTGATAAATTCATAAGGGGGAAAGTTGTGATCGCCGCCAACAATGATAGTGTCGGCAAGCACGCTATGGCAACAAGCCAAAAATAAAAAGACATACCCTATTAATGACTGAATAAATTTCACTGCACTTCCCTGCACAGAGCGGCCAAAACGAAGTCGACGCTTCATATCATGCCCGCCTAAAAAAGATAGCTAAATCATACCACAGCCCTAAGGGGAGATCTGCTGACCTCATCGCTTTGCTCGTGCACTTTCAAGAACAAGGGCAAAGAGAGCTCAAAAAAACAGGCCACAAAGCTAAACGTCTGTTCACCGCAAGGGGGATCGTGCCGGCTAAAAAGCAGAACCTAAAAAAGCCAGTCACTGCGTGACTGGCTTAACAATATCAACTTGGCTTGCTGTAATTAGCCGGTGATTTTCGCGTGCAGTTCTTGCACTGAGTTCACCGTGGCTTTGGCATCGGCCTTATGGGCAAGGCAGGTAGCAAATGCCGCGTTTAACGTCGTGGTGTAGTTCACTTTTTCAGCCAACGCGCCACGTCGCAATACTTTAGAGTCTTCAATCGCTTGACGACCGGCCGCCGTATTGACGATATAGGTGTACTCATTGTTCTTAATGCGGTCAAGAATATGAGGACGCCCTTCGTGTACCTTGTTGACCAAGCGTGGGTTAATGCCGGCTTCACCGAGAACAACCGCGGTGCCATGGGTTGCATCGAGCTGATAACCTAGGTCAATCAACTGCTTCGCGACCTCAACGATGCGTTTTTTGTCGCCTTCGCGAACCGACAAGAGTGCGCGACCGCCTTCAGGGTAGACGTTACCACAACCGAGTTCGGCTTTGGCAAACGCTTCAGCAAAGGTTAGCCCTACCCCCATGACTTCACCGGTTGAGCGCATTTCTGGGCCCAATAACGGGTCAACACCTGGGAACTTGTTAAACGGCAATACCACTTCTTTAACTGAGAAGTAAGGAGGAATGATTTCCTTGGTAAAGCCTTGTTGTTCTAGTGTTTGACCAACCATCACGCGAGCGGCAATTTTCGCCAGTGGCGCACCGGTGGCTTTAGAGACAAACGGCACAGTACGAGCAGCGCGAGGGTTAACCTCAATCAGATACACTTCGTTGTCTTTAACCGCAAACTGGGTGTTCATCAAACCGCGAACGCCAAGTTCAAAGGCCAACTTAGTCACTTGCTCACGCATCACGTCTTGAATCTCTTGGCTTAACGTGTAAGCCGGTAGAGAACAGGCTGAGTCACCAGAGTGAACACCTGCTTGTTCGATGTGCTCCATGATGCCGCCAATCACAACGCGTTCGCCATCGCAAATCGCATCGATGTCGACTTCGATCGCATCGTCCAGGAAGTGGTCAAGCAAGACCGGTGATTCGTTCGATACGCTCACCGCTTCGTTAAAGTAACGGCGCAGGTCTGCCTCATCGTAAACGATCTCCATCGCTCGTCCACCGAGTACGTATGATGGGCGAACCACCAACGGGAAGCCGATGACTTTTGACTTTTCAATCGCCTGCTCCATCGCCGTAACGGTTGCGTTTTCTGGCTGTTTAAGGCCTAAGCGTTCAACCGCTTGTTGGAAACGCTCTCGGTCTTCAGCGCGGTCAATCGCATCAGGGCTAGTACCAATAATAGGCACACCTGCCGCTTCGAGTTCACGTGCCAATTTCAATGGCGTTTGACCACCGTATTGAACAATCACACCTTTTGGTTTTTCAACGCGAGCAATCGCCAAAACGTCTTCTAACGTCACGGGCTCAAAGTACAAGCGATCGGAGGTGTCGTAATCGGTCGACACGGTTTCTGGGTTACAGTTGACCATAATGGTTTCGTAACCGTCTTCGCGCAGCGCCAATGAGGCATGTACACAGCAGTAATCAAACTCAATGCCTTGACCAATGCGGTTTGGACCGCCGCCAAGTACCATGATTTTATCTTTGTCTGTCGGATTCGCTTCACATTCTTCATCGTAAGAAGAGTACATATAAGCCGTGTCAGAAGAGAATTCAGCCGCACATGTGTCCACGCGCTTGTAGACAGGGTGAATGTCAAACTGATCGCGTAGACGGCGAATTTCACTCTCGGCAACACCGACCAATTTAGACAAGCGAGTGTCAGAGAAACCTTTGCGCTTCAATGAGCGAAGCAATTCTTTGCTCAGACCGGCAAAACCTGTGCTGTGCAGATCCGCTTCCAATTTGATGATGTCTTCGATTTGCACCAAGAACCAAGGGTCGATATTGGTTAGGGCAAAGACCTCATCGACAGTCATCCCCGCGCGGAACGCATCGCCGATATACCAAATACGCTCGGCGCCGGCTTCTTGCAGTTCTTGGCGAATTTTCTTCATCGCTTCTGGGTCGTTAAGATCGACCATCTCGTCAAAACCGCTGGCGCCAACTTCAAGGCCGCGCAACGCTTTGTGCAATGACTCTTGTTGGTTGCGACCAATCGCCATCACTTCGCCAACCGATTTCATCTGCGTGGTCAAACGATCGTTTGAGCCGGCAAACTTTTCAAAGTTAAAGCGCGGAATTTTGGTCACGACGTAGTCAATGGTCGGCTCAAAGGACGCCGGGGTAGCACCACCGGTAATGTCGTTCATCAACTCATCAAGAGTAAAACCGACTGCCAACTTGGCCGCCACTTTGGCAATCGGGAAGCCCGTTGCTTTTGACGCCAATGCCGACGAACGAGAAACACGTGGGTTCATCTCAATGATAACCATGCGACCATCGTCAGGATTGATACCAAATTGGACGTTCGAACCACCAGTTTCAACGCCGATTTCACGCAGCACAGCCAGTGAGGCATTACGCATCAATTGGTATTCTTTGTCGGTGAGAGTTTGCGCAGGTGCAACGGTAATCGAGTCACCGGTATGAATCCCCATCGCATCGAAGTTTTCAATCGAACAAACGATGATACAGTTGTCGTTCTTATCGCGAACCACTTCCATCTCATACTCTTTCCAGCCAATCAAAGACTCATCGATCAACAACTTATTGGTTGGAGACAAATCTAGGCCGCGAGTACAAATTTCTTCAAACTCTTCTTTGTTGTAGGCAATACCGCCGCCGGTGCCGCCCATGGTAAACGAAGGTCGGATAATACAGGGGAAGCCGACTTGTTCTAGAACCTTATAAGCCTCTTCCATGCTTTGCGCGGTATCAGCTCTTGGACACTCAAGACCGATCGACTTCATTGCTTTATCAAAGCGCGAACGGTCTTCGGCTTTGTCGATGGCATCGGCGGTAGCGCCGATCATTTCAACGCCAAATTCAGCCAGGACACCTTGACGCTCAAGCTCAAGTGCACAGTTTAGCGCGGTTTGACCACCCATGGTTGGCAACACAGCGTCTGGGCGCTCTTTTTCAATGATGTTGCGCACCACTTGCCATTGAATCGGCTCGATGTAGGTGGCATCGGCCATTTCTGGATCCGTCATAATGGTCGCCGGGTTGGAGTTGACCAGAATAACGCGGTAACCCTCTTCTCTTAACGCCTTACAAGCTTGTGCCCCTGAATAGTCAAACTCACACGCTTGACCGATAACAATAGGACCCGCACCTAGGATTAGAATACTTTTAATGTCTGTACGTTTTGGCATGATTACGACTCCAAATTAAGCGCGGTGTTGCTGAATCAGTTCAATAAAATGGTCAAATAACGGCGCCGCGTCGTGCGGGCCAGGGCTGGCTTCTGGGTGACCTTGGAAGCTAAACGCCGGTTTATCTGTGCGGTGAATGCCTTGCAAAGAGCCATCAAATAACGACTTATGTGTCGCCTTTAAATTGGCTGGCAAGCTGTCTTCATCGGCGGCGAAACCGTGGTTTTGCGAGGTAATCATCACGACATCACGCTCTAAGTCTTTGACTGGGTGGTTGGCACCGTGATGACCAAATTTCATCTTGACGGTTTTGGCTCCTGAGGCCAGCGCCAAAATTTGGTGACCTAAACAGATACCAAAAACAGGCAAACCTTTATCCAAGAATACTTTTGTTGCTTCAATCGCGTAAGTACAAGGCTCTGGGTCGCCAGGGCCGTTCGACAAAAAGACGCCATCTGGGTTGAGGGCTAACACCTCTTCTGCCGGTGTTTGCGCTGGAACAACGGTCAAACGACAGCCGCGGTCAACCAGCATACGCAAGATATTGCGTTTGGCACCAAAGTCGTACGCGACGACGTGAAATGGCAAGTCCGCTTCGCTCTTATCAGCGGGTAACCCTTCAGTCAGCGTCCAAGAACCTTGTGTCCAACTGTAACTCTCTTTGGTTGAGACTACTTTGGCCAAATCCATCCCTTTAAGACCCGGGAAGGCTTTGGCTTCAGCCAACGCTTTTTCTACATCGAGGTTATCGCCGGCAATGATACAACCGTTCTGAGCGCCTTTCTCACGAAGCACGCGAGTCAATTTGCGCGTATCGATATCGGCAATGCCGACGATGTTTTGTGAGATGAGGTAGTCTGACAGGGTTTGCTGACTGCGGAAGTTAGAAGCGATAAGCGGTAAATCGCGAATGATCAGGCCTTGAGCGTGAATGGCAGAAGATTCTTCATCTTCAGAGTTGGTTCCGGTATTGCCGATATGGGGATAAGTAAGCGTGACGATTTGTTGAGAATAAGAAGGGTCAGTGAGAATTTCTTGGTACCCCGTCATCGAGGTATTAAAAACGACTTCACCAACGGACGTACCTTCTGCCCCTATGGACACGCCGTGGAACACTGTCCCATCTTCTAGGACTAGCAGTGCTGATTTACTCAAGACAACCTCCGGAATAAAAATGCATAAAAAATAAATTAAGTTGCAAAACCCACTTCCCTAAACGCTTAAAAATGCCGAATTAGGGACTGCAGACAAATTGGCGTCATTCTAGATTCGGCTATGAAACATGTCAATAATTAACTTAAAAGTGAAGGCAATTTTCTTAGTTTGGCCAAGAAAACCGCACTCAAAGCACGAAAAATGGCAACAAACTCACGGTAAATGTCGATTTTGCAAGCTTATTCATTTTTTTCATCAACAAAGTATCACACCAAGCACCACAAAAAACAAAGTCAAAAAAGCAAACGTTTCCTAGTAGAGTTAATCATCACTTTTATAAGCTGCACATTAAAAACACCAGTCAGAGTGCATAATAAACAAAAAAACCAACAAAAATCGAACAAAAAGCAAGCAATATAAAACAGACTATCAAATTAAGGACAAAAAAAACGCTGACCTAAGTCAGCGCATAATTATGTAATTTACAAATCATTTAATCCCAACACATCGGTCATGCTATAAAAGCCCGCCGGTTGCTCGGACAACCAAATAGCGGCTCTTACCGCCCCATTGGCAAAGGTCATGCGATCCGTGGCTTTGTGAGTAATTTCAACCCGCTCACCGATATCGGCAAACATCGCCGTATGCTCACCGACAATGTCGCCTGCCCGAATGGTGGCAAAGCCAATTTCATCTTTTGTGCGCTCGCCGGTAATGCCTTCACGAGCATAGACAGCCACGTCATTTAATTGGTTACCCATCGCGCCGGCAATCGCCTCTCCCATGCCAATCGCGGTACCAGATGGCGCATCAACTTTGTGACGATGGTGAGCTTCGACGATTTCAATGTCACAGTAATCCCCCATCACCTGCGCCGCTTTTTCGAGCAATTTAAACACTAAGTTGACGCCGACGCTGTAGTTAGGCGCCATAACCACAGGAACGGTTTTCGCAAACTCATTAATCTCAAGGCGCTCTTGCTCGCTAAAGCCTGTCGTACCAATGACGATGGCTTTTTGATGTTGCTGACAAAGGGCTAAATTGGCCAGCGTACTGGCTGGGGCAGTAAAGTCGATCAACACATCGAAGCTGTCGATGGCCTGGCTCAAGTCATCAATAATGGCAACTTGCCACTGGCCTTCTGAGATGAGCTCCCCTAAGTCAACGCCAACCAGTGAAGAGCCGGGGCGTTCGGTGCCGACGGTGCAGTTAGCTTGATCATTGAGATAAGTGGCCTTGGTGAGATTGCGGCCCATTCGACCACCTGCACCCGCGATTGCAATACGTACCATTGCAGATATTCTCCCTGTAAAAAGTGTCACCCGAGTCTTACGGGCGTTTGTCGGTTAACATAAACCATCAAAGCGTGGGAATCTAGCGCTGTTTGCCACTAAATTCTGTCATCACCTGCTCAACAATCGGTTGATTGGCCTTGGGAAAGTCAAATTGCGCCAATTGTTCTATCGCCACCCATTGCCCTTGCTGACCTTCTTTGCCAAAAGGCTGGCCTTGGAATTGCTCGACTAAGATAAAATCAAACACTAAGGCTTTATCTGGGTAATCGTAATCAAAGTGTTGAAAAACGCGCTGCTGCGTCACGGTGATGCCGACTTCTTCTTGCAACTCTCGGCTCATCGCCGCTTCAATGGTTTCTTGTTGCTCGACTTTACCACCGGGAAACTCCCACAAACCACCTTGATGAACATGCTCGCTGCGGCGAGTAATGAAGATGCGATCGCGTTCGGGGTGCAAAATAATTGCCGCGACAATATGAGTTCGTTTTTTCATGGCGAGAGTCTTTTCGGTTGAGCTCTTATCAATTGAGCAAAAACGCTATCTTAACCAATGCGATGAAAGATTCCTAGCGGGGTTCTCCCTCGACTCACGCCCATCGCCACGATGGATAGACAAGAGTTGTGGGCACCAACAGCGACTCGATCCGTGCAGACATAAAAAAAGAGCCGCATCCGCGACTCTTATTGATTTAACACCTGGCTATCGATCAAGAAATACGACCACAGCACTGCTTGTATTTTTTGCCACTGCCGCATGGGCAAGGCTCATTGCGCCCCACTTTGCGCTCGTCCGCCTCTTGAGCTTGCGCCTCTTCATCGCCGTGTTGAACTTGAGCTTGGCGAGCGAGTGCCTCAGCCTGAGCTTGGCGCTGCTCTTCCATACGCTCAACTTCTTCCGGTTGCTGTACGCGAACCTTTGACAACACCATGATCACATCGCTTTTCAAAGAGTCGAGCATCTGACCAAACAGTTCAAACGACTCGCGCTTGTACTCTTGTTTTGGGTTCTTTTGCGCATAGCCACGCAAGTGAATGCCTTGACGCAAGTGATCCATCGCCGCTAAATGCTCTTTCCACAAGGTATCTAGGGTTTGTAACATCACCGACTTTTCAAAGTTACGCAACACCTCAGCGCCGACCAATTGCTCTTTTTGCTGGTAGATTTCTGCTGATTGCTGCAAGATTTTCTCTCGCAGAACTTCTTCGTAAAGTTTGTCGTCTTCGTCAAGCCATTGTTGGATTGGCATGTCGAGATCAAAGTCGTGTTTCAAACGCTCTTCCAGACCGGCCACATCCCACATTTCTTCTAGGGATTGCGGTGGAATGTAGCTGTCGATGACCTCGCCAATCACTTCCGCGCGATTTTGTTCAATCACGTGGCTGATGTCGTCGGAATCGAGCAACTCATCGCGCAACTCGTAAACCACTTTTCGTTGATCGTTGGCAACGTCATCGTATTCGAGAAGCTGTTTACGAATGTCAAAGTTACGCCCTTCGACCTTGCGCTGCGCTTTCTCAATCGAGCGAGAGAGCATCTTACTTTCAATCGCTTCGCCTTCTTCCATGCCACTTTGGATCAAGCTTGCCATGCGATCAGAGGTAAAGATGCGCAACAAACTGTCTTCCATCGACAAATAGAAACGCGATGAACCGGCATCGCCCTGACGACCGGCACGGCCACGCAACTGGTTATCAATACGACGAGACTCATGTCGCTCAGTACCGATAATGTGCAAACCGCCCGCTTCAAGTACTTGCTCGTGTACCGCTTTCCACTCAGCTTTAATCGCTTCAATTTGCTCTGCGGTTGGTTCTTTAAGCGCTTCGACGCGAGATTGCCAGCTACCGCCCAATGAAATATCGGTACCGCGACCTGCCATGTTAGTGGCGATAGTCACTGCACCTGGCATACCGGCATTGGCAACAATTTCGGCTTCTTGCTCGTGGAACTTGGCATTGAGAACGTTGTGTTTGATTTTGGCTTTTTTCAGCGCGTTCGACAGCAGCTCAGATTTTTCAATCGACACCGTACCGACCAATACAGGCTGACCTTTCGCCACTTTCTCTTTAATGTCTTCAATGATCGCGGCAAATTTATCCGCTTCCGTGCGGTACACCACATCGGCCATATCATTGCGGATCATCGGACGGTTTGTTGGGATAACCACGGTATCTAAACCGTAAATCGATTGGAACTCAAACGCTTCTGTATCAGCAGTACCTGTCATGCCCGACAGTTTGTCATAGAGGCGGAAATAGTTTTGGAAAGTGATCGACGCCAGCGTTTGGTTTTCATTCTGGATTTTTACCCCTTCTTTGGCCTCAACCGCCTGGTGTAAGCCCTCTGACCAACGACGTCCCGGCATAGTACGACCGGTGTGTTCATCAACAATGATCACCTCGCCTTCATCAGAAACAATGTAGTCAACGTTGCGCTCAAACAACACGTGGGCACGCAGCGCGGCATTGACATGGTGTAGCAAGGTAATATTGGTTGGCGAGTAGACGGTATCGCCTTCTTCCATCAAGCCGTGTTTGATCAGCAGCTCTTCGACGAACTCTTGACCGTTTTCACTGAGGTAGACTTGTTTGGCTTTTTCATCGACGGTGTAGTGGCCGTCGCCGCGATACTCTTCGGAGTCTTCTTTTTCCTGCTCTTGCAACTCGGGGATCAAAGTATTGATACGAGTGTAAAGCTCAGAGCTGTCTTCGGCTGGGCCCGAAATAATCAGAGGCGTACGCGCTTCATCAATTAAAATTGAGTCAACTTCATCGACCACAGCAAAGAAGCGTTCGCGTTGGACACGATCTTCCTTGCGAAAGGCCATATTATCGCGCAGGTAATCGAAACCAAACTCGTTATTGGTACCGTACAAAATATCACATTGGTACGCCGCTTGTTTGTCTTGTGGCATCATGTTGGGCACGTTGACACCCACCGTCAGGCCTAAAAATTCAAATAAAGGACGGTTGGTTTCGGCATCGCGTTTCGCCAAGTAATCGTTGACGGTCACCACGTGCACGCCTTTGCCCATCAAGGCATTGAGATAAACCGGCAAGGTTGCGGTCAAGGTTTTACCTTCACCGGTACGCATCTCGGCGACCTTGCCTTCGTTAAGTACCATACCACCAATCAATTGCACATCGAAATGGCGCATGCCAAACACGCGTTTTGACGCTTCACGTGCCGTGGCAAATGCTTCGGGAAGCAACTGATCTAAGGTTTCACCTTTTTCAATACGCTGGCGAAATTCAACCGTTTTTGCTTTTAATTCATCATCTGATAACGATTCAAACTCGGGCTCATAATTATTAATTTCTTTGACGATTTTTCTAAGGCGACGCAGTGTCCTGTCATTGCGACTGCCAATTACCTTTGTCAGTAGCTTAGTTATCATTGCTTATGAATCTCTCTGTCTTGACCACAGTCGGTCTAAAAAAATGGCTATCAGTCTCTGTCAGTGGTTAACTAAGAATACTGAGAACGAATATGTAACTTAGGATATGGGGATGGTGAGTCCCTTTTTCAAGCACTAGGCGTTACGTGACTCTAGTGTAAGGATTTTTTAGGTTGACCACCACATTAACTACAATGAAATGGTCATTTTTGACCATTTCTATGTCAATCGCATTGGCGTGAGAAAAAAAACTCGCTATCCGATGCGCATTTTTCTAAGATGAACCGTGAAAGTCAAATGAGGTTCAAGCATGCGTGATCACCGTCCAACTGAAAGTAGCCAACTGCTTGCCCAGCAAGGTTTACAGGGCATACAACAGCGCTCAAAAGACATCTTGGCTTTGCAACAAGCCCTGCAACAGTGTTTGCCAGCACATACGGCGAAACTTTGCCGCGCGGCCAACTTGCGAGACGGCCAAGCCATAGTAGAAGTCGCCAGCGCTTCACTTAAGATGAAACTCAATTATGACCGGTTGCGCATCATTTCTGCGTTGCGCCAACAGGGTTATCCGCATTTGACCGGGCTGGAGATTTCGATTAATCCCGATATTTACGCCCAGTCAGACACCAAAGAGCGCGAACCCAAAGCACCAAAGAAACGCCGTCCGATGTCGGCACAAACAGCACAAATGCTCAATGAGTTAGCCGAAACGGCATCGCCAAAATTAAAAGCGCAATTGCAAAAGTTGGCGGCGATGGGGCAAGGCTCGCCCACCGACGATGGCAGATAATAGCGAGCCGTTAATCTCTAGCAGAAACGCCCAAACCCGGCTCACGCTCCCACAGTCTCATCATACCATGATCGAATTATGGCAGTTTGATTGAATGTATAATCCAATCGAACCGGCGAATAACAGGCATAAAAAAACCAGGCTTAATCACCTGGTTTTTATTATTATGACGCCTTTACGCCATAACAAGATTTGGTGCAGCAAATGCCACTGGCGCCGCTTCTTCTTGTTCAAATGTCGCCCATTCCCACGCTTCTTGGTCCGCTAATACGGCACGTAGTAACTGGTTGTTGAGTCCGTGACCTGATTTATAAGCGCGGAACTCACCCAAAATAGCGTGACCACACATGTAAAGGTCACCGACGGCATCGAGCAATTTATGCGTGACAAACTCATTGTCGAAACGCAGGCCTTCTTCGTTGAGAATGCGGTAATCGTCTAATACAATCGCGCAGTCAAAGCTACCGCCAAGACACAGATTTTGCGATTGCAAATATTCGATGTCTTTCATAAAACCAAAGGTTCTGGCGCGAGACACGTCACGAATAAAGCTTTGCGATGAGAAATCAAACTTCAGACGTTGTTCGTTGCTTTCAATCGCTGGGTGATTGAAATCAATTTCGAAATCCATACGGAAACCGTTAAAGGGAACAAACTCAGCCCACTTATCGCCATCTTCAAAACGGACAGGTTTTTTAATGCGAATAAAGCGTTTCGCCGCCGATTGTTCTTCAATGCCCGCTTGTTGCAGCAAAAAGATGAATGGGCTCGCACTGCCGTCCATAATTGGGATTTCAGGTGCATCCACTTCAACGATGATATTGTCGATCCCCATACCGGCCAGTGCAGCATTTAAGTGCTCGACGGTAGAAACTCGGATACCTTCATCATTGACCAGCGCAGTACACAGCATAGTGTCTCGTACTGACTGAGGGTCAGCCGGGAACTCTACCGCCGGAGATAAATCCGTACGACGATAGATGATGCCAGTGTTTGCAGCAGCTGGGCGCAGTGTAAGTGTGACTTTACGTCCAGAGTGAAGACCCACTCCAGTCGTTTGCACGGTTTCTTTCAACGTACGTTGTCTGATCATTTCATTGCCTCATAAAGTGCTACAAATCACGGCCATTACGACCTGACCGTGAATCCTACCACAATTTTGAACAGTGTCAAATTCGACCTGCATCACAAAATTGTTACCCCAAACCGATTAATCAGCCTGACGACGTAAAAATGCAGGAATATCCAAGTAGCCACTTTCTTTTTCCGTTTTCGGTGCTGCATTGCTGCTTGCCGCCGAAGACGAAGCACTAGAAGCCGCTGGCTGTGGGTTTGCAGGTTTTTCTTGCAATCCCTGTGCCGGCTTTTCCTCAACCTTGGCCGCCAATGGCGCTTGTTGTTGAGGCGCTGCAGGTTGAGCAGCGGGTTGTGGTTTACTGCCCGACACTAAAGTAATGTCTGGCTTGCGCTCGTTACCGATGCCAGTGGCCACAACAGTGACTCGAATTTCATCACTCATATCTGGGTCTAGTGACGTACCAATAACCACAGTCGCATTGTCTGATGCAAAGGCTTTCACTGTGTTACCCACAGTTTCAAATTCATCAAGACGCATGTCTAAACCTGCAGTGATGTTGACAAGCACACCACGCGCACCCGCAAGATCAATGTCTTCAAGCAGCGGACTCGAAATCGCCATTTCAGCGGCTTCTTCTGCTCGGTCTTCACCTTGGGCGATACCGCTACCCATCATGGCGTGACCCATTTCCGACATCACAGTACGCACGTCGGCAAAGTCGACGTTGATCATACCCGGACGAGTAATTAATTCTGCAATACCTTGTACCGCATTTTTAAGCACGTCATTCGCACTGGCAAACGCTTCGAGTAAAGTCACCCCGCGCCCAAGCACTTTGAGCAACTTTTCGTTTGGAATGGTGATCAACGAATCGACGTGTTTTGATAACTCATCAATTCCCTGTTCAGCAAACGCCAAGCGCTTTTTGCCTTCAAAGCTAAATGGCTTGGTGACCACAGCGACGGTTAACACCCCCAACTCTTTGGCAACCTCAGCGATCACAGGTGCAGCACCCGTTCCGGTACCGCCGCCCATACCAGCTGCGATAAAGACCATATCGGCACCGTTTAAAGAACCTTTAATTCTTTCTTTATCTTCAAGCGCGGCATCGCGACCGACTTGAGGGTTAGCGCCTGCCCCTAAACCTTTGGTGATATCACCACCGATTTGGATAACATTCCCTACACTGGTTTTTTTTAACGCCTGAGCATCGGTGTTAACGCTAATAAATTCAACGCCTTCAATCGACTCTCTGACCATGTGCTCAACGGCATTACCGCCGCCGCCGCCTACTCCAACGACCTTGATTACAGCATCGTCAGACATTTCCATCATCGGTTCAAACATGTGTTATCTCCGTTTTTCCTGTCACTCAGGTTAAAACTCTTTTTGAATCCAGTTACGCAATTTGGCAAAAAAACCAGGTAATGAAGACGAGCGCTTAGGTTCGTTAAAATCATTGTCATCGGTTGATTGCATGTCCTTCGCGTAATGAAGTAATCCTACTGCCGTTGAATGATACGGCTCCTTAACATAATCAGTAAGCCCGCCCACTTCGAGGGGTTTACCAACGCGTACTTGATTGCGGAATACGCGCTCCGCACATTCGACAAGCCCTTCAATCTGTGCTGCCCCGCCGGTTAGCACAACCCCTGCGGCCAAGTGATGCTTAATGCCCTCTTGACGCAGTTTAGATTGAACGGTGTCAATCGTTTGATTTACCAAGCCCATAAGTTCAGTGTAGCGGGGTTCTATCACTTCTGACAACGTTTGGCGTTGTAAACTGCGCGATGGACGCCCGCCGACACTTGGGACATTCACGGTATCGTCTTTGCTGACTAACTCACTAAGAGCACAGCCATACTTGACTTTAATTTCTTCAGCATCGCTCACTGGCGTACCAAATGCAAAGGCAATATCACTGGTGACCGCATTGCCTGCATAGGAAAACACTTCGGTGTGCCTCAATGCGCCGCCTGTCCAAATGGAAACATCCATCGTTCCCGCGCCAATATCGACCACACACACACCCAGTTCACGCTCGTCTTCTGTGATCACCGCATTGCTCGCCGCTAACCCAGAAAATACCAACTGCTCGACATTGAGACCACAACGCTCAACCGCTTTGATAATATTTCGCGCCATATCGCTGTGGCAAGTGATCAAATGGACGCTGACTTCCATTCTCACCCCAGAAAGCCCCAACGGGTTTTTTATGCCTTCTTGATAGTCTATGGTAAATTCTTGAGGAATCACATGAAGAATTCGTTGTTCTTCACCAATTTTTATCGATTTTGCTGTGTGAATAGCACGATCCATGTCTTCTTGAGACACTTCTTCATCTGTAACCGTGCCCATTCCCTTTTCAATACGGCTGGCAATGTGCTTACCCGATAGAGATAAAAACACATCGGAAATTTGGCATTCTGCCATCAATTCGGCTTGGTCAATCGCTCGTTGAACCGATTTGACCACGGATTCAAGGTCGTTAACCCCACCTTTATCCATTCCGCGCGAAGGACTGCTACCCGCGCCAATGATATTTATTTGACCATCAGGTAAGACTTCACCGACTAATGCCGATACGGTTGCCGTGCCTATATCAAGACCAACAACTAAATTGTCATCTCCGGTCATGGTTACTCTCTATTCTCTTTTTCATTTTCGGACCGCCACCCAATGGCAGCCCCGGTATCGTAACGCAAATCAACATACGCCACTTGGCTGGCTTTTTCGCCGAGTTGACGATAAAGAAAGACAAAGCGTTTAATTCGCTCTTTTAATGCATCTTTGCCCAACTCTAAACGCACGCCATTACTCAAGGTCAGCTGCCAGGCACGGCGGTCATTCAAAGATAAGGCGCGAATTGTCAAACCAAGCGGTGTAAAATCAGCCACCACATCCCGATAGGTCGACAGCACCATCTCTGATGAAGCGACAGGCCCAGACAAATGCACCAACGGCGTGTCGATGCGATGAATATCCCCATCAAAGACCAGCCCCTTATCATTGAGCAACGCATTGCCATTCCAAATCGCACGAGGGTGATGTTCGGTAATAAACACCTTTATCACATCGGGCCATTGCTTGCGAATCGACGCGTGAGCCACCCAGGGAATGGTCTCGACACTTTTTTGCAGTACGGCAATATCCTGAGACATAAACGTACCAATGTGATCGATACGGCCAAAGGCATTTTGCACCTGCGAAGCATCGACATAGTGCAAATCGCCTTGCAAGACGATTTTTGACAATGGCAGGCGTTGGTCATCCCACATCCAACTAACGGTGCTGTAAAGGCTTGAGCCAATCAACAGCGCGACGAAAGCAAAAAAACTCAATCCTAGCGATTGCTTTTTCAGAGCCGCTGGCGCAGGAAGAACCCACTTTAACGATAAATTATCGGCAAACACCACACGGTTCCTTTCTTCTCTCTCAACTCAACCCGCTGTACAGCTCAAATAAAAATGGCACGAGTTATGATTGAATTATACTGAGCTCATGGCCATCTTCAATCGGTCATGAGCATAAATAACAGATTTCAAGCCTTTTTTTTACTTTAAATCCAAATAATGAGAACTCTATTAATATCAAACCGTCTTCATTTGCTGGATATCAAGTTTTAGTGCGGCAAGGTTTTTCGCCACTTTACCCACATCGCCCGCGCCTTGTGTCAATACTAAGTCACCATCTTGCAGCACATTCGCCAAGACATTGGGCAAGGATGCGACGTCGGCAACAAAAATAGGCTCAATCTGACCGCGAGCTCGAATCGTACGACACAAGGCTCGACTGTCGGCCCCTGCAATGGGCTTTTCACCTGCGGAGTACACATCCAACATCAACAGGACATCGACTTGTTCAAGCACATTGGCAAAGTCGTCGTACAAATCGCGAGTACGACTGTAGCGGTGCGGTTGGAAAATCATCACCAATCGCTTCTCTGGCCAACCATTGCGGGCGGCTTGAATGGTGACATCGACCTCGGTTGGGTGATGACCGTAATCGTCAACCAGCATCACCTGACCTTTGCCAGTATCAAATTCGCCTAAGTGGTCAAATCGACGACCTGTACCTTGAGTCCCGGCCATCGCCGCTAAAATCGCCTCGTCACTGATGTCGTCTTCCGTGGCCACTGCGATCGCTGCCGCGGCGTTTAAGGCATTGTGACGACCGGGAATATTAAGCGTTATGGCCAGATCTTCACGCCCGTTGCGAACCACAGTAAACCGCCCTTGCTGGCCAACTTGCTGATAATCGCGGATCTGAACGTCAGCCAAACTCGAGAAGCCATAAGTGATCACTTGACGGCTGATTTTCGGGATCAACTCGCGAATCACAGGATCGTCTAAGCACATGATCGCCTGACCATAAAACGGCAATTGATGCAAAAAGTCGACAAACGTCTGCTTTAAAGTATCAAAGTCGCCGCCATAGGTGTCCATGTGATCCGCTTCGATATTGGTCACTATGCTGACCATAGGTTGCAAATGCAAAAACGACGCATCGCTTTCATCGGCTTCAGCAATTAAGATACGGCTTGACCCCAAACGCGCATTGGTGCCAGCACTTTTCACCAAACCGCCATTGACAAATGTTGGGTCAAGACCTGCTTCAGAGTAAATCTGCGTCACCAGCGCTGTGGTGGTAGTTTTACCGTGTGTACCGGCCACCGCGATTCCGTGGCGAAAACGCATTAACTCAGCCAACATCTCAGCGCGACGCACAATCGGAATACGCTTCTCTTTGGCGCGCAGTATTTCCGGATTTTCATGATTGATCGCCGTCGATACCACCACCACACTTGCCTGTTCGACGTTGTCGGCATGATGGCCAATAAACACCTGGGCGCCCTTGTCTTGTAAATGACGCGTGACCGGATTCTCGGCAATATCCGAGCCGCTAATGTGATAGCCTTCGTTGAGCAGGACTTCGGCAATCCCGCTCATTCCCGCCCCGCCAATACCGATAAAATGAATACACTTTACGCGGCGCATCTCAGGAATGATGGTGCGAATTTGGGCTATGTCTTGTGTGTGTTCTACCACCATAAGGATCTCTTTATTCTGCTACTGGCTGACGACAAAGCCAGTGATAAATGTCGATGTCGTCGATGGCCGCTGTCAGGGTGACCAGTTCACGCTCCGCCAAGGACAAACTCATGCACAAATGCGCCAGTTTGCCCTCTTTTCTGCCAACCTCAATCCTGGAAAAACCAATGGGATTGCTATTCGCTTATCAGCGGTGGGTCACCATAAGCGCCCAACGCGCCGCGGCCATTGATTTTAGGTATTACTCGGCTGCACCGATGGAGCCGGTCAGCTAAGCCCTATTGATTGAGACAACTGAACGTCTTCGCCAGCTGTACTATTTTGCTAACGCAACCATGCCGTCAACGGATCGGTTGCATCAACCGAACGGTTTTGCCAATTCAACTATTTCGCCAACTGCACAATGGCCGCAGCAACGCGCTCTGCAGCATCGGTTTTGGCCTGTTGGCGCGCTTTAACGGCCATCTCTTCTAACGCTTGACGATCCAAAACGGACATCGCACTGGCCAAAGACTCGGCCGTCAGTTCGGGTTGCTCAATCATAAGCGCAGCACCGGCTTCAACTAAGTGATCGGCATTAAGCGCTTGCTGGCGGTCTTTGTGCATAAAGGGAACAAAAATCGCCCCTAACCCGGTCGCCGAAAGCTCTGACACCGTCAAAGCCCCCGAGCGGCACACCACTAAATCGGCCCAAGCGTACGCTTCGCCAACATCGTGGATAAACTCAGTAACGTCAACGTCAGTAAAGCCTTGCTGCTGGTAAGACTCAGTCACGGCCTGTGCATTGCCTTTGCCTGCTTGGTGGCGTACTTGCCAACCTTGGCCTAACTGACCAAGCGCCACGGGCACCACTTGGTTTAAAATTCTGGCACCCTGACTGCCGCCCATAACCAAAACGCGCAGTGCTGCATCTTCTCGCTTTGCAAAACGCGCCTGTGGTTCGGCGAGCGCCAGCAAATCCTCACGCACTGGGTTACCCACGACATCGGCATTGGCAAACGCGCCAGGAAACGCTTGAAATACGCGCTTGGCAATTTTGGCTAACCAGCTATTGGTGAGGCCAGCGACGGCGTTTTGTTCGTGCAAAACCACCGGGATTCCAGACAGCCAAGCCGCGATGCCACCTGGTCCGCTGACGTAACCTCCCATCCCCAGAACTACATCGGGTTGCCAGGCCTTGATATGGCGACGCGCTTGCAATATCGCCTGTAGGATCTGCCAAGGAGCAGCCAACAGTTTTTTCACGCCTTGGCCTCGCAAGCCTTTGACTTTAATAAAATCGATGTCAATGCCGTGCTGAGGGACCAAGTCCGCTTCCATGCGATCGGCAGTCCCTAGCCAGCGAATTTGCCAGCCCTGTGCCTGTAATTGCTTGGCCACCGCCAAACCGGGAAAAACGTGACCACCGGTCCCTCCGGCCATCACTAACAGACGCTTTGCGGCCTGAGTATTATTCTGTGTCATTATTCTCAACCTGTTGAAGGCGGTATTCGTGGTCGACGCGCAGCAACAACGCCACCGCGACACTCATCACGACCAGACTCGAACCGCCATAACTGATAAGGGGCAACGTCAAACCTTTGGTCGGTACCATACCGGCCGCTGCTCCGACATTCACTAAGGTTTGAAAGGCGAACCAGATACCGATCGCAAACGACAAATAGCCGCCAAAATACATATCTTGCTCAAACGCGCGTTTACCAATTTTGATCGCTTTAAATACCAAGCAAAAAATCAGGCACAAAATGGCAAACACGCCGACAAACCCCAACTCTTCTCCAATCACAGCAAAGACAAAGTCGGTATGGGCTTCGGGTAAGTATTCCAGTTTTTGAATTGAATTGCCCAACCCTTGGCCAAACCACTGACCGCGCCCAAAGGCCATAAGCGATTGTGTTAACTGATAGCCACTGCCAAACGGGTCTTGCCAAGGGTCTAAAAAAGACGTGACTCGTCGAACTCGATAAGGCTCGACAATAATCAGCCCAACCACGGCGATCACCCCAGCTAACATCAAGGCAATGAACTGAGACAGCTTAGCACCGGCAATAAACAGCATGCCAAATACCGTCACTAGCATCACAATCACCGTGCCCAAATCGGGTTGGAAAAGCAATAACAGCGCCATGGCACCAAATACGGCTATCGGTTTGAGAAAGCCGCCGAAAAACGTCGCACGGACTTCATCTTGTTTGCGCACTAAATAACTGGCCATAAAGACAAACAGGGCCAGTTTTGCCACTTCGGCCGGCTGTAAGTTAAACAAGCCAAGTGGGATCCAACGTGAAGCGCCATTGACTGAGTTGCCGACCGCCAAAACCACCAGCAACAAAAACAGCGCCACACCGAGTAAATAACCGCTATATCGATACCAATGATACAGCCGAACTTGTAACACCAGCACAGCGACAAACAGCGCGACCGCTAAAAAACTCGCATGGCGAAACATAAAGTGAAATGGGCCATCGGTGAGCCGGATACTGACGGGAAACGACGCCGACGTCACCATGATCAGACCTATCGTCATCAAGCCCAGCGCGATCCACACCAGTTGACGATCAAATAGCGCGTCTGGACTGGCTCGATTTAGCCATTGCCAGAGTGATTGTCTTAGTGATGAAATCGTCACAGTCGATTATTTCCCATAGTGCTCAGCGAGTCGGACAAAAGCGCGCCCGCGCTCAGCAAAGTTAGCGTATTGATCTAAACTGGCGCAGGCCGGTGAAAGCAAGACGATGTCACCGCCTTTGAGCTGACCGGCAATGCTAGCAACGGCTTGATCCATATCGGTAAAAACGCGGGCATCGCGAGCTAGGCTTGCCAGTTGTGGCCCATCTTTACCAAAACACAACAAGGTTACGGGTAGCGCATTGAGCATCGGAGCGAGCGTCGAAAAGTCCGCGTCCTTGCCTTCACCGCCAACCAATAAATACAATTGGCCGTCACACTCAAGGCCAGACAATGCCGCTTGTGTACTGGCAACATTGGTTGCTTTGGAATCGTTGATCCATTTAATGCCATGATTATCAACGACAACCTCACAACGGTGTGTCAAGCCAGAGTAAGTTTGCAGCGCCGGTATCACACTTTTAAGATCCAACGACAAACTCGACACTAAGGCCAAAGCCACCAAGGCATTGAGATAATTGTGCTGGCCGATCATCGATAGAGTTTGCGTCGCCACTAAGGGCACTTGGTCGACACTTAAATAGCGCTGGCCCTGGTGCTCAATCAAGCCAAACTCTTGATCGTTTAAGCCAAAGGTGATGGTCTTTTTCAGCGCTTTTTGCGACAGCTGACAGCTTGGGTAGGTAGCGCGGTCTTCGCGATTGACGATCGCCAACTCGGCATGACGAAAGATGCGTTGTTTGGCTGCGCCATAGTGAGCAAAGCTGGCATAGCGATCCATGTGATCTTCACTAAGGTTGAGATACGCCGCCGCCACTAACGCAAGATTGTAGGTGGTTTCGAGTTGAAAGCTCGATAGCTCAAGGACGTAAACATCACAGCCTTGGTCAAGTAAATCCAGGGCCGGGGTACCAATATTACCGCCGACGCCGACGTTAAGACCCGTAGAGCGCAACAACACGCCCGTCAGATCGGTTACCGTACTTTTGCCGTTAGAGCCCGTAATCGCCAGTACTGGTTTGTCGACCGCTTGCGCAAATAGCTCGATATCACCGACAACTTGGATCCCAGCACTGATCACGGTTTGAATTTGCTCGGTGGCGAGCGCAACACCAGGCGTCGTGACCACTAAATCGGCATTGAGTAACCAATCCATATTCCATTCGCCAAAGCGATGGTCAATCCCCACCGGCAATGCCTCGGCCCCTGGCGGGTTGGAACGGGTGTCAATCACCTTGATATCGACGTGAGGCGCAACGCGCTTAACATAGTTGACCACAGATAAGCCCGTGATCCCCAATCCAACCACCACTAAGTGATGACATTGTTGCCAAGTCTTCATTGCCCTTTTCCTCACTGCCCGTTTAACGAACTTTAAGCGTCGCTAAACCAATTAATACCAACACGATAGAAATGATCCAAAAACGTACAATCACGCGCGGTTCTGGCCAACCTTTAAGCTCGTAGTGATGGTGAATCGGTGCCATGCGAAAAATTCGCTGGCCTCTCAATTTGTATGAACCCACTTGTAAAATGACCGACAGGGTCTCGACAACAAACACACCGCCCATGATCACCAACACCAATTCTTGGCGGACTAACACCGCAATCGTGCCGAGCGCACCGCCCAAGGCCAACGAACCAACATCGCCCATAAACACTTGCGCGGGGTAAGTGTTAAACCACAAAAAGCCCAGCCCCGCACCGACAATCGCAGTACACAACACCACCAACTCTGACGCGTTGGGTACAAAAGGCAAGTGCAAGTACTCAGAGAAGTTGGCATTGCCTGTGACCCAAGCAATCACGGCAAATCCAGCAGCCACCAACACGGTGGGCATAATGGCTAATCCATCGAGTCCATCGGTTAAGTTTACCGCGTTACTGGTTCCGACAATGACAAAGTACGTCAACAAAATATAGAACAAGCCAAGTTGTGGCATCACTTCTTTGAAAAACGGCACCACTAGTTGCGTTGCTGGGGTATCGTGCCCGATGGCGTACAAAGCAAAAGCCACAATTAGCGCGATTACCGATTGCCAAAAGTATTTCCAACGCGCCACCAAACCGTCGGTGTTTTTGCGTACCACTTTGCGATAGTCGTCGACAAACCCCACTGCGCCATAACCAAACAGCACAAACAACACCGCCCACACATAAGGGTTAGACAAGTCGGCCCACAACAAAGTGGTGATGCCAATGGACGCCAAAATCATCACGCCGCCCATGGTTGGTGTACCGCGTTTGCTAAAGTGAGACTCCGGACCATCGTGGCGAACCACTTGGCCGATTTGCATCATTTGCAGACGCTTAATAAGACGTGGCCCCATCCAAAGCGACAAGACAAGCGCAGTCAAGATGCTTAAAATCGCTCGGAACGACAAGTATTCAAACAAGCGAAAAAAAGAAAAATATGGCTGTAGCAATTCGGCAAGCCAAATAATCATGAGTGGTTCTCCTTCAGAGCCTCAGCGACTTTAAACATCCCTGCGCTGTTCGCTCCTTTGATTAATAATGTATGTTGAGCCTGAGGCTGTTGTGCAAGTTGTTGCTCTATATAGTCAATCATGCTTTGATGACAAGCAAAATGGCGCCCCTGACACACATCGCTGATCACTTTGGCATCCGCGCCAAAAGTCAGTACTTGCTCAAAGGCAAATTGTGCAGCATATTCGCCAACTTGGCGATGAAGTTCAAGGCTTTGTTGGCCTAACTCCGCCATATTGCCCAAAATCAACCAACGTTGTGACGCAAATGATGCCAAAACATCCACTGCGGCCATCATCGCTGGCACACTGGCATTGTAGCTATCATCAATCAGGTTAATATTGTCGTGCAACGCTTGAGCATTCACTCGGCCTTGGACTGGCTTCACTTTTCCAAGCCCCTTTGCCACTTCGCTCAGGGTCGCGCCCATTTCAATGGCAATGGCACTGGCGGCAATCGCATTACTGACATTGTGCTGGCCGAGTAACGACAGAGTAATCGCTTGCTCTCCAACCGGGGTAACTAAGGTAAAAGAAGCGCAGCCCTGAGCATTGAGCACGACATCGCGAGCGCAATAATCGGCCTTGGCTTGCGTTGATAAAGTGATCACGCGTCGCTTGGCAAAGTGTGTCTGCCACCACTGCTCACCGTGGCTATCTAGATTAACTAAAGCCACGCCCTGCTCCGATAGCCCTTGATAAATTTCCCCTTTCGCCTGTTTCACCCCATCAAGAGAGCCAAACCCTTCAAGGTGCGCCGCGGCCACGTTATTGACTAAGGCAATATCCGGGCGGACCCATTGTGTGGTCAAGGCAATTTCGCCTATGTGGTTGGCGCCAAGCTCAATCACCGCATAGTCATCGTTTGGCGTTGAGCGAAGCAAGGTCAACGGCACTCCGATGTCATTGTTAAAGTTTCCTTGGGTAAAGAGCACCTACCCTTTTTGGCCTAAAATACTGGCGACCATTTCTTTAACCGTGGTTTTGCCACAACTGCCGGTAATCGCCACGGTGTTGTTGTGGCATTGGCGATGAACATACGCGCCGAGCTCACCTAAGGCTTGGCGGGTGTCAGCAACGACGATTTGCTCGGCAACGCCTTCAATATAGCGCTCGACCAACAGCGCACTGGCACCTTGCTCGATCGCTTGCTCAGCAAATTGGTGGCCGTCAAATCGCTCACCGACTAATGCGATAAATAAGCTGTTCTCGCCGAGTTGACGCGTATCAGTAGACACTTGCTCAATGAGAAGATCGCTGCCGTGTAATTGGCCATTGAGTTGATGGGCGATGTCTTGTAAGCGCATCGGGATCATTGTTCTGCCTCCAATAAAGCGCGAGCCGTATCGCGATCAGAATAGGCCAATGTCTGTCCTTGGATCACTTGATAATCTTCATGGCCCTTACCCGCCAGTAAAATCACATCATCGGCCCCAGCGTGTTGTAACGCTAAAGCAATCGCCGCTGAGCGGTCGAGCTCCACTAAGGCCTTTTCTGGCTCTGCCATGCCGGCGAGAATATCTTGAGCAATCGTCATCGGATCTTCTGAGCGCGGGTTGTCGTTGGTCACCACCACTTTGTCGGCGTTTTGCTCGGCAATCTCGGCCATCATGGCCCGTTTTCCGGTATCGCGCTCCCCGCCACAACCAAAAATACACCAAAGTTGACCGCGGCAATGGCCGGCTAATGCCTGTAACGCTTTGTCTAACGCATCTGGAGTATGGGCATAATCGACGACAATTTTGGCTTTGCCAGCGGCTTGGAAGAGCTCCATACGGCCGATCACTGAACTCAACTGACGGGCACAACTCAGCAAACGCTCAAACGGCATACCCAAGGCCAATAAACTGGCCAACGCCAGCAGCACATTCATCGCATTGAATTCGCCAATCAAAGGCACTGTGAGTGTGCCTTGGCCCCAATGGCCATCCACACTGAGCTCCAAGCCGTGATCGCGATACACCACTTGGCTCGCCCACAGGGCTTTTTGCGCCTCGACTGGGCCTTGTAACGAAACGGCAATTGCGTCGGGACGCTGGAGAAAAAACTGCGCGCCAACGGGATCATCGACGTTAAACACCGGCTGGGCACATTGGTGGTCAGTAAACAGCAATTGCTTGGCTTTGGCATACTCTTGCATGCTGCCGTGATAGTCTAAGTGATCGCGACTGAGGTTACTAAAAATCGCCACTTGGTAATGAAGCGCTTTGACTCGCTGCTGTACCAAGCCGTGTGAAGACACTTCCATGGCGGCAAATTTCGCCCCTTGAGCGGCAAAATCACACAAGGTGTGTTGAATGTCGATGGCATTGCCGGTGGTGTTGACACTCGGGGTCAAGTCGGGCAAAAAGCCATTGCCTGTGGTGCCCATGACCGCACAACGCTGATCTAACAAACCGAGCCATTGTGCGATTAACTGACTGATGGTGGTTTTGCCATTGGTGCCGGTGACGCCAATCATGGTCAAGTCATGTGGGTAGCGCTGAGCCGCCACAGACGATAAGTCACTCGACAAGCGATACCATGCGATCACGGGGATATCCCCCACCCATTGTACGTGACCGTGCTCAGTCGGCATATCACACTCACTGAGCACCGCCACCGCTCCAGCGTCTATCGCTTGGGGAATGTATTGTCGACCGTCGAGCTGGTGACCTTGAATGGCAATAAACAGCGCACCAGGTGACACTTGTCGACTGTCTAATGTCATCGACAGCACTTGTATGTCGTCACAGCGCGCCTCGAGGTGATGAATCCAAGGTCGGATGCATTGAGATAAAGAGATTGAAGTTAACATGACATCTCCAATAGGCCATTATTCTTTAAAGTTATTGCCATCGGGCGGCACGTTGAGGATCTGTAACGCGCCTTTCATTATTTCTGAAAAGACCGGGCTGGCAACCGCACCGCCGTAGTACTGATCGCCTTGCGGTTCATTGATCACCACCACCAAGGCCACGCGCGGATTGCTCACCGGTGCAGCACCCGCAGTCAAAGCGACGTATTCATCGCTGTAGCCACCGGCGTCAGCTTTGCGCGACGTACCGGTTTTTGCCGCAATGCGATACCCCGGCACCGCAGCACGAACCGCAGAGCCGCCTTTTTGCGTCACGGATTCGAGCATATCAAACACCATGTCGGCGTATTGAGGGCTCATCACCTGACGCGCTTGCCCGCTTTTGTTGCCCTTGATGATGTGAATCGGCTCAAGCTTGCCGTGGTTGGCTAAGGTGGCATAAGCGTGGACCAATTGAATCGGTGTGACGGCAATGCCATAGCCAAAGGCCAATGTGGCAATTTCAAAATCAGACCAACGCCGCTTAGACGGAAAGATACCACTGGCTTCGCCCACTAAGCTAAGGCCCGACACTTGCCCAAGACCAACCGAGCTGTACATGCCGAGCAGTGCTTCAATAGGCATGCGCAAGGCTAAGGTGGCCACGCCAATGTTACTCGACTTTTTCAAAATAGTGCGCAAATCGGCTTTGCCCACTCGAGATGAATCGCGCACTCGACTGCCGCCAATACGCATAATGCCGTTGCCAGTGTCGATTACCGTATCTTTATCTGCGGCGCCGTTTTCCAACGCGCTCACCACCACAAAGGGTTTCACTGTTGAGCCGGGTTCAATCAAATCGGTGATCACGCGGTTACGCATTTTAAAGCTTTGCCAATCGCTGCGGTTATTGGGGTTATAGGAAGGGGCATTGACCATGGCGAGGATTTCACCGGTCTTAATGTCCATCATCACCGCCGATCCCGATGTGGCGCGATAATCGGCCACCGCTTGCTTCACCGCTCGGTAGGCGATGGCTTGTAAACGCTGATCAATTGTCAAATTGAGCGCCTTGCCCTCGCGGCGATCTTCGTGAGAAATGTTCTCGACCACCTGACCGTAACGATCTTTGCGCACCGTGCGTTTGCCTTCTTCACCGGTTAACCATTGATCATAAGTGCGTTCCACCCCTTCAAGACCATGGCCGTCAATCCCGGTGACCCCCACCAAGTGAGCGCTGATTTCACCGGCTGGGTAATAGCGACGAGACTCACGCTTAAGGCCGACACCTGGCAATTTTAATTCACGCACATAATTGGCCATCGGTTGGCTCACTTGACGTTGCAAATAAATAAAGCGGCGGGATTGATTGGCTTTGATTTTATCGATTAAGGCTTGGCGGTCGAGGCCCAAGACATCGGCGAGTGCAAACCAGCGCTGTTGCTGACTAAGGGCATTGGCTTTAAAAATGGTGACCGGGTCGGCCCAAACGGCTTCGACAGGGACGCTGACCGCTAACGGTTCGCCATTGCGGTCGGTGATATTGCCGCGATAAGAAGGCAAGGCCTTGACGCGAACCGAGCGCAAATCGCCCTGGCGGATCAAGTTGTCTGGCTCGATGATTTGAATGTAAGCCAAACGTGCGATCAAGGCGACAAAAGCGAGCCCAACGCAACCAATGAGCAAATAATAGCGCCAACGAATAAAAAACGAACTCGAATTATCGCGACTCATGGCTCTTTAACCACCACTTCTTTATCGCCATCGGGGCGTTTCATCGCCAAATCGGCTTGGGCAATGGCTTGAACGCGGGTGTGCTCTGCCAAGGCATTCTCCTCAATCATTAAATTACGCCATTCACTGTCGAGATGATCGCGCTCTTGCGACGATTGTTCTTTCATTGCTACCGCCTCTCGCGTGTGGTCGGTAGCAAAAACGACCCCCATCGCACTGGCAAAAATAAACAGCATCAACACCAAAGGAATGCGGCCAACCGTCAACAAATCGATGGCGATCAACTTGGCTAAATTAGGTGATTTGGCGGCGTTTTTTCGGCTCATAGTACAGGCATTTTTTCCGCAATTCGCAACACAGAACTGCGCGATCTTGGGTTTTGTTCCACTTCTGCGGCGGTGGGCTTAATCGCTTTGCCGACCGCTTTTAATTTGGCTTGGCCTAACTCGGCAATTTGCGCTTCGGTGAGCGGAATGCCATGGGGCACACTCGGACCTTGGCTTTCTTTGCGAATAAAGCGTTTGACCATGCGATCTTCAAGTGAGTGAAAACTGATCACAGATAAACGCCCTTCTGGCGCCAGGATCTCCAGAGCACCTTTTAATGCGGTATCAATTTCTTCCAACTCGCTGTTGATGTAAATGCGAAACGCTTGAAAGGCGCGAGTGGCTGGGTGTTTTTTCTCTTTAAAGCTTTTAGGCGCCGCTTCAGAAATCAATTTAGCCAACTGGCCGGTTCGCGTCAGGGGCTCTTTTTCTTCATCGTCGCGGTGGGCAACAATGGCTTTGGCAATGCGACGGGCGTGTTTATCTTCGCCGAACTCGCGAATGACCCAAGTGATATCATCCAAATCGGCCTCAAGTAACCACTGAGACACTGGCACACCAGAACTCGGGTCCATGCGCATGTCCAACGGGCCATCTTTCATGAAGCTAAAACCGCGATCGGCATCGTCAAGCTGCGGGGAAGAGACCCCCAAATCCAACAAGACTCCGTCGACCTTGCCCGCCAAACCGTACTGCGTGGCGTACTCAGCAATGCCAGAAAATGGGCCGTGAATAATGGTAAAGCGCGGATCATCGATTTTACTGGCTTCCGCGATGGCTTGCGGATCGCGATCAATGCTGTACAGGCGGCCTTCGGGCCCTAGATGAGATAATATGGTGCGGCTATGGCCTCCGCGGCCAAAAGTACCATCGATATAAACGCCGTCTGGCTTAATGGCAAGGCCTTGAATGGATTCATTTAATAGCACGGATATGTGTTGGAAAGTCTCTGTCATGGTTATCTCATTCAATCTCGGGGCAAAAACCCAACTAGTGTACCGTTTTGAATCTCTTGTGCCACTATTTGAGTGGATTTGCGCCTGTTAGCTCTCAGTTTAAAATGCGCAAACGCTTTTTTCGTCAGTAAAAAGCAAAAAACCCACCATTAACAAGTAATGGTGGGTCTGCAATCGGTGGAGCCGACACATAAGCCGGGTTCTGTACCGTTTTCACGGTGGTAGCCATTCGTCTAGGCCAGCAATCGCTCACTGGCTCGAGCAACCTACCCGCTTCCTAACGCGAGCCACGCTGTGTGGAAGCCTATTTGGTCTTGCTCCGGGTGGAGTTTACCTTGCTACGAACTGTTGCCAGCCGCACGGTGCGCTCTTACCGCACCCTTTCACCCTTACCTGTGCCTTGCGGCCATCGGCGGTTTTCTCTCTGCTGCACTTGTCGTAGGCTTGCGCCCCCCAGGCGTTACCTGGCACCCTGCTCTATGGAGCCCGGACTTTCCTCCCCTTCATCAGTCTCCCCAATTTGCATTGAGGACATCAATAAAGCAGCGACTACCCAGTCAACTCCGAGGCGAATACTAACGGCAAACCCCTCACCTGTCCAGCGAAGTTAAGTCACTCATCACTAAGTGGTCAAAAAGCCAGCGCTGGCGATTTAATTATCGCTGAGGTGTTCTAGACCCCATTTGTACAAGGCGTTCTTTTTCAGTTGATACAAATCGGCGGTCACTGCAGCGGCTTTTTTCAGCGGCAATTCTTCTTTTAAGCGGGTCAGCAAGCGCAATGCCGGCTCTGGGAACGCATCGGTAGCGGCTTCGCGATAGCCGTGAATCAACACCACAATTTCACCGCGGCGCTGGTTTTCGTCACTTTCTACCCAGTGTTTTAGCTCGGCCAGTGGCATATTGACGATGGTTTCAAAGGTTTTGGTTAACTCTCTGGCAAACGCCACTTCGCGTTCCGGACCAAGGACGGCTAACATATCCTCCAGGGTATCGAGAATGCGGTGCGGTGATTCGTAAAAAATGCACGTGCGCGAAACTTTTAAAATTTGCTGCAACTTATCTTGACGTGCTTTACTCTTAGGAGGGAAGAAGCCTTCAAAACTGAAACTGTCCGACGGCAACCCTGAAGCGCACAAGGCCGTCACCATGGCACAAGCACCGGGTAATGGCACAACTTTGACACCTGCTTGACGACATTGACTGACCAGATGATACCCTGGATCACTGATTAAAGGCGTGCCCGCATCGGAAACTAAAGCAATCGAACTGCCCGCTTGCAGTTTTTCCACCAACACATGGGCCTTTTGCTGCTCATTGTGGTCGTGAAGTGGGAAGGTTTTCGTCGCAATATTGAGATGCGCGAGCAGTTTACCCGTATGACGCGTGTCTTCTGCCGCGATGAGGTCGACGCTATTGAGAATCTCAACAGCCCGTTGTGTGATATCGGCCAAATTTCCGATTGGCGTTGGCACTATGTACAAACACGCCTCTTGATTTGGACAATTATTTTGATCTGTCATTTGTTTACCATCACTTCAGCGATTAATATAAAGACAATTTGCAAAGAATTACAGAGAATTCATAGCTATGATGAACCATAAAAAACGCAGTGTACCACGCCTTTTAAGCTCAGTCGCTCTAGCCATTGCGCTGGCTGCTTGTTCTTCTAACCCGCAGCAAAGTGACCGTCTCGACATTAGTGCGCAGCCGACCCAATCGGTCGAAAGTTATATGATTAAAGCCGACAGCTCAGAAGGCAGTCGCCAAAGCGATTGGTTGATCTTAGCGGCCAAAGCAGCCCTTGCACAAGGGGACTGGCCATTGACACAGCGTTTGTTAGTGCGCATTAACCGCAGCCCCATGACCCCAGCACAAAACGCTGAGTACTTACTCACTCAAGGTCAACTCAACCTTGAGCAAGGCAACAATCAAGCGGTGGTGGACCAGTTGCGCTTTAACGCAGAGATGCCAATTAACCCCGAGCAACAACGTCGCTATCACACCATGAGAGCACAAGCTTTTCAAAACCTAGGCGATGCCTTTGCCACCAACCGCGAGTTGGTTGAGTTAAGCGCCTATGTCGATGAGCAACAACAAGCGCGGCTGGCCGAACAAATTTGGAGCAACTTCTCAGGGTTCAACGCGCAGCAAATAACTGAATTGCCGGTTCAAAGCGATGAAGAGATCCTCGACGGCTGGGTGCAATTGGCCATTTACGTCAAAACGCTGAACAACAATTTAAGCCAATTGCAAAACACCCTCAAACACTGGCTAGCAGAAAACTCCGCCCACCCCGCCGCGCGTTATACGCCGCAAGACATCGTCGATATCCTCGACATGAAAATCGTGCGTCCGAAACACACGGCCTTGCTACTGCCACTGACTGGCAAATACGCCGCTCAAGCCAAACTGATCCGCGATGGCTTTATTTTCGCCATGACCAATGATCAACAACGCGACCCTGAAGCCTCGGTTTCTGTTATCGACACCAACTTGTACTCCGCAGCTAACATTAAACAAACCCTGATCGACAACAAGATCGATTTTATCGTCGGCCCGCTGACCAAAGACAAGGTGGCTGAGTTACAACAAGCACTGGCAACTGACAATACGCAAATTGCCGCCTTAGCGCTCAACATCCCCGATCAAACCGACCCTGGGGTGCAAATGTGCTACTTGTCGCTCTCCCCCGAGCAAGAAGCGTCTCAAGCGGCTAAGCACCTGTTCAAGCAAGGCTATCGTTACCCGATGATCATTGCGCCAAAAGGCAGTTTTGGCCAACGTGTCAGCCAAGCCTTTGATCAAGAGTGGCAAAAACTCAGTGATACCCCTGTTGCCAGTGAGCGCTTTGGCGATACTCGCAGCTTACAACGCGATATCAATAAAGCCTTTGGATTACAAGATAGCCGTCAGCGTATTGCTTTGATCGAGCGCTTGGTGAACCAGCCGTTAGAAACTCAAGCGCGCAGCCGCCGCGATGTCGATGCGGTGTACATCGTCTCTCGCAGCTCAGAGCTTACCTTGATCAAACCTTTCATCGATGTTGCAGTCAACCCAGACGCCAAGCCGCCAAAACTGTTTGCCAGCTCGCGCAGCAACGACGGCTCACCGAGTTATGAAGATCTGTCGAACGTTAACTACAGCGATATTCCCCTGCTGATTAACCCAGACCAAAACATCAAGCAACAAATGGATGAATTGTGGGCACAGCAATCGAATATGCAAAAACGCCTCGAAGCGTTAGGGATGGATGCCTATTCCCTACTCGATGAGCTGCCACAAATGAAAGTCGTCAACGGCCATACTTTCCAAGGTCAAACCGGGTTACTCAGCCTTGGCACCGATTGCGTGATCGACCGAGAGCTCAGCTGGTCACAATTTAATGACTAAACAAGGACGCGAGATTGGTCAATCCTTCGAAGGCGTTGCTCGCCAATATTTAGAGCGGCAGGGCCTTCGTTGTATCGCTCAAAACTTCCAGTGCAAAATGGGCGAAATCGACCTTATCTGCCAGCAAGGGGACACGTTGATCTTTGTTGAGGTCAAATACCGCCAACATCAAAAATTTGGCCATGCTGCAGAAATGGTCACGGCCAGCAAAGCGAAAAAAATCATCCGTTGCGCGCATTTTTGGCTCACAAAACAAGGGCTAAATGTGTATCATCAAGCAATGCGTTTCGATGTGGTGGCCATTCACCAGCAAGGCCGACACATCGATTGGATCACTAATGCAATAACTCAGGATTGATCGATGCTCGATAGCATTAAAGACAGCTTTACCGAAAGTATTCAAATTCAAATTGCCGCAGCAGAAGCCCTGCCCGATGCCATCATGCACGCGGCACAATCTATGGTCACGTGCTTGCTCAACGGCAATAAAATCCTCTGTATCGGCAATGGTGGCTCTGCGGCCAATGCCCAGCAGTTTGCCTCATGCTTATTGAATCGCTTTGAAACAGAGCGTCCCAGTTTGCCGGCTCTTGCACTGACCACCGATACCACCACACTCACCGCCATCACCAATGACTATCAATACCACGAAGCCTTTTCTAAGCAAGTTCGCGCACTAGGCCACCCCGGTGATATTCTGTTGGCGATTTCGACCAGTGGCAACAGTCAAAATGTCATCAAAGCGATGGAAGCGGCCGTGTCTCGCGATATGAATATTATTGCACTCACGGGCAAAGACGGTGGCGAAATGGCAGGCTTACTTGGTGAAAACGACGTTGAAATTCGCATTCCTTCGGAGCGCACCGTACGCATTCACGAAGTTCAAATGGTCACCTTGCACTGCTTGTGTGACTTGATAGACCAAGTTCTCTTTCCAACACACGAGGATTAACTATGTGGCGCTTTTTCGCAGCTATTTTATTGAGTCTACACCTTACCGGTTGTGCTGGGTTATTTCTCGCCGGTGCGGCCACTACGGTCAACGTGGTGACCGATAAACGCACCACACAAGAAATTTGGCAAGATAAAAACCTCGAGCTCGATATTGTCGCAATTGGCAACAAAGCGCCATATAACTACAAAGTTCGCTTAGTGGCGGCGTCTTATCAAGGCAATGTGGTCTTGCTCGGCCAAGCGCCGACTCAAGCGCTCAAACAAGAGATTGGCAACAAGGTTCGCGAACTTTCCGGGGTTAAAAAGCTCAATAATGAACTGAAAATCCAAGCTCCCTTACCTTTATCAGGCATCAGTGAAGACACCTGGATAACCACCAAGATCAAATCTCAGCTGCTGACCAACTCGCAATTAAACGGCGTAAGAGTCAGAGTGATCACAGAAGATAACGAAGTCTACCTGTTTGGCTACGTGACAGAGCAACAAGCGCAAATTGCCACCGATATTGCTCGCAATGTTTCCGGGGTCAACAAAGTGGTGCGCGCGTTCCAATACGGAGAAGCCGAAGCGGTACCGATTGAGCAGCTCAAAGCCGCGCAACCAGCCTCCGGTGATCCTGCCTTAGAGCAAGCGCCTGCCGAAACCGATGAACAGGCTGACAGCCCGGATCAAGAAGTACAAATTTTTACGTACCAATAATACCATCAACTCAATAAGCCACTGCCCGACCCGCAGTGGCTTTTTTAAACCTAAGTACCCAAGTTGAACTAAGTAGCCAAGTTGAACTAAGTAGCCAAGCGTCAATGGACAGCAAGGACAGCCATTTCGCTCTATTTATCAGACAAAGAGCTCACTATAGGACAGTCACTTAAGAGGTGGTAACTTAAGGTGCTTGACGGTAAAAAAAACAGCACGGAATGTGCTGTTTTTTAAGGAGATTACTTCACCACACGTAGGCTAGGTTTGCCTTTTTTCGGTGGCTCTGTCGGCGGCTCACTGTCATCGGGAACATCGCCGTCAGTAACCGTTAGGTTCACACTTGGCGACTCGTCTTCGAGTAGGCTATCGATCAAGCCTTCCTCAATATCGAGGTAAGCATCTTCTGGTTCAAACATGGTGCCTGCGCCATTTTCACGAGCGTAAATCGCTTGAATGGCATACATAGGAACAATCACATTATGTGGGCGACCACCAAAACGAGCGTTAAAGCTGATGGTGTCGTTGCCAAGCTCTAAATTGCCCACTGCGCGAGGGGCAATGTTGAGCACAATTTGTCCATCTTGAACAAACTCTTCTGGCACTCGTACACCTGGTAAGGTTGCTTGAACTACCAAGTGAGGTGTTAAATCATTATCCACGAGCCAATCGTAATACGCTCTGAGCATATACGGACGTCGTGGTGTCATGTTTTCTATATCCATAATCCCAAGTCGCGCTTAGCGCATTAAACGCATTTCACGTTCAGCTTCAGTCAATGAAGCCAAAAATGAATCGCGGTCAAAAACGCGGTTCATGTAGTTCTTGATTTCTTTTGCACTCGCGGTAGGCAAATCGATACCGTATTCAGGTAAACGCCACAACAGAGGAGCGAGGAAACAATCGACTAAGCTAAACTCTTCACTCATAAAGTATTCGTACTCTTTGAATACCGGCTCTAAACCAATCAGCTCTTCACGCAATTGGGCACGAGCCTGATCTGCTTCTTCCATTGAACCTTGCTCAATGGCATACGCCAACTTGTACCAATCGCGCTCGATGCGGTACATCATTTTACGGCTGTTACCACGGGCAACAGGGTAAACGGGCATCAAAGGTGGATGAGGGAAACGCTCGTCCAAGTATTCCATGATGATTTTTGAATCGTAAAGCATCAACTCGCGATCAACTAAGGTCGGGATAGAGCCGTATGGGTTACCGGGTTTCAACTCAGCAGGAAGTTGACCCTGTTCGGTTAATTCAACCTCAACACTGACCCCTTTTTCCGCCAGTACAATGCGAACCTGATGGCTGTATAAATCCGTCGCACTTGAAAATAGAGTCATAACAGAACGTTTATTGGCAGCAATCGCCATGGAGCCCTCCAGAACACACTTTAGAATTGGAAGTAAACCTTCCAAAAAATTATTTTATTTTAGCCAGTAATAATAGCATATTTCATGCTCAACAAGCCACAACAACCTGATACTGAAATGCCATTTGACTTGACATCAACACACAAACAGTGTTTGACGCAGTACGTGACGCGCAAAAAACATAAACTAAAAGGTGACAGCCGTTGTGAGCACGAGTAAAAACCGAGCGCTTACGATGTAAAGAAGGGCTTGAATTACAGGCAATAAAAAAGCCCGGCGTATGCCGAGCTTTTGAACCACAACCCAAAAGGTTGAAACGCAAATCGCGAAGATTAACGTTTTGAGAACTGTGGACGACGACGTGCTTTACGTAGACCAACTTTCTTACGCTCAACGCGACGAGCATCACGAGTTACATAACCCGCTGCACGTAGTGCTGGACGTAGAGACTCATCATACTCCATAAGAGCACGAGTGATACCGTGACGAATCGCACCCGCTTGACCAGAAATACCACCACCTACTACAGAGATGTTAAAGTCAAATTTTTCTAACATTTCAACTAACTCTAACGGTTGACGAACAACCATGCGAGCTGTTTCACGTCCGAAATACTCAGAAATGTCA
>JBFGYW010000008.1:0-37171 GCA_041587235.1 Vibrio sp.
CTTCAAAATCACTAAGTAATTTTAAAGCTATTATCGTTCCAACAGAACGATAATGAATTGACTGTGCCAAGTCTTTCGACTCGTTTGGTCACTCAGTTCATTGAAACCAATGTGATTCCTAAGAATCTATTGATTATCATCGACGAGTGCCCACACAGATTGATAGTGTTTAAATTGTTAAAGAGCTTTACTTCAGGGCTTTCCCTTGAAGTGGACGGCTATTTTAGCGATTTAAGTTTCTGTGTCAAACACTTTTTTGAAACTTTTTTCTCAAGAGCAAATCACTCTCAAACCGTCAACCTGATTAGGTAATTAAGCATCTCGCTTTACCGTGTCAGTGAGTGCGCATTATAGGGAAGAGCAGCAAGTTAGCAAGTACAAAATGCACTTTTCTTCGACTTTTTGAGCCAAATGGTCAAAAGCACATCGAAGTGCTCAAAAGCCATACGAAAAACTAGTCTTGAGCGAAGGATAAAGCGAACTTTTCTACTTTATTCCAGTTCGTATATTCGACGAAGGGTTTACTCGTATCGGTTTCTCCGCCAGTCATCGACATAATGAATCGAATCATGATGCGGTCAAACCAACGATATTTAGGATATTGCAGCGCCCCAGCAAATACGCCAATACTTTGCGGCTGCCACTGAGATCGTTTTAGAAAAGTTTGCACATAGGCACTGCCTTCTGGCGTATCTTTGCCTTCCTCTTCTTTACGCGCGGTTAAATTGACACAAACAAACACAGCGCGGCGCTCACTCAACACGTTGTGGTGCTGCTCGATAAAGTGATACAGCTTGGGATTAAATTTGCCGTAGCGTATAGAGGCAGCCACCATAATTTTATCGTAATCCGCCCATGCTATGTCGCTACCGATATGATGTAAGTCAAGCAGCTCACATTGATAGCCCGACATTTTTGTCGCGATAAACTGCAAAATCTTTGTCGTTTGTCCTTCTCGTGATGAGTAAAGCAAGATCGCTTTTTTCATGGTACCGCCTTTGTAGGTCTATAAATGTATAAAGAGAAATGAAGTTGGCCCTCACTCCATGCCTAATTGCGCCAAAAGGTCGGCGTCAAGAGTATCAGTAAAGTAAAGACCTCAAGACGGCCAAATAACATAGAGACCACCAGCACCCATTTCGCCGTATCGTTCACATTGGCAAAATGGACCGCGACCTCTTCTAGACCTGGGCCCAAGTTATTCAAGGTAGCAGCAACGGCAGAAAAGGCACTAAGTTCGTCCATGCCCGTGGCAATCAAGGCGAGCATACAGACAACAAACACCAACGCGTAAGCGGAAAAAAAGCCCCACACCGCATCAACTACGCGTTGTGGCAGTGCGGCCCCACCAATTTTAATGGTATAAACAGCCCTTGGGTGAACTAAGCGCTTCATTTCACGTGCCCCTTGTAGGGTCAACAGTAAAATTCGGATCACTTTCATACCGCCTCCTGCCGATCCGCCGCAGCCGCCGATAAACGAGGCGAATAACAAGAGAACAGGTAAAAACAGCGGCCACTCATAAAACCCCGAAGTGGTAAAGCCAGCGGTCGTTGAAATGGAGACGCTTTGAAATAACGCTTGGTCAAAAGTGTCAAACCAACTTTGTCCGACACTCACATTGGATAGCAAAACCAAAAAGCACACCAAAAAGACCGCCAACTGAATAAACATAAACGCGCGAAATTCAGGGTCGCGCCAATAGTACTTAGGGTGTACACCACCATTGGAGAAAGCCGCGAAGTGCAGCGAGTAATTACAAGCAGAAATGAGTAAGAACACCACCGTAATCATATTAATGGCAAAACTATCAAAATAGCCCATGCTCGCATCGTGTGTTGAGAATCCACCAATAGCGATGGTCGAAAAGCTGTGACTGATGGCATCAAACACCGACATCCCAGCCAGCCAAAAAGCCAAAGCACATAACACCGTAAGGCCGAGGTAAATATACCAAAGCGCTTTCGCCGTTTCGGCAATACGCGGGGTCATTTTACTGTCTTTTACTGGGCCAGGGATCTCTGCGCGGTAGAGCTGCATCCCCCCGATACCAAGAACCGGTAAAATGGCGACCGCCAAAACAATGATCCCCATACCGCCAAACCACTGCAATAACTGACGATAGAAAAGAATGGCTTTGGGGAGCCCGTCTAACCCTACCAATACAGTGGCCCCGGTTGTCGTTAACGCAGAAAAAGATTCAAAGAAAGCATCGGTCACCGACACATCTGGCTGTTCGGCTAACAAAAAGGGCAGGGAGCCCGCACTGCCTAGTACGGTCCAAAATAGCACAACAATTAAAAAACCATCTCTTGCTTTGAGTTCGTGCTTACAGCGGCGATTGGGAAACCAGCACAAAAAACCACAAGCAATCAATACAAAGAAGGTGCTGACAAAAGCGACACCCGCACCGTCGCGATAAATCAGTGCGACCAGAGAAGGCACTAACATTGAAAGGCTAAATAAGGCAAGTAGTAGGCCTACAATGCGAATGATCGAGCGAAATTGCATGTCTTGATGACGTCCTTGTAATTCAATCTATGGAATTCAAATCCAATGGAGTAACCACCACTTTAGCACTGGTTTTATTGATCACCACTTGGGTAAACTCATCAACTTGTTGTTGTTCGATTTCAATCACAAAGTTGACATCAGCACCGTAGTTCGCCTGTTGTTCCACCGCTTGATATTGGGCCATAATCGACTGTACCAAAGGAACCAAGCTATAGTCTAACCGCAAGGTTAACAAAGTCGTTATCTTTTTCTCTACGGTTTTCAGCTGTTTCAGCGCTTGTGATACGCCACCGCCATACGCTTTCACCAGCCCTCCCGTTCCCAGGCGGATCCCACCGTAGTAACGCGTCACCACAGCGCACAACTCCCCGACGCCAGAGCCACTAAGCTGAGCTAAAATTGGCTTGCCTGCCGTCCCTGAGGGCTCGCCGTCATCGCTAAAACCCCACAATAACGAATCCTGTGGACGGCCCGCCACATAAGCCCAGCAATTGTGTCTTGCGTCATTGTGCTTGTGTTTGATTTTCTCGATAAACGCTTTCGCGCTGTCATGGCTCGGAGTATGCGCGAGATAAGTAATGAACAAACTCTTTTTTATTTCTTCTTGAGTCACCACCGGCTCAAGAGGGATCAAGTAGGGCTGTGTATTCATCAGTGAAAGCCAATGTTGTCGCAAACCGACAATTGTAGCACAGGATAAATAAAAGCAAGCGGAGATCTGAGCCAGTGCACATTGTTAATAAAATGTTGCTTAAATGTGTTGTTTTTTTTGTTCCGTAAGACCACACTAAATCAACTGGTCTAACCAGATAAAATCCTTTTCCTGAGCGACAGCCGATTTGGAGATAAACATGATTTACCAATCCCCTACACTAACAATACAACAACACCAAGATGGCATCGCAGAATTACAATTTTGCAATCCCGGCTCGGTTAATAAGCTAGATAGAGCGACACTCGAATCTCTTGACGAAGGTCTAACAACGCTCGCTAAGACGCCCAATATTTGCGGTTTAATCCTCACCTCCAATAAATCGTCTTTTATTGTCGGTGCCGATATCACTGAGTTTTTTGAACTCTTCGCACTGCCTGCAGAAGCGCTTAATAACTGGCTGCGTTACGCCAATGACATTTTTAACCGCTTAGAAGATCTGCCTTACCCCACCGTGGCCGCCATTGCAGGCCACGCCCTTGGCGGTGGGTGTGAATGCGTACTTGCTTGCGACTTGCGCATTGCCGCTCAATCGGTGCAAATTGGTTTACCCGAAACTCGCCTCGGTATCATGCCAGGCTTTGGCGGCTGCGTTCGCTTACCAAGACTGATCGGCGCCGATAACGCCATGACCTTGATTACCCAGGGCAAGCAATGCCGTGGCAAAGAAGCCATGGCCCTAGGTTTAGTCGATGCCGTTGTCAGCGATGAAACCCTACAAGCCAGTGGTTTATCCCTGCTAAAAGACGCCATCAACGGCCAAATAGACTGGCAAAAACGCCGCGCGAAGAAAACGGCCAAACTCGAACTAAGCCCAATTGAAGCCGCAATGAGTTTCAATACCGCCAAAGGGCTAGTGATGCAAAAAGCCGGACCACACTACCCCGCACCACTAAAAGCGGTCACGGCCATCGAGCAAGGCCATCAACACAGTCGCAACGTCGCGCTAGACATTGAAAGGCAGCTATTTTCCGAGCTGACACAAACCCCGCAAGCACGGGCTTTAGTCGGCATTTTCCTCAACGATCAATACGTGAAAGCGCAAACCAAAGGCGCGGCCAAACTCGCCTCGTCAACACAGCGCCCTGCGGTGATTGGCGCGGGAATTATGGGTGGAGGGATTGCATACCAAGCAGCGAGTAAAGGCTTACCCGTTATCATGAAAGACGTGCGACAAGCCGCATTAGAACTCGGTATGGATGAAGCCATCAATTTGCTCAACAAAAAAGCGCAACGCGGACGCTTGGATGCAAAAACCATGGCCAAGCAAGCCAGTGCCATTCAGCCGACGTTAGACTACAGTGCATTTGGGCAAGTCGATATGGTGGTCGAAGCCGTGGTCGAAAACCCGGAGGTAAAACAGTCAGTACTCGCTGATATAGAACAACAAGTCAGTGACGAGACGATTTTGACCTCCAATACCTCGACCATTCCAATTAATCACCTCGCAAAAGCACTCAAGAATAAGACGCGCTTTTGTGGTATGCACTTCTTTAACCCTGTGCATAAGATGCCATTAGTAGAAATTATTCGCGGTGAACACACCAGCGACGACACCATCAATAAAGTGGTGGTGTACGCTTCTCAACTGGGTAAAACTCCAATCGTGGTCAATGATTGTCCGGGCTTTTTCGTTAACCGCGTCCTGTTCCCTTATTTTATGGGCTTTGGTTTATTGATTGGCGACGGGGCTGATTTTGTCACTATCGATAAGGTGATGGAAAAGCAATTTGGTTGGCCAATGGGGCCCGCCTACCTGCTCGATGTGGTCGGCATAGACACGGCCAATCACGCACAGCACGTCATGGCACAAGGTTTCCCTGAGCGCATGCAGATCCCAGATAAAGATCTGATCGGCGCGATGCACCAGCAAAACCGCTTGGGGCAAAAAAGTGGCGCGGGCTTCTATCGCTATCAAAAAGACAAAAAAGGTCGCTTAGTCAAAGCCGGCAGCGAAGATATCTCACCTCTATTGGATCAGCTTCAGCACTCTGAGACCGAAGCGCCATCGAAACAAGAAATCCTTGAGCGCATGATGATCCCCATGATCAACGAAGTGGTGTTGTGCTTAGAGCAAGGGATTATCGCCTCACCACAAGAGGCGGACATCGCCTTAGTGTACGGGCTAGGCTTTCCACCGTTTAGAGGCGGCGTCTGCCGTTATCTCGATGAACTCGGTATTGAAAATTACATTGAAATGGCCTCTCGATACCAAGATCTCGGCCCCTTGTATCGCGTCCCTGAACTGCTCTACAAGATGCAAGCAGAGCAGCAAACATTCTACGCACAACAACCGAACAGCGCACTTTAGAGAGGGATAAAAAATGCAAAATGTCGTTATTGTCGATTGCCTTCGCACACCGATGGGACGCTCTAAAGGCGGCGTCTTTCAATTTACTCGCGCGGAAGATTTATCGGCGCGTTTGATGCAAGGATTACTCGAAAAGCACCCACAAGTCGAAGCCACAGAAATTGAAGATATCTATTGGGGATGTGTACAGCAAACGCTGGAACAGGGCTTTAACATTGCTAGAAACGCAGCTTTGTTGGCAGGACTGCCTAAAACCGTTGCCGCGGTGACGGTCAACCGCTTGTGTGGCTCGTCGATGCAGGCGCTGCACGACGGCGCCCGTGCCATCATGGTTGGCGATGCAGACATCTGCTTAGTCGGTGGCGTTGAGCACATGGGGCACGTACCGATGAATCACGGCGTCGACTTTCATCCAGGGCTATCACGCTATGTCGCGCAAGCTGCCGGTATGATGGGATTAACCGCAGAAATGCTGGCCCGCGGACATGACATTGGCCGCGAACAACAAGACGCTTTTGCAGTGCGCTCCCACCACAATGCTTACCAAGCGCAACAAAACGGCCTGTTTGACGCTGAGATCCTCGCGGTTGAAGGGCACAACAACCTCGGTGAATTGATTCAAGTACGCCAAGACGAAGTCATTCGTCCTGAGACTTCTCTAGAAGGCCTAGCCAGTCTCAAGCCTGTCTTTGATCCGGTCAATGGCACTGTTACCGCGGGTACGTCATCCGCGCTGTCTGATGGTGCCAGTGCCATGCTGATCATGAGCGAAGAAAAAGCCAAACAACTTGGGGTGCCTATCATGGCCAGAATCCGTTCAATGGCCGTGGCCGGTTGCGATCCATCAACCATGGGATTTGGTCCTGTTCCTGCCAGCTTAAAAGCGCTAAAACGGGCAAAACTGTCGGTCGAGGACATCGAGATCTTCGAACTCAACGAAGCCTTTGCCGCTCAATCGCTTCCTTGCATCAATGCCCTGGGCTTGAAAGACAACTGGCAAGACAAAGTGAACCTCAATGGGGGAGCGATTGCACTTGGCCACCCATTGGGCTGCTCGGGTACTCGAATTTCCACAACTCTGTTGCACTTGATGCAGAACAAAGACAAGTCTTTAGGATTGGCGACAATGTGTATCGGTTTGGGACAAGGTATCGCGACGGTCTTTGAACGCGTCGAATAAAAAAGGATACATAAATATAAGTGGTGCTTCTTGGTCAGTGGGCGCGATTGGCCAATCGTCTGTGCTTTATGCGCGGACTTTTATTGATAAGCCGAAAGACTGGCTCAATCGGTGGTCGTTTATCAATCACAAGACTGACCAACAACAGGGCTTTACCAGTACAACTGAACTTTGCCAGTACAAGTTCGGCCACTTTGACTTTATGGGAGAGTCAATTAGTACTCATACCCAACCTCAAGGCAGTGAGCCCTCTCATTGTTTTGAGGTTTTATTATGTACAAGACGCATAGTAATAATGATATCTTTTCATTTTAATCATACCTGTAACGCGATTACACTGTTCTAGACGTCCCAATGACAACCTTAAATTTGGAGATCACTATGTTTAGAGCGCTTTTGCTCACGCAGCAAGACAAAAAAACGTTGGCCAATATTGAGTCTATCGATGAACAACAATTGCCTGAAGGCGATGTGACGGTTGCCGTTGAATACTCCTCACTGAACTATAAAGATGGCATGGCAATTACCGGAACCGGTAAGATCGTGCGTCAATTCCCTATGGTGCCAGGTATTGATTTAGCAGGTACTGTGCTCGAATCACAAAACGAGCGTTTTAACACCGGGGATAAAGTTGTGTTAACCGGTTGGGGCGTCGGTGAAACCCATTGGGGTGGTTTAGCAGAAAAAGCCCGCCTTAAAGCCGATTGGTTAGTGCCTTTACCACAGGGGCTGAGTTTGCAGCAAACCATGAAAATCGGTACCGCAGGCCTAACGGCAATGCTGTGTGTTCAAGCCTTGCTCGATGCCAATATCACCCCTCAATCTGGCCCTATCCTCGTCACGGGAGCCAGTGGTGGCGTTGGGTCAGTGGCCATCAGCTTACTCTCTCAACTTGGCTTTGACGTAACGGCCGTCACCGGGCGTGCCGAGCAAAATCGCGCTTGGTTAGAGCAACGTGGTGCAAGCCAAGTCATTGACCGAAGTGAATTGAGCGATGACGCTCGCCCATTGGAAAAACAGCTGTGGGCCGGTGCGATCGATACGGTGGGCAGCAAGGTGTTAGCAAAACTTCTCAGTCAAATGCAATACGGTGCCACCGTCGCAGCTTGTGGTTTAGCCGGTGGTTTTGACCTACCTACAACCGTGATGCCCTTCATTTTGCGCAATGTACGTTTGCAAGGGGTTGATTCCGTTTACTGCCCACTAGAGCAGCGTGAGCAAGCTTGGAATAAGCTCGCCGAATTACTGCCAGAAAGCCATTACCAGCAAGCGTGTCATGAAATTGAGCTGGAACAAGCACCGCAGTACGCGCAAACCTTAATCGATGGTCAGCTCACAGGCCGTGTGGTAGTCAAGCTTTAAGGTCCAACCGATAACGTTTGGTGTGGCTTGCCGCAAAAGCGATAAGCCACCCATAAACTCGCGCAGCGCCGCTCGTATCCACCTAGCTGACATCCGGAGATGATGGTCGTTACTTTTCCCGTGCTGTTTCGAGTTTTTTAATCCGCTAAGGTGACCCGCTACTTGCTGAAATGAGTCTCATTGAGTCCGAGTTGTTGCCTTCGCGCCATCAGTCGCCCCCACTCTTTTTCAATACTTTCTCTTAACCACACCTGCGCCGGCGAGTGATCGCGACGCGCATGCCAGATCATTGAATAATCAAAAGGAGCAAAGTGAAACGGCAGCGGTTTTACCACTAAATCGTAATCCTGAGCCAATAAATAGGCAAGGTCCGCGGGCACAGTCACAATTAAAGGCAAGTTATCAAAAAGAGCCACCGCGGCTTGCAGATAATACGCTTTTAACACCACATTGCGCTTTTTATAAGCGGCTAATGCCTCATTGAGCATGCCATTAACCCCTTCGCTGATGGCAATTATGGCATGAGGGTAAGACAGGTAATCATCTAAACTCAGCTCTTTTTGCGCACAGGGGTGTGAGCGAGAGACCAAACAAGAGACGCCAACCTTACCTAGCACTTGATGGCGCAAAGGCGCTGGCAGCGATGGCACCCGACCAATCGCCAAATCCACTTGTTCAAGATTGAGTTGGTCGGCCAAACGTTCTTGGTCTAATGGGACAAACTCGAACGACGCTTGCGGAGCATTACGCTGAATCTGACTCAGAGAAAACGGCATGATGGTTTGCATGGCATAATCGGTAGTGGCCACAGTAAAGGTATCTTGATATTGGGTAATATCGAAATCTTGCGGGGAGAGAACCTGTTTAAGCGCCTCTAAAGGGGCGGAAAGTTGACGATTGATCTGCTGCGCTTTTTCGGTTGGCATCAAACGATGACCATTGCGAGTAAAGAGCGGGTCATCGAGTAACACCCGTAGACGAGCCAATACACGGCTCATCGCTGATTGACTCAGATTTAAGCGTGTCGCGGCGCGGCTAACACTGCCCTCTTCAATCAATACGCGCAGTGCCACCAGTAAATTGAGATCACGGCGATAAACCTCTTCTATTTCCATCTGCATACCCTTGAACAATCGCAGCCAAAGAGCCGATAGAGTAGAGGAAAAAACGCCAAACACCTAATTTCGCTATCACCCGACACAGGTTGAGCACCTATGAAACCAAAAGGCCTTATTGGCATCAGAGTTGACGCCAACACACCTTGCGCTTTACTGAGTACATCGCCCCAGACGCGACTTGAAAGTCAAGTACCTTCATTTTGAAATTGCAGCATCTCAAAAATGAAGCACCGAATTAATTAAGCACCTAAACGGAAAAGAGTGGTAACTCACATTTAAAACCGAGCGCAATGAGCGGTACTGAACTTAACACTCCCAACCAGGCCAATCGTGCATTTCCACTAAAATACCAATAATGGCGGCCAACAATCCGATCATCGGCAGGGCGAATACCCCGCTCATCGGTACAATAAACAGTGAGCATGCGGTGATAAAACACAGCACGGAATAAATCGTTAAACGATCGATATGGGTCATCCTTTACCTCATCGATTGGTTAATCCTTTGCCAACAACCTAGAACAATTCCGCCTTTTTGCCAAGCGATATTGCATAATTTCTCTACCGACGTATCATTCCTTTTTTGTCTTACTGTTTGACTACTGATGAACTTTACTCAAGAAAACGCCGATAAAACGCTGTCTGCTGAAGGGCTTCGCTGCCCAGAGCCTGTGATGATGGTCAGAAAAACCATCCGTAACATGCAAGAAGGAGAAGTCTTGTGGATGAGTGCCGACGATCCATCAACCGCACGAGATATTCCAAGCTTTTGTCGCTTTATGGACCACCAATTACTCGAGTCACAAACCGAGCAATTGCCCTACGTCTTTGTGATCAGAAAAGGGCTGTAGTTCACTGAGCAACGTTCGCTGAGGCCCATCGTTAACCTTGCTTCAGGCTAACGCGATGGGGGATTACGCATCAACTGCTCAACCTGCTGGTGCAGCGAATCGAGACGCTGCTGCATCGGCTCGATGTAAGCCACTCGAACCCAGGCTTCAACCATTAACCCCATCATGATGATTGCCCCAGCGACCATAGGCAGCCACATATCGGTTAACGCCATTCCCAGCAGTGTCAGTCCCAGGCCAAACGTGTACAAATAACTCTGACTCTTTGCGGTCATTGCCGCATATCGTGCCAACATAGCTCACCTCATAATAGAAAGATGTTCACCGAGAAACTACCACGCTCTCCGTCAACAAACCCGAAGCCACATCACAGCTAGGCTAATTGCGCTATCAATTCGTCTTGTGCTTTGTCCCAACACAGAGCTTTAAGGATGCCAGTACGCTTTTTTATTCACGCCTTACTGACGAATCGCACTGCTGGCGATAAATTCACTAATAAGTGCAACAATTAATCGCTTTACCCACTACTCGCTTTCACAATATCTCGGTATACTGGGATGTTATTATTTTCATTCATACAAAAAAGAATCGCGCGAACCTGACTATGCAAAAATACGATATCAAAACCTTTCAGGGTATGATCCTCGCGCTGCAGGATTATTGGGCCCAACAAGGCTGTACCATTGTTCAACCTCTCGATATGGAAGTGGGTGCCGGTACTTCGCATCCAATGACGTGCTTGCGAGCGATCGGGCCAGAGCCAATTGCCACCGCTTACGTACAACCTTCTCGCCGCCCAACCGACGGCCGTTACGGTGAAAACCCCAACCGCCTTCAGCACTACTACCAATTCCAGGTGATCATCAAGCCATCACCGGACAACATTCAAGAGCTCTACCTCGGCTCTCTAGAAGTATTAGGCATCGACCCAGGTGTGCACGATATCCGCTTTGTTGAAGACAACTGGGAAAACCCGACTCTGGGCGCATGGGGCCTGGGCTGGGAAGTCTGGCTCAACGGTATGGAAGTCACTCAGTTCACTTACTTCCAACAAGTCGGTGGCCTAGAGTGTAAGCCGGTCACCGGTGAAATTACCTACGGTATCGAACGCCTCGCGATGTACATTCAAGGTGTCGATTCTGTTTACGACCTAGTGTGGACCGATGGCCCGTTAGGCAAAGTGACTTACGGCGATATTTTTCACCAAAACGAAGTTGAACAATCCACTTACAACTTCGAGCACGCTGATGTTGATTTCCTTTTCACTTTCTTTGATCAATGCGAAAAAGAATGTCAGCACCTGTTGTCGCTGGAAAGCCCTCTGCCACTCCCCGCTTATGAGCGAATTCTCAAAGCAGGACACGCCTTTAACCTTCTTGATGCGCGCAAAGCGATTTCGGTCACAGAGCGTCAGCGTTATATCTTGCGTATCCGCAACTTGACCAAGTCCGTCGCCGAAGCTTATTACGCTTCTCGCGAGGCGCTCGGTTTCCCAATGCTCAAGAAGGACGAGGAGAAATAAGATGGCAAAAGAATTTCTAATCGAGCTGGGTACGGAAGAGCTGCCACCCACTCAACTACGCACGTTAGCACAAGCGTTCGCTGACAACTTTCGCACTGAGCTCGACAAAGCCGCTCTCGAATTTGACGAGATCAAATGGTATGCCGCGCCGCGCCGCTTGGCTCTGCGCGTACACAACTTGGCCGAAGCACAAGCCGATAAAGTCGTCGAAAAACGCGGCCCGGCAATTGCTGTTGCTTTTGATGACAATGGCGAACCCACTAAAGCGGCGCAAGGTTGGGCTCGAGGCAATGGTATTACCGTTGACCAAGCTGAGCGACTAGTAACCGACAAAGGTGAATGGCTGCTGTTTAAGCAAGAAGTCAAAGGGCAAAATGCGCGTGAGATTTTAGTCGAACTCGCCGCACAAGCATTGGCTAACTTACCGATTGCGAAACCCATGCGTTGGGGCGATAAAGACACGCAATTTATCCGCCCAGTCAAAACCCTAACCGTGTTACTTGGCGATGAGCTCATCCCTGGCACGATTTTAGGCGTCGACAGTGCTCGCACTCTTCGCGGTCACCGCTTTATGGGTGAATCGAGCTTTGAAATTACCTCGGCTGAACAATACCCAGCACTCTTAGAAGAACGCGGTAAAGTGATGGCCGATTACGAAGCGCGTAAAGCCATTATTATTGCCGACGCTCAAAAAGCCGCTCAAGCGGTGGGCGGAAAGGCCGACCTCGACGACGACTTAGTTGAAGAAGTGACCTCTTTGGTTGAGTGGCCTGTCGTTCTGACGGCAAAATTCGAAGAAGAGTTTCTCAAAGTTCCCGCGGAAGCCTTGGTGTACACCATGAAAGGCGATCAGAAGTACTTCCCGGTTTACGACGACAACAAGAAATTGCTTCCTAACTTCATCTTTGTCTCGAACATTGAGTCCAAAGAGCCTCGTCACGTCATTGAAGGCAATGAAAAAGTAGTACGCCCACGCCTTGCCGATGCAGAGTTCTTCTTTAATACCGACCGCAAACGCCCACTGATTGACCGTCTTCCAGAATTGGATCAAGCGGTCTTCCAAAAGCAACTCGGTACCATCAAAGACAAGACCGATCGCATTACTGAACTGGCGGCCTACATCGCTGAGAAAATTGACGCCAACGTTGAGCAATCTCGCCGCGCCAGCCAATTGGCCAAATGTGACTTGATGACCTCGATGGTATTCGAGTTTACCGACACTCAAGGCGTTATGGGGATGCACTACGCTCGTCATGATGGGGAAGACGAGGCCGTTGCCATTGCGCTAAACGAGCAATACATGCCGCGTTTTGCAGGTGACGAATTGCCAAGCCACGGCGTATCCAGTGCTCTGTCTATGGCGGATAAGCTTGATACTATCGTGGGTATCTTTGGTATTGGCCAAGCGCCAAAAGGTTCCGATCCCTTTGCCCTTCGCCGCGCGTCGCTCGGTGTCCTACGCATTATTGTTGAATACGGTTATTCATTAGATCTCAGTGATTTAGTTGCCAAAGCCGCCAGCCTATTTGACGACCGTCTCACTAACGAAAACGTAGAACACGACGTCATTGAATTTATGCTCGGTCGTTTCCGCGCTTGGTATCAAGACGAAGGCTTTAGCATTGATATCATCCAAGCGGTGTTGGCACGTCGCCCAACCAAACCTGCTGATTTTGATCAACGAGTGAAAGCGGTGTCGCATTTCCGCGACCTCGAGGCCGCCGAATCGCTCGCGGCAGCGAATAAGCGCGTTGGTAACATCTTGGCGAAATTCGACGGTGAATTGGCCGCTGAAATCGACCTGGCCTTGTTGCAAGAAGACGCAGAAAAAGCATTAGCACAGCACGTTGAAGTCCTCAGCGAAGCCCTTGAGCCGGCCTTTGCTACAGGTAACTACCAAGCCGCCCTATCACAGCTTGCTGAGCTCAAAGAGCCCGTCGACGCTTTCTTTGACAATGTCATGGTAATGGCTGATGACGCAGCACTGAAACAAAACCGCCTGACGTTACTCAATAAACTGCGCAATCTTTTCTTAGAAATCGCAGACATTTCATTACTGCAAAAGTAATCGAAATCGTGGGATAAGCCCAGCCATCGCTGGGCTTTATTCGATAGGCTCACACAACGCATATCGTATAACAAACCACACCGCAACACATTTGACCGTGACTTTGTCGCCGGTCAACTCCGACAGTCAAACTAGGTACTATCCCATGCAGTTTTCAAAATTCGGTGAAAAATTCAATCGCTATTCCGGGATCACTCAGTTAATGGATGACTTAAACGATGGCCTAAGGACCCCAGGTGCCATCATGCTCGGTGGCGGTAACCCCGCAGCGATTGAGCCAATGCTTCACTATTTCAAGCAAGCCAGCCACGACATGCTCAACAGCGGCGAACTGATATCAGCGATGGCCAACTACGATGGCCCACAGGGCAAAGACAGTTTTCTCAAATCGCTTGCCCAACTGTTGCGCGATACTTACGACTGGCCGATCAGTGAAAAAAACATCACCCTGACCAATGGCAGTCAGAGCGGATTTTTCCAGTTGTTCAACTTACTGGCAGGAGAACAAAGCGACGGCAGCCACAAGAAAATTCTCTTGCCGATTGCTCCGGAATACATTGGCTATGGCGATGCCGGTATCGATGACGATGTTTTTCATTCATACCGACCAGGAATAGAACAACTCAACAATCGTTTATTTAAATACCACGTTGATTTTTCAAAGCTGAAAATTGATGATTCGATCGCCGCAATTTGTGCTTCGCGACCTACCAACCCAACGGGTAACGTGCTCACAGACGATGAAATCATGAAACTCGATCAATTAGCACGCGACAATAACATTCCGTTAATCATTGATAATGCCTACGGTTTGCCGTTCCCCAATATCATCTTTGAAGATGTAAAACCGTTTTGGAACGACAACACCATTTTGTGTATGAGCCTGTCAAAACTCGGCTTACCCGGATTGCGCTGCGGTATCATCATCGCCAATGAAACCATTACCCAGGCATTGACCAATATGAGCGGTATCGTCAATTTGGCACCGGGCAGTATCGGCCCCGCACTCGCTCATCACATGATTGAAAATGGCGATTTACTGCGCTTGAGCAACCAAGTTGTCAAACCCTTCTACCAACAAAAAGCCCAGCGCGCGGTGGAATTACTGCAAAGTGCGATCAGCGATGACAGGTTTAAAATCCATAAGCCAGAAGGGGCGATTTTCTTGTGGTTATGGTTTGATGAATTGCCGATTACGACCATGGAGCTTTACCAAAGGCTCAAGTCGCGGGGGGTATTGATTGTCCCGGGTGAGTATTTCTTTATCGGTCAGGAAGAAGATTGGCAGCACGCTCATCAATGTCTGCGAATGAACTATGTTCAAGATGATGAGAAAATGCAGCAAGGTATTGATATTATTGCGCAAGAAGTCATCAAGGCTTACGCAAATGCGCAATAATTGTCGCAAATTCACATAAGTATTTTAAAATACAGACTGGATTGCGATGAAAAAACCCGCGTCTGCAGAGCAAACGCGGGTTTTTCTTCACCGAGAGAAAAGAGTCTCTCGTATTATATCGCCAGGATGGAGATCAGCGGTTGCGTTGGATACTGATCTTACGCGGTTGCATCGCTTCAGGCACCTCTCTTTCGAGATCAATGTGCAACAGGCCATTTTCCATCACTGCATTGAGCACTTTCACGTAATCCGCCAATTGGAATTTACGTTCAAAGTCACGCTCGGCAATACCTTGATAAATGTAGTTTTTATTGTCTTCAGCTTGACGCTCACCACGTACGATTAGCATGTTCTCATTTTGGGTGATGTCGATATCTTGCTCAGCAAACCCCGCCACAGCCATCGTAATGCGGTACTTGTGTTCTTCTTGCTGCTCGATATTGTACGGTGGGTAGCCTTGGCTTTTCGCTGTTGCTTGGTTTTCCATCAAATTCACTAAACGGTCAAAGCCGATTGCATTGCGGTATAGTGGCGTAAAATCTAATGTTCTCATCGTGCTATCCTCATCATTAAGCAATAGCCTTAATTGACACACTCGGAGCAATTAAGGAGCGCTGGTGTTACTCTATTAAGACGTAATCCAGGCTTAGTTTAAAAAGTCATTTTTTCCTGAAAAGGCCCTTACGGCGCCTTACAGTTAATATGTGAGGTCTTTTTTTATGCTTTCAAGGGATATAAGTATTTTTTTATAAAAAAAGCCACTCCGCTAGTGGCTTTTTTTTCAATGAGAACCGACAACCGTAAAAACTAAACGTCGAGGTTGGCAACCTGTAAGGCATTTTTCTCGATGAAGGCACGACGAGGCTCAACTTGATCGCCCATCAGAGTCGTAAACAACTCGTCTGCACCAACGGCGTCTTCAATCGTCACTTGCATCATACGACGCGTGTCTGGGTCCATGGTCGTTTCCCATAATTGATCAGGGTTCATCTCACCCAAACCTTTGTAGCGTTGACGACTCAAACCGCGTTGAGACTCTTTGAGCAACCAATTCAGTGCATCTTCAAAAGTACTCACTGCTTGCTTGCGCTCACCACGTTGGATGTAAGCCCCTTCTTCAAGCAGACCGTCTAGGGATTCAGAAAGTGAAGCAAGGCGACCGTATTCACGCGAATTAATGAAATCCACGCTGAGCAAGTATTCGTGTTCAACCCCATGAGTGCGCACTTTAATTTTAGGCACATTAAGGTTGAGCTCTTGGTGCTGTTCAATCTCTAGTCGATATTCGCTGATCCCCGATGTCTTGGCATTGAGTTTCGATACCAACGACTCACCCCACTGACGCACTTTTTCAACATCGTGACAATCTTCGGCGGTCAAACGCGGCAAATTGATCATTTCATACATCATGCCATAGGGGTAACGACGGCTCATGTACTCAACTAGCTTGATACCAGAATTGTATTGTTGCACTAAGGCTTCTAACGAGGCACCAGACATGGCTGGCGCGTCGGGATTGACGTGCAATGCCGCTCCGTCTAAAGCGATGGAGATTTGATATTGGTTCATCGCCTCTTCATCTTTGATGTATTGCTCTTGCTTGCCTTTTTTCACTTTGTACAACGGTGGCTGAGCAATGTACACATAGCCGCGTTCGATAAGCTCCGGCATTTGACGGTAGAAGAAAGTCAGCAGCAAGGTACGAATGTGAGAACCATCGACATCCGCATCGGTCATGATGATGATGTTGTGGTAACGCAATTTATCAGGGTTGTATTCATCGCGGCCGATACCACAACCTAAAGCGGTAATCAAAGTCGCCACTTCTTGCGAAGACAGCATCTTGTCAAAGCGCGCCTTCTCAACATTCAAAATTTTACCTTTGAGTGGCAAGATAGCTTGGTTTTTGCGGTTGCGACCTTGTTTTGCCGAGCCACCTGCTGAGTCACCCTCCACAATATAGAGTTCAGACAGTGCTGGATCTTTTTCTTGGCAGTCCGCCAACTTACCCGGTAAGCCAGCCAAGTCGAGAGCACCTTTGCGACGAGTCATCTCTCGGGCTTTACGCGCCGCTTCACGCGCTCTTGCTGCATCGATAATTTTGCCACAAACAATTTTGGCTTCATTCGGGTGCTCTGCCAAGAAATCCGACAGCTTTTCACCCATCGACGATTCAACTGCCGATTTCACTTCTGAAGACACCAGTTTGTCTTTCGTTTGGCTTGAGAACTTAGGATCGGGAACTTTAACCGATACGACAGCGGTCAAACCTTCACGAGCATCATCGCCAGAAGTCGCGGTCTTGGCTTTTTTCGAATACCCTTCTTTGTCCATGTAGTTGTTCAAAGTACGGGTCAAGGCCGCACGGAAACCCGCTAAGTGGGTACCGCCATCGCGCTGTGGGATGTTGTTGGTAAAACAGTAAATGTTTTCTTGGAAGCCGTCGTTCCACTGCATCGCCACTTCGACACCAATGCCGTCTTCGCGTTGGAAATCAAAGTGAAAAACCTTGTCGTGAATCGAAGTTTTGTTTTTGTTCAAGTGGTTAACGAACGCGCGGATACCGCCTTCATACATGAAGTGATCCGACTTATCTTTCTCGCGCTCATCGATCAACTTAATCGAAACACCAGAGTTTAGGAAGGACAGTTCGCGTAAGCGCTTAGCCAAAATTTCGTAGTGAAACTCAGTTTGCGAGAAGGTTTCTGCACTTGGCCAAAAGCGAATTCGAGTCCCAGTTTTTTCAGTATCGCCAACCACAGACAACGGCGCTTGAGGCTCACCGTGACGGTAGGTTTGCGAGTGAATGTGGCCACCGCGATGAATGGTTAGCTCGACTTTCTCAGACAGAGCGTTCACCACCGATACCCCTACCCCGTGCAAACCACCGGACACTTTATAAGAGTTATCGTCGAACTTACCGCCCGCATGCAGTACCGTCATGATGACTTCTGCCGCTGAGACTTGTTCTTCTGGGTGGAGTTCGGTTGGGATACCACGGCCGTCATCGCTGACCGACACAGAGTTATCCTCATGTATGGTCACGATAATATCTTTACAATGACCGGCTAACGCTTCATCAATTGAGTTATCTACGACCTCAAAAACCATATGGTGCAGACCGGTGCCATCATCCGTGTCGCCGATGTACATTCCCGGACGCTTGCGAACCGCATCCAAGCCCTTCAGTACCTTAATACTCGATGAATCGTAATTTTCAGACATGAGTTACTCTCTCACTATTTATCCTTGCTCTATTGTGCCATGTTCGACATAAAACATCTTGCTATTTGGCATGATCATGTCAGAAATTTGCGCTTGGGTAATAGAGCTAACAAAAACTTGAGTTTGCATCTGCTTAAAACACTCGGCTAAACGCTGGCGTCGAGTGCTGTCGAGCTCAGAGGCAAAATCATCGATTAAATATATACAGCGCTTTTCAGTCACACTGCTTAAATGTTGTCCTTGGGCCACGCGCAAAGCGCAGACCAGTAATTTTAATTGCCCACGCGATAAAATATCTTCCGCAGGGGTGCCATTGGCTTTGATGCGTAAATCCGCTTTATTCGGACCACTCACCGTGTAGCCCATGTTTTGGTCGCGTTCAAAATTATCCGCCAATAGCTCGGCATAATCTGTGTCTTTATCCCAACCACGAGAAAAGGAAAAGCTCATCTCATACTCAGGTAAAAATCCGGCGCATAACGTCAACGCTTGCTCGATAAACCCCTCGAGATATGCCGCCCGCCATTGACTGATCTGTTCGGCCAATTCGGCTAACTCACGGTCCCAGTAACTGAGTTCGCGGTAACTGCGCGCGTTTTTAAGCAGAGCATTGCGCTGTTTGTTCAGGCGCTTAAAACGCCCCCACGCATCAAAAAATTGCGGCTGGGTGTGAAAAACGCCCCAGTCGATAAACGCGCGTCGTAACTTAGGCCCCTCAGTCACCAGCTCAAACCCTTCCGTATGGATGAGTTGCAGTGGCAAAATATCCGCTAACTGAGCCATTTTTTGCCCAGATTGACCGCTGATTTTAATCTGAGTCGTACCATCTCTTTTTTTATTCAGGCCAATCGGCATTTCTATTTGAGCCAAAGTGGGTGCTAACCCCGTTCGAACCACAGCCCCACTTGACGACTCGCTATCATCACGAGTCACCTCATCGTCACTATCACTGCCAGCGTCTAAGCCTTGGGGTTCACAAGTAAGGTCAAATGACGGTGCCGATTCATTGACTAAATGAGCAGCAGAAGCCGACGACGGAGCCAGTTCATCCGTCTCTACCGTGGATGTCTTAGTCACTGACCACGGGGGTTGCACCGATAAACGGCCGTGAATAAACAACTCATCACATTGATGAGAGATGATGCGACTGGTTAAGTTACTTTTAAAGGAGCGTCCGTGACCGAGCAAATAAATGGCCTCTAAAACACTGGTTTTGCCACTGCCATTCGGGCCAATAAGAAAGTTAAAGCCTGGTGATGGCTGAAGATCACAGGCTTTAATATTGCGAAATTGCTGAATGAGGAGCCGTTTTATCGCCATTAATAACGCTTGCAGTTACAGACGAATGGGCATAACAACGTACATACATTGTTCGTCAGCGACGTTTTCAACTAAGGTGCTCGCGTTAGCGTCTGTCATAGAAAAGCGCACTTGCTCACAACGCAAGGTGTTGAGAATGTCTAACAAGTAGCTCACGTTGAAGCCAATTTCAATCGGGTCACCTTGATATTCGACGTCGATAACCTCTTCCGCTTCTTCTTGCTCAGGGTTATTCGCCGTGACACGCATTTGATTGTCAGCCAAGTTGACTCGTACACCGCGAAATTTTTCATTAGAAAGAATGGCAGCACGGGCTAACGACTGACGCAAGATCTCACCATCGGCCAACAAGGTTTTATTGGTCTCTTTTGGCAAGACGCGACGATAATCTGGGAAGCGACCATCCACCAATTTTGAGGTGAAGACGAAATGATTCACCTGGGCACGCACATTCGATTGACCAATTTGCAACGTCACTGTGGCGTCAGGCACGTCGAGCAACTTCATTAACTCCAGCACGCCTTTTCTCGGCAAGATGATTTGCTGACGTTCAAAGTTGCCATCAATCTCTGCTTGACTGACGGCCATGCGGTGACCATCGGTCGCGACCGATTTTAGGATGTTGTCTTCAACCTCAAACAGCATTCCGTTGAGATAGTAGCGCACATCTTGATTGGCCATCGAAAATTGCGTTTTTTCAATAATGCGACGCAACTCAGACTGAGTCAGTACGAGCTCAATGTCGCTCTGCCAATCTTCGATGTTGGGGAAATCCGCCGCTGGCAAGGTCGCTAAAGTAAAGCGACTACGGCCAGAGCGCACCGTAACGCGATCGTCTTGATGTGAGAATTGAATCACGGCGTCATCGGGCAATCCGCGACAAATATCGAGAAATTTGCGCGATGGCACGGTCACTTGCCCAGGCTCAACCTCACCACTTAATTCTAAGCGGCCAATCATTTCAACTTCGAGGTCGGTGGCGGTCAAAGACAATTGGTTGCCTTCAACGACGATCAATAAATTGCCCAAAATTGGCAACGTAGGACGCCCACCCAAAACACCAGAAATTTGTTGTAATGGCTTTAGCAGCTGACTGCGTTCAATCGAAAAGTTCATAGCATGTGTCTCACACTCATTCGCCTCTCACACTTCCCTTCTTTCCCATTACGAAGAAAGAGTGCGGATAAGGTTAGAGTAATCTTCTTTAATATCGTGGCTTTCTTCACGCAACTGTTCAATTTTACGACAGGCGTGCAATACCGTGGTGTGGTCGCGACCGCCAAACGCATCGCCAATTTCCGGCAAACTGTGGTTGGTTAACTCTTTCGCCAGAGCCATCGCTAGCTGCCTTGGCCTGGCCACAGAGCGAGAACGACGTTTGGAAAGCAAGTCGGCGACTTTAATTTTGTAGTATTCTGCCACTGTTTTCTGAATGTTATCAATGGTCACCAGTTTTTCTTGTAGTGCCAACAAATCGCGCAGGGCTTCACGCACAAAATCTATAGTGATCGCCCGGCCGGTGAAGTTAGCATTGGCTATTACGCGGTTCAAAGCCCCTTCGAGTTCACGCACGTTAGAACGCAAACGCTTAGCAATGAAAAACGCCACTTCATCAGCGAGGTGAATTTGATGGTCTTCCGCTTTTTTCATCAAAATGGCAACGCGGGTCTCCAATTCTGGAGGCTCAATGGCCACGGTTAATCCCCAACCGAAACGAGATTTTAGCCGGTCTTCCACGCCATTGATTTCTTTGGGATAGCGGTCTGAGGTCAGGATGATTTGCTGATTGCCTTCTAATAACGCATTAAACGTATGGAAGAACTCTTCTTGAGAGCGCTCTTTGTTAGCAAAAAATTGAATGTCATCGATCAACAATGCATCGACGCTGCGGTAGTAGCGTTTAAATTCCTCAATCGCGTTATTTTGTAGCGCTTTAACCATGTCTTGTACAAAGCGCTCTGAGTGCATGTAGACCACTTTGGCATTGGGCTTGTTATCGACAATCGCATTGCCAACCGCGTGCAGCAAGTGGGTTTTACCTAAGCCTGTCCCACCGTACAAAAACAGCGGGTTGTAGGCCGCGCCAGGGTTATCAGAGACTTGTCTCGCAGCCGCTAAACCGAGCTGGTTCGATTTACCTTCAACAAAGTTGACGAACTTGTGTTTCGGGTTCACGTTTGATCGGTGATTGAGATCCGCCGCAGCCGGCACATCACTTTCCCACGTTTTGTGGATCGGTTTACGCGCTTGCAATTGCGCTGGTGCCGAAGACTCCGCAGCCACGTCCGCTGGTGTTCTTTGCGGTTTTGGCTGAGCGGCGACCGGGCGGCTACCCACTTCAAAACGCAGATTGGGGATATCGTTACCACAGTGGTCTTGCAGCATGCGATTGATGCTGTGTAAGTATTTATCTCTCACCCAATCCAAAACAAACCGGTTAGGTGCAAACAAGGTGAGTGTATTGTCATTTAACTCCGCTTGTAACGGACGTACCCACATACTAAATACTGTAGCTGGTAGCTCTTCTTGTAGTTGTTGCAAGCACTGCAACCAAAGCGAAGATGACACATAGCCCCCATGAGATAATGAAGATAGGAAAGAGAGCAATTTTACCTGTTGATAACCAAGATCGCCAGAGCTAGATCCTCGATCAAGTGAATAAGATCTAAGTTATTCACAAGAATTCTGCTTGACTTTTGAAGATCAACACAGTTTTTGCGCCTTTTACTCACACCTTTTACTAAAAGCCTTCATTTAGTCACTTTGTTTGCCAAAAGTTATCCCCAATACTACAAAAAGTAGTTATGGTTAATAACAACAAGTTATTTATGCTATTAACGAATTAAACAGTAGAATTTCTCAAAATTATTCAGGAGTGGACACAATGAAAAACTGGTTTAAAGGCCTTTCAGTGGCATTTGCACTGACCCTAGCCGCAACAACAGCGGTACAAGCTGCAACCGAAGTCAAGGTCGGCATGTCGGGTCGTTACTTCCCATTCACCTTTGTAAAAAATGATGAGTTGCAAGGCTTTGAAGTGGATTTGTGGAATGAAATTGCCAAGCGTAACGATTACGACGTGAAATTTGTTACGTCAAACTTCTCTGGCTTGTTTGGCCTGCTAGAAACCGGTCGTATCGACACGATTTCAAACCAGATCACCATTACTGACGCGCGTCAGAAAAAATACCTTTTCTCTGATCCTTACGTAATTGATGGCGCCACCATCGGCGTACGTAAAGGCAACGACAGCATCCACTCTTTAGATGACTTAAAAGGCAAAACCGTTGCCGTTAACTTAGGCTCTAACTTTGAAGAATTGCTGCGCAAACACGACGCAAACAACGAAATCAACATCAAGTCTTACGATTCTGGCTTTGAACACGATGTGGCGCTAGGCCGTGCTGATGCCTTTATCATGGATCGCTTATCAATCCTTGAAGTGATCGATAAATCTGGCCTACCACTACAAATTGCTGGCAAGCCTTTTGAAACGATTGAAAACGCTTGGCCATTTGTGAATAACGAAAAGGGCAAAACGCTGCAACAGCAGGTCAACAAAGCCCTTGCATCTATGCGTGCAGATGGCACACTGGGTCAAATTTCACAAAAGTGGTTTAACATCGATATTACCAAACGCTAATCTCGTTTAACCCCGTGGAAGACTAAAAGCCCACGGTCCTTCGCCAGGATCGTGGGTTTATTTCATTATTCATCATGAGATAACCAACAAAAATCATACTAATAAAGCCAAAAGAAGACAGACTATGGGATTTGATTTTCAATACATGCTGGGGTTAACCCCCATATTGCTGAAATACCTCGGCACCACCATGCAACTCGCCTGCTGGGGAATGATTTTCTCCATCATTCTCTCGGTGATTATCGCCAATATCAGGGTATTTAAAGTTCCGGTCCTAGATCAGCTTTTTCAACTTTACATCAGCTTTTTCCGCGGCACGCCTTTATTAGTTCAGCTGTTTCTTTTTTACTACGGTTTACCACAAATTTTTCCAATCATGGTTGGCCTTGACGGCATGAGTGCGACAGTACTCGGCCTGACCTTGCACTTTTCAGCGTATATGGCCGAAACTATCCGCGCCTCTATCCTCGGTATCGACCGCAGCCAAATGGAAGCCAGTTTGTCGATTGGTATGACCACTCGCCAAGCCATGCGCCGTATTATTTTACCGCAAGCAAGCCGTATCGCTTTGCCATCGTTGATGAATTACTTTATCGATATGATTAAGTCTACTTCACTTGCCTTTACCCTTGGGGTACCAGAAATCATGGCAAAAGCGCAAATGGAGGCGTCGTCCAGTTTCCGTTTTTTCGAAGCTTTCTTAGCCGTAGCCCTTATCTATTGGGTATTAGTATTGATCTTAACTCGCATTCAAACCTGGGCGGAAGTTAAACTGAACAAGGCATACGAACGATGATTACACTTTCTAATATTCACAAACGTTTTGGCGACAGCGAAGTACTCAAAGGCGTTGATTTAGACATTCAACAAGGTGAGATCATCGTTGTTATTGGTTCAAGTGGTACAGGTAAATCCACTCTGCTGCGCTGTATTAACTTTTTAGAGCACGCCAATAAAGGCCGTATTCGCATTGGTGAGGTCGACGTGTCGGTTGACAACCCGAAGAAAACTGACATTTTAGCTCTGCGCCGTAAGACCGGCTTTGTATTCCAGAACTATGCGTTATTTGCTCATCTGACTGCTAAACAAAATATTGCCGAGGGTTTGATCACCGTAAAAGGTTGGAAAAAAGACCAAGCCTATACTGCGGCATTGGATATTCTCAACAGCATCGGACTGGGCGACAAAGCAGATCAATACCCCGCCTCACTTTCTGGGGGGCAACAACAGCGGGTTGGCATTGGCCGTGCTATGGCGCTCAAACCAGACCTATTGTTGTTTGATGAGCCAACATCGGCGTTGGATCCAGAATGGGTGGGCGAAGTCCTCGCGTTGATGAAGCGCTTAGCCAAAGAGCAACAAACCATGCTGGTGGTCACGCACGAAATGCAATTTGCTCGTGAAGTGGCGGATCGCGTGCTGTTCATGGCCGAAGGCACGATCGTTGAACAGGGTTCTCCACAGGATATTTTCGACCGTCCACAAGATCCTCGTTTGAAAAAATTCTTAAATCAAGTGAGTGGTGAGTAAAGGATCCTTTGATCCTTGAGATTTTATTCACACTCAGTATAATCTGCCGACCGGAATTGAAGTCCGCTTAGAGATTGACACTCAAAGCACATGTGATTACAATTCCGCCTCTTTGTTGAGAGGCGTCGGCCGTCAGGTGACGAAATTCGCCTGTATCACGTTGCCCACGCCGGGTTAACATTGACCTAAAACTACTGATCAGTAAAAGGTATTAATCATGAAACGCACTTTTCAACCTTCAGTTCTAAAGCGCAAGCGTACTCACGGTTTCCGTGCACGCATGGCGACTAAGAACGGTCGTAAAGTAATTAACGCTCGCCGTGCTAAAGGCCGTGCTCGCCTTTCAAAATAATCATTAGCTTATTTTGAACACGTACGCGTTTAATCGGGAGTTACGTTTGTTAACTCCCGAACATTATCAACATGTCTTCCAGCAAGCTCACCGAGCTGGCTCACCCCATTTCACTATTATTGCTCGTGATAACTCCCTTTCTCATCCTCGCTTAGGACTTGCTGTCCCCAAAAAGCAAATCAAAACCGCGGTGGGTCGCAATCGCTTCAAACGGATTGCAAGAGAGAGTTTCCGCTTAAATCAGCACAAACTTGCTCACAAAGATTTTGTTGTGATTGCCAAGAAAAGCGCACAAGATTTAAGCAATGAGGAATTATTTCAATTGTTTGATAAATTATGGCATCGCCTGTCTCGCCCTCGCCCATCGCGCGGTTAGTCATTGGACTTATCTATCTATATCGTTGGTTTATCAGCCCACTGATTGGACCTCGCTGTCGTTTTACACCAACCTGCTCTCGATACGCCATAGAAGCGTTGAAAGCTCACGGTTTTGTAAAAGGGTGTTGGTTATCTGGCAAACGTCTATTAAAATGCCATCCTTTGAACGATGGGGGATTCGACCCCGTTCCACCAGTCCAAAAACAAGACAGAGATAAATAACGATGGATTCTCAACGTAATCTCCTGTTGATCGCTTTGGCCGTGGTTTCCTTTCTACTTTTCCAGCAATGGCAAACAGAAAAGAACCCTGCTCCTCAAGCGATAGAACAGGCAAGTACAAGCAACACAGCACAATCAACCTCATCAGATATCGATGATGAACTGGCCGCCACTTCCAACGGAAGCCAAGCCGAAGGTCAACTGATTTCAGTCAAAACGGATGTGTTGACTCTGTCTATCGATACCACTGGCGGTGACGTCGTGGCAGCCGATCTGAATCAATACTCAAAAGAACTTAACTCAGCAGAACCTTTCGCGCTGTTAAAAGACACACCTGGACACAAATTCATTGCGCAAAGCGGTTTGATTGGTCCACAAGGCATCGACTCTAGTGGTCAGCGCCCGGTGTATACCACCTCCGCGACTAGCTTCCAATTGACCGATGGTCAAGATGAGTTGCGCATTCCGATGACGTATCAAAACAATGGTATTACTTACACTAAGACCTTTATTTTGAAACGCGGCAGCTACGCCATGGACGTCGTTTACAACATCGACAACCAATCGGGCAGCAACGCCACTTTAGGCATGTACGCTCACTTGCGTCAAAACCTGCTTGACGATGGTGGCAGCATTACCATGCCAACTTATCGCGGCGGTGCTTACTCAGACGAAAACACCCGTTACACCAAGTACAGCTTTGACAAAATGAAAGAGTCGAACCTGTCGAAAAACCTGACCAACGGTGAAGGTTGGGTGGCGATGATCCAACACTACTTTGCAACGGCTTGGATTCCTCGCGACGCAGAAGGCACAAAAATTTACAGCCGTGTTGTAGGTAACTACGGTGACATGGGTGTGCGCGAGCCGAACAAAACCATTGCCAACGGTCAAGAAACCCAATTTACGGCGACGCTGTGGGTTGGTCCTAAATTGCAAGATCAAATGGCTGCTGTCGCGCCTAATCTAGACCTCGTCGTCGATTATGGTTGGTTGTGGTTTATTGCGAAACCGCTACACACCTTGTTGTCTTTGATCCACGAGTACATTATCTCTAACTGGGGCTTTGCAATTATCCTGTTGACCTTCGTGGTTCGCGGTGCAATGTACCCACTGACCAAGGCGCAATACACCTCAATGGCCAAAATGCGTATGCTGCAACCTAAACTGCAAGCAATGCGTGAGCGTATCGGCGATGACCGTCAACGCATGAGCCAAGAAATGATGGCCCTCTACAAAGCAGAGAAAGTGAACCCGCTTGGCGGCTGTTTGCCTATCTTGCTGCAAATGCCTATTTTCATCTCGCTTTACTGGGCGTTGATGGAGTCGGTTGAATTGCGTCACGCGCCGTTTATGTTGTGGATCCACGACCTTTCTGCCCAAGACCCTTACTTCATCCTACCGATTTTGATGGGTGCGAGTATGTTCTTACTACAGAAAATGAGCCCGAGTGCCGTGACCGACCCAATGCAACAGAAGATAATGATGTTTATGCCGGTGATTTTCACGGCCTTCTTCTTGTTCTTCCCAGCAGGTCTCGTACTGTACTGGTTGGTGTCTAACTTAGTGACACTTTCTCAGCAAATGATCATCTACAAATCACTCGAGAAAAAAGGCTTACACAGCCGCTCGAAATAGGCGTTGATATCATCATAACGACAAAGGCGGCCAAATGGTCGCCTTTTTGTTGTCCAGTGTTTACAATAAATCAAACTTTACCAATCTATGGCCACACATGACTACTGATACCATTGTCGCTCAAGCGACAGCTCCAGGTCGTGGAGGCGTGGGTATTATCCGCGTTTCTGGACCTTTGGCGAAAGAGGTCGCCCTACAAGTCACCGGTAAATCTCTCAAACCGCGTTACGCTGAGTATTTGCCATTTAAAGATCACGATGGCACAGAGCTAGACCAAGGTATTGCTTTGTTCTTCCCTAACCCACACTCGTTTACTGGCGAAGACGTCCTTGAACTCCAAGGGCATGGCGGACCGGTCGTGTTAGACATGCTCATTCGTCGTATTTTGCTGGTGCCCGGTGTCCGTGCCGCGCGTCCTGGTGAGTTTTCAGAGCGTGCTTTTCTCAACGACAAGATGGATTTAACCCAAGCTGAAGCGATTGCCGATTTAATTGATGCCACTTCAGAGCAGGCGGCAAAATCAGCACTACAGTCGTTACAAGGCCAATTTTCACAACGAATCAACACCTTGGTTGAATCTCTGATTCATTTGCGCATTTACGTCGAAGCGGCCATTGACTTTCCTGAAGAAGAAATCGACTTTCTCGCCGATGGTAAAGTCGCAGGTGATTTGCAAACCATCATAGATAACCTTGCCGCCGTGCGCAAAGAAGCCAATCAAGGCGCCATTATGCGTGAAGGAATGAAAGTGGTGATTGCCGGTCGCCCTAACGCCGGTAAATCGAGTTTGCTCAATGCGCTGTCGGGTAAAGAGTCGGCGATTGTCACCGACATTGCCGGCACCACACGCGATGTATTGCGCGAACACATTCACATCGATGGCATGCCGCTGCACATTATCGATACCGCAGGGCTACGAGAAGCCGCTGATGAAGTCGAAAAAATTGGTATTGAGCGCGCTTGGGAAGAAATCCGTCAGGCCGATCGCGTCTTGTTTATGGTCGATGGCACCACCACAGATGCCACGGACCCACGCGAAATCTGGCCAGACTTTATCGACCGCCTGCCGGACAGTATGGGGCTGACCATCATTCGCAACAAAGTCGATCAAACTCAAGAACAACTGGGATTAACAGAACAACAACAGCGGACTTTGATTCGTTTGTCTGCTAAAACCGGTCAAGGTGTCGATGCGCTCAGAGAACACTTGAAAGCGTGTATGGGCTTTACAGGCAATCACGAGAGTGGCTTTATGGCGCGTCGTCGTCATTTGGCGGCACTTGAACAAGCGGCGCAGCACTTAGCTATTGGCCAAGATCAACTCGAAGGTTATATGGCGGGTGAAATCTTGGCAGAAGAGCTTCGCATTGCTCAGCAATCGTTAAATGAGATCACAGGTGAGTTTAGCTCAGATGATCTGCTAGGCCGTATATTCTCATCGTTCTGTATCGGAAAATAAACACTTGGTATAAGCAATAAGGCTGAAGTGGTCCATTTAATCAGTCGCCAATGAGCCTTAACCTCACTCTCTGATAATATCGCCCTCAATCGCCTCTCAGCACTTTTTTGTGCACAAGGTGATACGAGGGCTTTTTTATACTCGAACCGCTCACAGTCCGTCACTGTGCTCTTATCATACCTATCTCTCGATATTGCAGGCTGTCTCAATCTGATCAAAAGGAAGATAGTCGCTTTAAAAATAACTTGGCGCATAACGAGTTAGATTGGTATAACGGAAAAATAATGTGTAGCAGAAAATCAATCTTTAACCTCTAAACACGGCAAAGACCGTGCTGTTTTTAGCAAAGGAAACAACCATGATCCAAATCATCACAGGCAGTACCCTAGGCAGCGCTGAATACGTCGGCGATCACCTTAGTGATCAACTAAATTCACTCGGTTTAGAAACTCAAATCCACAATGAACCGACACTGAGTGACATCAAAAACTCGGGGATCTGGTTAGTCATTACGTCAACACACGGAGCGGGTGACTACCCAGATAACATTCAACCTTTCATTCAAGCGCTGCAAAATACACCGCCAAAAATGGCTGATGTTCGTTTTGCCGTGATTGCAATAGGTGACTCTAGTTACGACACCTTCTGCCAAGCCGGGCTGCATGCTTACGATCTGCTTGAGGACATAGGAGCAACTCCATTAACCGACTGTTTCACCGTCGATGTGCAAAGCTTCCCCGTTCCGGAAGATGCTGTCGATCTTTGGTTTTTAGACCACCAGCATCTCTTTCGATCGTGATCATCACACATAAAATGAATGAATGACAATAACCTCATCCTCAAGAGCTGTGTGATCACAGCTCTTTTTTTGTCATTTCTGTATAAAAAAGCAGCAAACAGTCTGTGGATAAAACATAAAAGATCCAGTGGTTAAGCTATAGTTATCCATATAATAACTTTATACCTTACCAGCGCCTGTGTATAAGTGCCCATTTTGATCCCAGCTAATCCTCGATCTGATCCAAGGATGATCACATGATCTGATCGCAAAAAGATCCATGATCTGCTTGATCATTTTCTAGTTATCCACAGAAACAGGCGATCCTAATAGTAGATCTAATAAAAGATCTCTATATAGATCTTATATATATTTAGTCTGGCTTGATAAAGAAAAATTGCTCAAAGAAAAGCATGTTCACAACCGGTCAAAGAGGGTAAAATAATGCTCCTTAATTTTAAGTCTCCTTTTCACTGAATACCTGAGGTCGGTCCATGCTTTATCATGAAAAATTTGACGTCATTGTCGTTGGTGGCGGTCACGCAGGAACGGAAGCCGCACTCGCATCTGCACGCACAGGTCAAAAAACCCTGTTGCTGACTCACAACATTGACACGTTAGGACAAATGTCATGCAACCCAGCCATTGGGGGCATTGGCAAAGGTCACTTGGTCAAAGAAGTCGATGCACTGGGCGGTTTGATGGCCGAAGCCATTGATCACGCAGGTATTCAATTTAGAACACTCAACGCTTCAAAAGGTCCTGCGGTACGTGCCACACGCGCACAAGCTGACCGCGCTTTGTACAAAGCGTATGTTCGCAATGCCCTTGAAAACACCCCAAATTTGACGTTATTTCAACAAGCCGCTGATGACTTGATGGTCGAACAGGGCAAAGTGACCGGTGTTGTTACTCAAATGGGACTCAAATTCCAAGCCAAAGCGGTGGTGTTGACCGTAGGCACTTTCCTTGGCGGTAAGTTGCACATTGGTATGGAAAACTTTTCTGGAGGGCGCGCCGGGGATCCTCCGTCGATCGCTCTTGCGGATCGTTTGCGTGAACTGCCATTTCGCGTTGATCGCCTAAAAACGGGTACGCCTCCTCGTATCGATGCGCGCAGTGTCGATTTCTCACAACTGGCGGTACAGCACGGCGATAATCCAACGCCGGTATTTTCGTTTATGGGAGAGCGCAATCAACACCCAACTCAAATTCCGTGTTACATCACTCATACCAATGATCACACGCATGACGTGATCCGAAAAAATTTGGATCGCAGTCCGATGTACGCCGGCGTGATCGAAGGTATTGGTCCACGCTATTGCCCATCAATCGAAGACAAGGTGATGCGCTTTGCGGACAAAAATAGCCATCAAATCTTTATTGAGCCTGAAGGCCTAAATACCCACGAGTTATATCCAAACGGTATTTCAACCAGTTTGCCTTTTGACGTGCAAGTACAGATTGTCCGCTCAATGAAAGGCTTTGAAAACGCGCACATCGTTCGCCCTGGCTATGCAATTGAATACGATTTCTTCGATCCACGTGATTTGAAGCTCACTTACGAAACCAAGTTTATTCAAGGTTTGTTCTTTGCAGGACAAATTAATGGCACTACAGGTTACGAAGAAGCTGCTGCACAAGGTTTAATGGCCGGTGTCAATGCCAGCTTGTACAGCCAAGACAAAGAAGGTTGGAGCCCGCGTCGTGACGAAGCTTACATGGGCGTATTGATCGATGATCTTTCAACCATGGGCACACAAGAACCGTATCGCATGTTTACCTCGCGCGCGGAATTCCGTCTCTTGCTACGCGAAGACAATGCCGATATGCGTTTAACCGAGAAAGGTCACGAATTGGGCTTAGTTAACGAAGCTCGCTGGGCGCGCTTTAATCAGAAAATGGAAAACCTCGAGAAAGAGCGCCAACGTCTGCGTGATATCTGGATGAACCCACAATCTGAAGGGGTCGAACAGTTAAATGCCTTACTGAAAACGCCAATGGCCCGTGAAGCCAGTGGTGAAGATTTGCTGCGACGCCCAGAAATTAACTACCAACAGTTAACTGAACTCGATGCATTTGCACCTGCGATCGACGATCAACAAGCGGCTGAGCAAGTTGAAATTCAAGTAAAATACGAAGGTTACATCAAACGTCAGCAAGACGAGATTGAAAAATCTCTGCGTCACGAAAAGACCAAGCTGCCGTTTGAACTCGATTACAAAGACGTGAAAGGCCTCTCGAATGAAGTCGTGGCCAAACTCAACGACGCCAAACCCGAAAGCATTGGTATCGCCTCGCGCATTTCTGGTGTGACTCCGGCGGCAATTTCCATTTTGTTGGTTCATCTCAAAAAGCACGGCTTGTTGAAAAAAGGCGAGGATGCCGCCTAATGAATGAATTGCGACAACATTTAGACGCACTTTTAGCTCAGACATCACTGGTGGTGTCTGAATTACAAAAAGAGCAACTGGTTGCTTACGTAATGCTACTCAATAAGTGGAACAAGGCGTATAATTTGACCTCGGTCCGCGATCCAAAGGAAATGTTGGTCAAACACATTTTAGACAGTATAGTGGTGAGTGAGCATTTACCTGGACAGCGCTTTATTGATGTAGGAACGGGACCTGGATTGCCTGGTATTCCATTGGCTATCATGAATCCGACCAAAAGTTTTGTGTTGCTCGATAGCTTAGGTAAACGCGTGCGCTTTTTGAAACAAGTTGTTCATGAACTGGGATTAGCCAACGTGACCCCGGTTCAAAGCCGTGTTGAAGAATATCAACCGGAAGAAAAATTTGATGCTGTTCTAAGTCGTGCATTTGCGTCAATGACAGACATGGTGGAATGGTGTCATCATCTACCAAAATCAGTAGGAGGGGTGTTTTGCGCCTTGAAAGGCCAGCACCCACAAGATGAGATAGCGGCATTGCCCGAATGGTGTCAACTCGATGATATCTTGGTTTTATCCGTTCCTCAATTGGTCGGAGAACGCCACTTAGCTATCTTATCGCACAAGGAATCGTAGCGAGGTCAATGTGGGAAAAATTGTCGCCATAGCCAACCAAAAAGGTGGTGTGGGAAAAACCACAACATGTGTGAATTTAGCTGCTTCTATGGCGGCGACCAAACGCCGAGTATTGGTGATTGACTTGGATCCCCAAGGCAATGCCACTATGGCCAGCGGCATCGATAAATATGATGTCGACAGTACGGCATACGATTTGTTGGTCGACCAAGTACCATTAGATCAAGTCATTTGCCAAGACACGACCGGTCGTTATGACTTAGTGGCAGCCAATGGCGATGTGACCGCAGCAGAAATAAAGCTGATGGAAGTCTTCGCGCGTGAAGTGAGACTTAAAAACGCCTTGGCGACGTATCGCGATCAATACGACTTTATTTTTATCGATTGCCCTCCATCTCTCAATCTTCTTACCATCAACGCTATGGCGGCCGCGGACTCGGTACTGGTTCCGATGCAATGTGAATACTTTGCATTAGAAGGGCTGACGGCTCTGATGGACACCATTAGCAAACTCGCTGCTGTGGTGAATGAAAACCTCAAAATTGAAGGCTTGCTGCGCACCATGTTTGATCCGCGCAATCGCCTGTCTAATGAGGTTTCTGACCAACTCAAAAAACACTTTGGCAATAAAGTTTATCGCACCGTGATCCCTCGCAATGTTCGCTTGGCAGAAGCGCCAAGCCACGGTAAACCGGCAATGTATTACGACAAATACTCGGCCGGAGCCAAAGCTTACCTTGCGCTTGCCGGTGAAATGTTGCGCCGAGAAGAAGTGCCTGTTTAATTTAGTTCTAAGGATATTTGCCAGATGTCAAAGCGTGGCCTAGGAAAGGGGCTTGATGCTCTACTATCGACCAGTTCTCTTGCTCGAGAAAAACAGCAATTGGCGACCAAGAGTGAAGCCTTATCAGCAGAAGGTCAGCTCACTGAGTTACGAGTGGCTGAGCTAAAGCCCGGCGTTTATCAACCGCGTAAGAGCATGTCTTCACAAGCGCTTGAAGAACTGTCTGCCTCCATTCAATCACAAGGTGTGATTCAACCGATCGTGGTCAGACAATGTGACGATGGTCGCTACGAGATTATTGCCGGTGAACGGCGTTGGCGCGCTGCTAAACACGCGGGGTTGTCTACCGTACCTTGTGTGATCAAGCAGATAGATGATCGTGCGGCGATTGCCATGGCGTTGATCGAAAATATTCAGCGCGAAGATCTTAACGTGATCGAAGAAGCGACGGCATTGGCGCGTTTACAGAAAGAGTTTGATCTAACGCACCAACAATTGGCGGACACTGTGGGAAAATCTCGCACTGGAGTGACAAACTTATTGCGCCTTAACCATTTAGAAGACGACGTCAAAACCATGGTGTCGGATAAACAAATGGAAATGGGCCATGCCAGAGCGCTGCTTGCCCTAGAGGGTCAGGCGCAAGTTGAGTTGGCCAAGCAGGTCGTCGCTAAGCACCTGACAGTACGTCAGACTGAGCAAGCGGTGAAGAAGGCATTGCAGCCCGATGTCGCAGAGGAGCGAGAAAAGGCTCAAGCGACCAAGCCCGAGGCAACGGAACAGGCTCAGCATTGGTCGGCGCAATTAGCAAATAAATTACAAGCAAAAGTGCTTCTAGATGTTTCAGAAAAAGGCAGCTCAACCATCACCATCAGTTTGGACAAACAACAAAATTTAGAAAATATTTTGGAAAAATTAGCAAAAATACAAGATTAATGGTGTTTTTGTGACCAAACGCGTGTTTTTGTGAGTTTTAATGCTTGATTAAGTGCGTTTTTTGACTTGATTCGTCATTATGTTGGTCTGAAATGTCTATTCGTATTTACCGTCAGACTTTATTGTAAAACATAAAGTCAACGGTATAATCTGCACGTGGTTAATAAATGGTTCTCTATGTTGAATAAATGGTATCTCTTGTCTTTTTTTTGGCAAAGTGCGTTTTTTACAGTTTTGGCAGCCATTGTTAGCCTCGTGTATGGCAAGGAGAGTGCAATTTCCGCTCTTCTAGGGGGGCTCGCATATTGCGTTCCTGCACTGTTGTCTAATCTCTATGTCCATCACTCTAGACGGGTAAAAAGCCCGATAGCGAGGGCATCGTTAGGCACTGTGTATCGATTCATTATGGTAGCGGCAATGTTGGTTTATCTTCTCGAAGAAACCGAGTTACCGCACGGTATGATGATCGTCTGTTTCTGTTTGGCGACAGTGGTTCAGTATGTGACGTCATTTAGTTTTTTAAAACGTAATTAGACAGGATATCTAATGGCTGGTTCAGGTGAACTAACTCCTCAGGAGTACATCTCACACCATTTGCAAAGCCTAGAAGTAGGTGGCGGATTCTGGACATTGAATATTGACTCACTGATTGTTTCAGTCCTATTGGGTTGTGCATTCTTGTGGCTCTTTAAGCGCGTAGGCCAAAAGGCGACGAGCGGTGTTCCAGGCAAGCTACAGTGCTTTATAGAAATGCTGGTTGAGTTTGTGGATGCCTCAGTAAAAGATATTTTTCATGGAAAGAGTGCTCTATTAGCGCCATTAGCGTTAACCGTATTCGTATGGATTTTCCTAATGAACCTAATGGATCTAATTCCGGTCGATTTTCTACCTCATGCAGCTACACTTTTGGGAATTCCTTACCTTCGTGTTGTTCCAACGGCGGATGTCAACATTACCATGTCGATGGCATTGGGCGTGTTCTTCCTCATCATTGGTTACAGCGTCAAAATGAAAGGGGTAAGTGGGTTTGCAAAAGAGTTGGCATTACAGCCTTTTAACCACTGGGCGTTTATTCCGGTAAACCTAGTGCTAGAAACTGTAACGTTATTGGCTAAACCCGTCTCTTTAGGCTTGCGTTTATTCGGTAACATGTATGCAGGTGAGTTGATTTTCATTTTGATTGCAGGGCTATTGCCTTGGTGGTCTCAATGGCTTCTTTCTGTGCCTTGGGCGATATTCCACATCTTAGTTATCGTTTTACAGGCATTTATCTTTATGACATTGACGATAGTGTATCTATCTCAAGCATCTGAAGAACATTAAATAATTATTTAACACAAAAACTTGGAGTTTTTTATTATGGATCTGATCTACATTTCTGTTGCTATCATGCTTGGTCTTGCTGCTGTCAGTGCTGCGATTGGTATCGCACTACTTGGTGGTAAGTTCTTGGAAGGTGCGGCTCGTCAACCTGATTTAATCCCTGTATTACGTACTCAATTCTTCATCGTAATGGGTCTTGTGGATGCGATTCCTATGATTACTGTAGGTCTTGCTCTGTATCTGTTGTTTGCGGTTGCCGGATAATAATAGTTCCTTATCAAGGTATTGTTTTTTTTAACAGCAAACATAGAAGGAGTATGCGGTGAATATGAACGCAACTCTGCTAGGTCAAGCCATTGCCTTTGTCCTGTTTGTGTGGTTCTGCATGAAGTTTGTGTGGCCACCATTGATGGCAGCAATTGAAGAGCGTCAGAAAGAAATTTCTAAAGGCCTTCAAGCTGCAGAAAGGGCAGAGAAAGACCTAGCTTTAGCTAAAGAAAATGCTTCTGATCAGCTAAAAGAAGCGAAACGCACTGCTACAGAAATCGTTGAGCAAGCAAACAAACGCAAAGCTCAAATTGTTGACGAAGCTCGTGAAGAAGCCCTAGCGGAACGCGCTAAGATTCTTGCTCAAGCCGAGTCAGAAATTGAAACAGAACGCAACCGTGTACGTGATGAATTACGTAAACAAGTTGCGACGCTGGCTGTTGTTGGTGCTGAGAAAATCCTTGAGCGTTCTATCGATAAGAATGCACACAAAGATATTCTCGACAACATTACTGCAAAACTTTGAGTAGGGGGGCGCTATGTCTGATTTGACTACTATTGCACGCCCCTATGCTAAAGCAGCTTTTGACTTTGCAGTGCAAAATGAGCAGATTGAGCAATGGGCTCAAATGCTGTTTTTTGCTGCTGAAGTCGCGAAAAACGACCAAATACACCAAATACTTACCAGCTCTAGTTCAGTTGATAAGACTTCGGAAGTATTTATTACAGTTTGTGGTGAACAACTTGATGTTCACGGCCAAAACCTGATTAAGGTAATGGCTGAAAATGGCCGTCTATTGGCCTTGCCCGATGTCAGCGAGCAATTTATCGCTTTGAAGAAAGAGCATGAGAAAACCATCGATGTTGATGTTATCTCGGCAACTGAACTTTCTGACTCACAACGTGTGGACATTGAAAGCAAACTGGAGCAGCGTTTAGCGCGTAAAGTCAAGCTGAATTGCAGTATAGATGAGGCCCTACTTGGTGGGGTTATTATTCGAGCCGGAGACCTAGTCATCGATAACTCAGTACGCAGTCGTCTTGATCGTCTCGGTGATGCATTGCAGTCTTAATGGGGATTGGAGCATGCAACTTAATTCCACGGAAATTAGCGATCTAATTAAACAACGTATCGAATCTTTCGAAGTTGTTAATGAAGCTCGCAACGAAGGTACTATCGTATCGGTAAGCGATGGTATCATTCGCATCAACGGCCTAGCGGACGTGATGCAAGGTGAAATGATTGAATTACC
>JBFGYW010000009.1:0-36330 GCA_041587235.1 Vibrio sp.
ATGATGAGTGTATATCCAACCCTTTATAAGACTCTTCCGTTTGATCCCATCAATGATTTTACTCCAATTGGAACATTTGGCGATTTTACTTTTGCATTGGTAGTTGGCCCGAATGTCCCCGATGATGTGCTCAGTGTTGACGATTATGTGCAATGGATAAGGGACAATCCCTCGTACCGCGATATTGGCTCAGCGCTTTACGGTTCGGAAAGCCATTTGGCTTGTTTAATTTTGTCGCGTGAGAAGAAAGTCGCCTTACGCTCAGTTTATTACGGTGGAATGCGTTTAATCGTTGAAGATTTACTCGATGGAGAATTAGCAGCTGCTTTTCTTGTTCCCGGTATCGCCAAGCCATATATTGAGTCTGGTCAGTTCAGAATGCTCGCGGTGACCTCAGCGCAACGTTCTCGTTTGTTACCTGACATTCCTACCTTGCAAGAAAATGGTGTTGAGGGAGTAGATCTTAATGGTTGGATTGGTTTGATGGCTCCGGCTAACATTTCTCAAGATATGCTTGATTTTTACATCTCAACACTTGACCAGATTAAAAGTGACGATGAATTCAAGCGTATAGTCGAGGAGAAGTATCTTATGGAAGTCAATTCGATCAGCCCTTTGGAGGTGTCTATTAGACTTAACAGTGATAAGGATGCCTATGCTGTGCTTTTCGACAAGTACCAAATTTCAAAGATAAGTTAGTCACTCTTTCCAATTGTTATGTAAACCGGTTGTCGACTCACTGTTTTATCTTTATGATTAGATTAATTTTTTCTTTCATAATGCCGGTGAAGCGTGAGCGGTTGCATAACAAATATCTTGAGTAGAGGGGTTTCTCGATACGGATATCAGGACTTTCATAAAGCAATTTCAATATTTTATAGTGTGCTATGCTTACTCGTGTTAATGGCAATTATGTCCTTATGCTCATTTTACTATCTCAAAGGCAAATTAGAGCAACAACGAGATAATGAAACCGCCAACGTTTTCTCTCATCTCGAGCATTTATTAACGTCAGTACATGATATCAACACTCTTTTTCCTATCGGTGATAGAGAAACGTGTTTGCGTTACATCCCGGATATCAATAGACATTTATTAACCATCCCAGGTTCGCTCTCATATAAAGTTGACGTTCAAGATGGCAGTTGTGACTCACAAACTGGTTGGTACGGTTTAGCGATAGACAATCAGTCGTTGTACGTGAGTGATTTGAGTATTGGGCCAGGTAAACTGGAATCAAAGTCAGTTTTTTATCAATACAATAATCAACAATTTGAACTATCACTGCCTGCTCTACAAGAACAACTCCAAGTCAACCCTGCTTATATCAAACTCCGTATTATCTTGACCGATGACAGCATGATTAATCTTTATCAAGGTCAAGATTTGACTTTAAACAAAATCTATCAATCGCAGAATTACCCATTTCATATCGAGTCCAGTGTGACCGTCTCTGGTTTTTATCAATTTATTTTTACGTCATTGTTTGGATTTTTAGCGTTGAGTTTTATTCCTTCTGTATTGATCAGTTTTCAATTGTATCGTTGGTTTAACAGCCCAAATTACTTGGCTAAAAAGGTTAAAAAAGCAATTCGACTAAAGCAAATTCAAGCGTATATTCAACCGATTCATGATTCGGCGAATAAAGTTTACGGCGGTGAAATTTTGGTACGTTGGCAACACCCTTTATTGGGTATGGTTTATCCTGATGAGTTTATTGCTTTAGTGGAAAAAAGTGGTACAGGTAATGACCTAACGGCATATTTAATGGATCAATTTACCTTATATGGTCTCAAAAACAGTTCGCGTTTTCATCATTTCCATTTGTCGTTTAATATTACAGCGCAACAATTAACCGAGCAGCGAATTGTTGAACTGTGTCAGAAGTTTATGTGTTACTTTAGCCCACAACAGATATCTTTGGTTCTCGAGCTGACAGAAAGGGAACAAGTGACACTAACTCCTGAGATCCTCGAACATTATCAACAGCTCAAATCTGATAATGTCGGTATCTCTATTGACGATTTTGGCACCGGTACTTCTAGCTTAACTTACTTGCAATTGTTCGACGTCGACTTTATTAAAATCGACAAAAGTTTCGTCGACTTAATTGATACCAGTTGTCAGTCTAACCATATTATCCACAATATGCTGGATTTAACGCGCCGTTTAAATATTCCAACAGTCGCTGAAGGTGTTGAGACTGAACAACAGCGAGATTTCCTTGTTATTCATGGAGTCGACTGTTTACAAGGTTATTTCTTTAGCAAAGCAATTACGTTAGATGACTTTTTTAAACATTACTTTTAAATATTTATCAAATGAATGTATTAAGTTTTAAATATACAAAATTACACCGTAGACCTAGGTGACGCTTAATGATTAAATGCTAACTATTCTCATTGGCATTCGAAAGCTAGGTTATGTTTTTTGTTCCTTTTCTTATCATGTTACGTGAGGCGCTAGAAGCCACACTGATCGTCGTACTCATCACTTCATATTTGAAGCAGACCAATCAGACTCAATGGCTAAAGTTCGTTTGGCTTGGGATTGTTCTCGCGGTCAGTGGCTGTGCACTCCTCGGTTGGGGCATACATGTATCGAGTGGTGAATTTCCTCAACAGCAACAAGAATTGTTTGAAGGTATTGTCGCCGTTATTGCTGTTGTCATGCTGACCTCAATGGTACTTTGGATGAGCAAAGCCAGCCGCAATATTAAAGCTACTTTACACAACGCCATTGAAGACTCTTTGTCGCGTAAGCAAGGTCAAGGTCTCGCCCTCGTCATCATGGTGTTTTTAGCTGTGGCACGTGAAGGTTTAGAGTCTATTTTTTTCTTGTTAGCTGCATTCACTCAAGATGTAGGTATCCTAGCGCCAATCGGTGCCTTAACCGGTATCGCAACTGCGGTTATTTTAGGTTTACTTCTTTTTTACAGCTCGATAAAAGTGCCACTGAAATCATTTTTTAAATACAGCTCTGTATTTATATTGTTCGTTGCTGCCGGGCTTAGTGCCAGTGCGATACGAGCTTTTCATGAAGCCGGTCTATGGAACCATTGGCAGTCTATTGCTTTTAATCTCAGTCAATATCTTTCTACCCATTCTTTATTTGGCACTCTTTTAGAAGGTTTATTGGGTTATCAAGAAGCACCGACGGTCAGTGAAGTCAGCGTGTACGCGCTTTACTTGGTTCCGGCCTTAATTTGGTTTTATTACAGCCAAAATCAATGTGTTGATAAAAAAATCACCGACTAAGGAAATCATCAATGAAACATTCACTTACTTTTCTGACACTGCTCACCGCCGCATTTAGCCAAGTTGCTTTAGCACAATCTAGCCATGCTCAACTGACCAAACCCATGACTGAGTATAAATTGTATGTAATGGATGAAGTCGATGCGTATGTTAAAGATACCAAAGCCTTTACTGAAGCCATTAAAGCGGGCGATGTCGCAAAAGCAAAAAGTTTATATTCTCCGGCTCGTATTCACTATGAGCGCATAGAACCGGTTGCTGAGCTGTTTGCCGACCTCGATGCTAGTATGGATGCTCGTGCTGATGATTATGAGCAAGGCGTTGATGATCCTAACTTCACGGGCTTCCACCGTTTAGAAAAAGCACTTTGGGTTGATAATTCAACCAAAGGAATGGAATCACTTGCAGAACGCCTTTACCAAGACAGTGTCGAGTTAAGCAATCGTCTGACCGATTTGGCTTTCCCAGCGAGCGATGTCGTCGATGGGGCTGCAGGTCTTATTGAAGAAGTTGCCGCCTCTAAAATCAGCGGAGAAGAAGATCGTTATAGTCATTCTGACTTGTGGGATTTTCAAGCCAACGTCGATGGTTCTAAAAAAATTGTCGCCTTGCTTAAGCCCATCTTGAAACAAGAAAGCCCAGATCTATTAAATCGTATAGAAGCAAATTTTAAAACCGTTGATACCATTCTGGCGCGTTATAAACAAGGTGAGGGGTACAAGACTTACGACCATTTGACAAAGAATGATCGCAAAGCATTACAAGGCCCTATTACAGTCCTTGCAGAAGATTTATCGCAATTACGCGGCGTCTTGGAGCTAAATTAATAGATAGCAACAACCTCTGTGAGTATCGTGCTCACAGAGGTTTTGTTCATTGACAAAGCGCTTTAAATAAAAAATTCATGCAAAACAAAAAATAAAAACCTAACCAATTAATCCGTTAAAGCCTCGATAATGTGGTTGAAAATTAGCTTTTAGAATAACAGTAATGATACTGATTTTTAAAAGACAAGTTCGTCTTATTTGCAGACTGTTTGTCTGCGCTCATATTGACTACAAGATTTAGCCAATAAATATAATATCAGCCAAACTGTGAGCAAAACATGTTAACAAAATTTACTACACTTTCTCTTTTGACGTTTGGGTGCTTGACTTCAATAGCAAGTTTCGCTGCTCAAATTGATGATGTTCAGGTTTCGGTAAACGATCGCCAATGTGAACCGATGAATTTACACCTCAGTCCAGGTAAGCACCGTTTTATTATTACCAATAAGAGCATGCGCGCTTTAGAGTGGGAAATTTTAGATGGTGTGCGAGTGGTTGCTGAGCGAGAAAATATCGCGCCTGGATTTTACCAAAAGATGACCGTTGATCTCGAGCCCGGTGAATATCAAACAACCTGTGGTTTACTGACAAACCCGCAAGGTAAGCTATTTGTCGATCACTATGAAGCAGGTAAAACATTTACTATATCCAATGACGACCAAATTACCGCCAATGCTGAGTTGAGTTTTTATTTGGTTGTACAAAGTCGAAAACTGACCAAGGCAACAACAGATATTAATGGCAAAGATTATTACACATTATTGACCTTGTCTCCAATGTGGGACGGCAATGTAGACAGTGATGATTTTTGGCAAGAAGCTTCAAAACGTACTCATCAATTAGAGCAGTGGAAAAATACGATACGAGAAAATTCATTCAGTGTTGATAAAGCACTGTTGGTTTTAAGTCGACGTCTGCAAGAAAAAAATGACAATCACACACTGGACGACGGTATCGAACAAGCCACAACGAAAGTCTTTGCACTGGTTGAGCCTTTTATGTCTAAAGTAGCACCGCAAGAATGGCAAACGGCAAATATGGATTTTCAACAATGGCGAGAAAAGAAAGAGGGCAGGGCTAAATTAGCCGCAGATCTGTCCACACTCGCGTCCTATTTTTCTAAGGAGGGTTGAGTTTTGCCTTGTCCTTTTCAATTCTTAGTCAATAAATCACAAAAACCAAAACCGCAGGCAGAAAGCCGGCGAAAAATGTTAAAAGGGTTAGTTGGGCTTGCTGGAGGCGCTTTGGCGTACTCTGGCTTTTCTCATGCCTCACAAAACCGTGTTGCTGAGCCAAACCAAATTAACACCACAGAGGAAGCGAAGGTGACATCGGCTGAACAGCAGTCGCATGCTTTTTACGGTGACCACCAAGCCGGTATCGTGACGCCTCAGCAAGCCAATGCCGCGATTGTTGCATTTGATGTTCTGGCGCTCGACAAGTCTGGGCTACAAGCATTGTTTAAAATTTTGACTGAACGTAGCGAATTTTTAATGAGCGGCGGTAAAACGCCAACGCGCAATGACAAATACCCACCGTTGGACTCGGGTATGCTCGGCCCTTATATTCATCCCGATAATTTGACCATAACCGTCTCGCTTGGCGCTTCTTTATTTGATGAGCGCTTTGGGTTGAGTGACTTAAAACCAACTCAGTTAATGACAATGACACAATTTCCCAATGATGGATTACAAAGTGAGTGGTGTCATGGCGACCTCTTGATCCAATTTTGTGCCAATAGCGCCGATACGACCCTGCACGCCTTACGCGATATTATTAAACATACTCCTGCTTATTTGGCGGTAAAATGGCGCCGTGATGGTTTTATTTCGCCGCATGCTGCTGCTTCCCAAGGAGAGCGAACGCCAATCAATTTACTCGGCTTTCGCGATGGGACGGTCAACCCACCGAATCAACCGGATATCGTTAATCGGATGTTATGGGTCAATAATAATGGTCATGAACCCGAGTGGGCTCAAGGAGGCAGTTATCAAGTTGTCCGATTAATCCGCTTCTTTGTTGAACACTGGGATAGAACACCGTTGCAAGAACAAGAGGCTATCTTTGGTCGTCACCGCGATACAGGAGCGCCTATCGGCATGCGTGATGAGCACGACGATCCAGATTATCAAAGCGATCCCGATGGCAAACGAATTTTGCTAGGTTCGCACATGCGAAGAGCAAACCCGAGAACAGAAGGTATGCCTGAATATCTGCTGTTAAGGCGCAGTTACAGTTATTCCTACAACACCGCGCTCAATGGCCAATTAGATGTCGGATTATTGTTTATTGGCTATCAATCCGATCTTATGCAGGGCTTTATCGCAACGCAAGGCAGGCTCAATGGAGAAGAATTAGAAGAGTACATTAAACCTTTTGGTGGCGGGTATTATTTTGCACTGCCAGGAGTAAAACAAGGTGAGTATTTGGCACAAAAATTACTTGAGGCCTAGTTTACTCTTCGCGAGCTAAAGTCAGTCTATCAAGGCGGTCATGATAATGACCGCCTTTTTCGTTTGGTATGTTGATAAAGGCCATTTAGTACACCAAGTGACTACTGAATTTTAAATCGATGCGGTCATATTCATAAAATTGATAAAAAAGTGCACCTGGATTTAGCAAAAACTGAAATATGGTCAACAATTAGAGAAGGCCATATTAACCGCAATGGAGGTGGCTTATGAAAACCATGTTGGTGAAAGATTTTATGACGCTACAGGCCATTACTTTTAGCAAAGAAATGCCTTTGAGCGCTGCACTGCACAAAGTGATCAACAGTGACCTCTTTGGTGGTCCTGTGATTGATGAACAAAAAAAAGTGATTGGCTTTTTGTCTGAACAAGACTTGCTCGATAACTTGGTCAAAGCCAGTTATTTTTGCCAAGACAGCCATACTGTTGAAGATTGTATGCACCGAGAAGTGCTTTCTGTTGCTCCCAATCTGCCAATCATCGAGTTGGCTCAAATGATACGAGCAGGTAAGCCAAAAATGTATCCTGTTATCGATAATGGTCGTTTAGTTGGCGTAATATCTCGCCATCAAGTACTCAAAGCCGTAAGTTTGAGTCTGGACGATTGTTTTCGACATCCTGTGTAATTAGTATCAATCTCACTTTTGTGAAATAGGTTGTAACTCATGGTGATTAATTGTGATCTAGATCGTGTTATTTTTTTTGTTACGCGGTAAAGTGCAAAATGTACCCATACAAAAATCATAATTTAGGAGACAACCATGTCTAATGCTGTATTTCATTTAGGTGTGACCAAAGATGATCTTGCCGGTTCAAGCTTGGCCATCATTCCTGGCGATCCCGCTCGCGTTGAAAAAATCGCCAACTTAATGGAGAACCCCGTCTTCCTTGCCAGCCATCGCGAGTATACACTGTATCGTGCAGAGTTGGCGGGTCACCCTGTGGTTGTTTGTTCCACCGGTATTGGTGGTCCTTCAACCTCTATTGCAGTAGAAGAATTAGCGCAACTTGGTGTCACTCGTTTCTTGCGTGTTGGGACCACCGGCGCAATCCAACCTCATGTCAATGTCGGGGATATGATTGTCACCACAGGCTCAGTCAGACTTGACGGTGCCAGTACTCACTTTGCGCCTTTAGAGTTTCCTGCTGTTGCCGACTTTGATGTGGCGACAGCAATGAAGTCAGCGGCGTTAGAATCTGGTGTTGCTGTCCATACCGGTGTCACCGCTTCAAGTGATACTTTTTATCCAGGTCAAGAGCGATACGATACGTTCAGTGGTCGCGTCGTTCGTCGATTCCAAGGTTCGATGAAAGAATGGCAAGACATGGGCGTACTCAACTTTGAAATGGAATCGGCGACCTTGTTGACCATGTGTGCTAGCTCTGGTTTACAAGCGGGTTGTGTTGCGGGCGTAATCATAAACCGTAGCCAACAAGAAACGCCAGATCACGACACTTTAAAAGAAACGGAAAAGCGTTCGATTGCCGTTGTTGTCGCAGCAGCAAAACAATTATTGACCGCTTAACTGCAATACTGGGCCCGTCACTGGGCCCATTCAATCACAGGTATTTACTGATGATTCTCATGTTATAAACTGACTTGGCAATCATCATTACCGCCAGCTTCCACAAACCAGTTGATCAAATGTTGTTTTAAATATTTCAATTCATCTGGTCCGATAATCGCCAGTCCCAAATCTTGTGCGCGGGTAATATCGTTGTGGCGCAAAGGTCGAAAACTCACCAGCATAGCTCGCGCTTGTAAACCGCCAAGCAGATCTCGAAGCGATTCTAGTTTGTACAGCGTGTCATCACCATCATCTCGCATGCCTTTGGTTTTACATTCAATGATATGCAGTTTGTTATTTACCACGGTGGCAACATCTAGTTCATTGCGAACGTCATAATCGCCCAATTTTCGATAGACTTGCACGTTAAGTGAGCGATCTTGAATGGTCGGCATGGTGTTTTGAATTTCACGTACCGTACTGTGAACTAAGGTTTCTAGCCATTCGCCATTGGAAAATCGTCTGGCATCTTCGTTGGCAAAGCGGAGTCGCCCTTTGTGATAATGAGCAATATTCGCTTCAACTAAGTCACTAATTAACATATTGAGTTCGCGATAACCTTGCTGCTTTTCAGTTAACTTTACTTCCAAGCATTGCTCTTTGCGACAGGTTGTGGCGAGATAATTCAGCGTGGCCAAACCCGGCCCGAGTTCAAGCGCATTACTTGCCCAACGTTCACCGAGTTGATAGAGGGTATGGTCTAAGGTGGTTGGGGCGTCCACTTGGTTAAATTCACCGCGCGCGCCAAAAATAGTCAAATAATCACTGATAGTGATATTGTCTTGAACCTGGGCATCATCGTCTCTTTCTGGGTAGAGCCAACACAACTTATCGCTGTTGGGCTCGACAACAAAGATTGGCCATTGATATGAACGAAACACTTCATAGACCGACAGTAATCGATGCCGTAAGCCACAACTGGCATTGAGCTTAACTTCCTGATGGCGTTGATCTAAATCTTGCGCTAGGGTTTTAATAGCCTGTTTTAACGTCGTGGTATTGGCCCCTTGAGGGATTTCAAAAAACTCGGCACTGATCTGATGTTCACTCAGCACTTGTTGCAATCGGGTAAATAAAGTTTTTTGACTGACATCACCGATAAAAACGATGTGGTTACTAATTGAGCGGCTATCGAGCAGTGGTGTCACCAAGCGAATGGGATCTTTATCAATAATACCGACGTGAATAGCCATGGGCATTCCTCATAAAAACAGTCGTTGCTTTTGTCTAAAAGCACTGGATATAGTTAAGATATGCTGTTTATTTTTTTGATTGCAAGGGCTAAGTAAAATAAAAATGAAATTTGATCTTTATCAAGCCAAAACAGAGTTAAGTTGGTGAAAAAAGAGTCTTTCCAAATAAAAAGTCACTTTTGATGGATATATTCTGTCAGTAAAGTGTCATAGAATGGTTGGGGTTACACTTTCATTGCTACGAAGGGATCACTTCGATGCCAATGAGATCTAACACAATAATTTCAATAAGGAAAAACAATGGCTGAAGAAACGATATTTACTAAAATTATCAGTGGTGAATTGAAATCGGATATGGTTTATCAAGACGACTTGGTTTCGGCATTTCGCGACATAAACCCCAGAGCGCCAAGCCATGTCCTCATTGTGCCAAATAAGCTTATCCCGACCGTTAATGACGTAACCGAAGACGACGAATTGATGTTGGGGCGTATGTTTACTGTCGCGAGAAAGATTGCCGCTCAAGAAGGCATTGCCGATGATGGCTATCGTTTAATTGTCAATTGCAACGCGTATGGCGGGCAAGAAGTTTATCACATTCACATGCATTTGGTTGGTGGTCGTCCACTAGGACCATTATTAGTCGGTTAAGAGCGGATGAATTGAGGTGAACGGACATTATGGCTTGGAGGTCGATGGGGAACGTTAAACGGTGGGCACATCGAGCCCTGTTTTTTGCTAGCACATTGGCATTGACTGCTTGCTCAAATTTGTCGATGGGTAACTTGTTTAGCCATTACTCTGCTCAGCATCAAGTGGTTTATCATCAGTTTGAACGAGGCGATTATCAGGCTGCCCTCAATGAACAATCTGAGCAAGATATTGGTGGTGACATTCTCGATAACTTAGAGCTTGGCCGAGTCGCTTGGTTAGCTGGCGATAAGGCGTTGAGCTTTAAAGCGCTACAAGCCAGCCAAAAAGCAGTCGAGAAGCAACAAGATAAAGCCAAAATATCTCTGAGTGAGTCTAGCGAGAACCTCAGTGCTTTGGCGGTCAATGAGAATTTAAACGCTTATACGCCCAGTGACTATGAGCTTGGTTTTTTACATCTTTATTTAGGATTGAACTATATCGAGCGCAATGACCTCGAAGGAGCCTTGGTGGAAATGCGTTTAGCCAATCAAGTCCAAGAAAAAGCGAAGCGCACTCGAGATGCGTCTATTTCAACTCAAAAAAAGGCGTTATCTGAACAAGGCCTGTCGGCAAATATTGGCCAAGTTCTTGCGCGCTATCCGGCTGCTGAAGGGCTTAATGGTTATCAAAATGGCTATTTGTTTTTTCTGTCGGCGCTGCTTTATCAAGCGCAAGGTGATGACAATGATGCCTATGTTGATTTAAAGCGCGCTTTAGCTGTCGCCCCTAACAACCCTCAGGTTATCGCACAAACAAAAGCACTTGCTCAGTCTTTAGCCATTGAGGATGACCTCGATTTATTACGAGCTTACTCACAACCGGTGACGCAATTACAGACGCATCAAGGCCGAGTGATCGTGATTGCGGAAAAAGGTACAGTCGAGGCTTTGCAAGGCTGGCAACTCAGTTTGCCGATTTTATCGCGCAGTCAAGGTGTGAACTTATACTCAGTTGCATTGCCTTATTATCCGTCACAGAGAAGCTCTGTGCCGATTGAGGCTAAACTGGGCAATCAATCAATTGATTTTTCACTGTTGATGGATGTCAATACCATGGCGAGTTACCACTTGCGTGAACGCTTGCCGAGTTTGATCTTTCGCCAGATGATACGACTGATCGCCAAGACACAGCTAAGTCGACAAGCCGGAAATGGCGGTTTTGGTTTGGCTCTCAATGTGTGGAACGCCCTTACCGAGCAGCCGGATACACGCAGTTGGCAAACACTCCCAGCTGCGGTGTTTAGTGCCAGTCAAGTTTTAACAGAGGGGCGCTACCCACTTACTATTGCAGGTCAGAAGTACGATATTGACATCGCGGCGGGAGAAACGACCTTAGTTATCTTGTCAAACCAAGGAATGGGCGTACATATGTTGCAAAAAAAATTAGGGAAGATTCGATGAAAAAAAGTGTTTTTGCTTTTGTTGTTCTGATGGCGCTCAATGGATGTAGCAGTCATCCACCTAAAGGTATTAAGGTCGATGGGGTCAGTCAGCAAGTTATTTTTACTGATCCTGAGCTGGCGCAAAACCTTAAAATCCTCAAGTTGCAAACCTCTCATGAGCAACAAAGCACACGCGCTAAGGTTTATGTACATAATACATTTTCGAAAACGCTGACATTGAATTACCGCTTTTATTGGTACGATGACAAAGGACTAGAAGTGAGTGACCGCTTGTCACCTTGGCAACAACAAAGCATCGACAGTAATGATGTTGCGGTAATAAGTGAAACATCACCAAAATTACAAGGCACCCAATTTCGAGTGCAAATTAAGTAGTGTTCATTACCTTGAAAGTATGAAGGAACTGATATGAAACTGAAAACAATAGGTTTACTTGGCGTAGCCATGTTGGCGGCGGGTTGTTCTACTGTGGTCAATTACGGTGATCCTCAAGGGGTAGAAACCACCACGGCTGACTTTGGCTCGACAGATTTGCAAACAATTGCCAGTGACATGGTCGACAGCATGCTCAAATCAGGCTCAATCGCTTACATTACTCACAGCCAAAGGCCGATTGTGTTTGTCGAGCGGATCAAAAATAAAACCAGTGAACATATAGATACTGAGTCGATCACGGATACAATTTCTACCAAGCTTTTGAACTCAGGTAAATTCCGTTTTGTTGATATGGGCAGAGTTGAATCGGTCAGAAAGCAACTTAACTTCCAAAATAACGATGAATTAGTGGATAAAAGTTCGGCAATTCAATTCGGGCAAATGGTGGGTGCGCAGTACATGCTCTATGGCAACTTGTCGAGTATCGTCAAGCAAGCGGGCAGTGACAAAGATGTCTATTACAAAATGACCATGAGATTGATGGATTTGAAAACGGGTCTGATTGAATGGGCCGATGAAAGTGAAATCCGCAAAGAGCAATCCAAGAGTTTATTTGGTCTATAACGCCGATAATAAAACAAGAAGTGACATGTTATGCAAGAGGGAGTTACTCAGTTTTGCGACGGCCACCAAGGCGATCTTACCTGGTGGCAGGCTCAAGTTCGTGAACCCTCATTGCAGGATTTAGAGCGTTTTTTCTCCTCGCCCCCAATAAAAGCGACCCCGCTTGGGGGCGGACTAACTAATCAGTGTTGGTATCTTTTAGCCCAAGATCGTCAAGAGTATGTTTGGCGTCCGGTCAGTGCGATGGGGCAGGTGATGGGGATTAGCCGTAATGATGAGGCGCGGGTTTTATCGTTTTTACAAGCAACCCAGTTAGCTCCTGCACCGATATGGTGGTCAAATCGCGGTTTGTTAGTCGAATGGATTGTCGGAGATTTACTTCAATCTGTCTCATTGGCAAGGCTCAATGACGCCATCACAGCAATCCATCGTCTACCGGTTTCTGACCACCTTGCTCATCTCCCTGTGTTTAATTTTCAACAGTGCGTGAATCGTTATTGGCATGCGATAACCGACGCGCAATGGAAAGCTCAGCTCGAGCCTATCGCATGGACTTTTTCTCAACCACCTGCCGTTTTTCCTGTGCAAGATTGTTTGTGCCACCTCGACCTCGGTGCTCACAATATGATCGAAACAACCCGAAACACGAAAATAATTGACTGGGAATATTCTGCGCTGGCTGACCCTCGTATTGAGTTGGCGCTCGTCAGTCTCACTCTCACCCAAAGCGAAGCTAAGCGTTTAATCGAGCAGTATTGTTGTAACATGGGTCACAGAGACGTCGAGCTATGGTGGCAAAGTGTGTTGGCCTGGCAACCTTATGTGCGTTGGATGACATTACTTTGGTATGTGATAGCTGAACAGTACAGCGAAGAAGGTCATCACGGCGCTGCTATTGACGATCTCCTTGCGCAATTAACCCTAGATATTGAGTAACGAAAACGGCTTTGATTGAACGAAAGGTGATGGATTATTGTGTTTACTGTTGGTGGTTTTTTGTGCCATGAGGGATGCTCAAAGGCGATAAAAACCAATATAAGTGCAGGTAAACTTGATATTTATTTGGAAATTTCAATATTTTAAAATTAAGTTGTTAAAAAGAAATGTTCATTTGTCTTGTCGATTGAGATAAAGGCATTGTTACTATGAAAGTCTACAATAGAAGTTATTGTTTATATAAGATTTTTTACAATTTTATGCCAGGCCGTATGGGTGGTGATTGAACAATTACTCTGGTGTATTTTTCAGCGCTTTTTATCTCATGGCGGTGAAATAACGGTTGATTGATCGCTTTGGCAGCCTATAATGATGAGATTAGAAGGTTTTTGGTTTCAACGGACTAAAATTAATAACAAATGACAATGTCAAAGCGAAATGTTGGACCATAAAAAGCGCGCAAACGCGAGATAAACCAATCCCATTTAGCAGTGTGAGTTCTTCAGGCTGCGGGCAGTTATTTTTATATTTGTTGAGGTAATTATTGTGACGCGAATTATCGTAGTAGGTGGTGGTGCTGGGGGCAGTGAGCTCGCCACAAAATTAGGCAAAACGTTAGGGCGTAAAAAACGCGCTCATATCACCTTGGTCGATAGAAACTCGAGCCATTTGTGGAAGCCGTTATTGCACGAAGTGGCAACCGGCTCGATGGATGAAGGGGTGGATGCGTTAAGCTACCGCGCCCACGCTAAAAATCACTACTTTGATTTTCAGCTAGGCAGCTTGTGCGATATCGATCGCGAACGCAAGGTTATTGTCTTAGAAGAACTCCGTGATGACAACGACGATTTGTTAATGCCTCGTCGCGAGTTGGAATACGACATTCTCGTACTGGCTATTGGCTCGACCTCCAACGATTTTAATACCGAAGGGGTGCGCGACAATTGCATTTTCTTAGACAGCCCCGAGTAGGCGCACCGTTTCCGTAAAGAAATGAATAACCAATTCCTTAAACTGCACGCGAAGCATGGCGAAGGTAAAGTGGATATTGCCATTGTAGGTGGTGGTGCGACGGGCGTGGAGTTGTCCGCAGAACTGCACAATGCAATTAAAGAATTGCATACCTATGGCTTTAAAGATTTGGATTCTAGTAAACTGAATGTCAACCTGATTGAAGCTGGTGAGCGCATTTTACCGGCTTTACCACCGCGTATCTCTGGTGCTGCGCATAACGAGTTAGTTAACCTTGGGGTGAATGTTCGTACGGCAACCATGGTCACCAAGGCAGAAAGCGATGGTTTGATCACCAAAGACGGTGAAAAAATTGACGCTCAAATTATGGTATGGGCCGCAGGGATCAAAGCGCCAGACTTTATGAAAGACTTTGGCGGACTTGAGACGAACAGAATTAATCAGCTGGTGGTAAAAAACACCTTACAAACCACGCGTGATGACGATATTTTTGTCATTGGTGATTTGGCTCAGTGTACCCAAGAAAACGGTAAGTTTGTGCCGCCACGAGCACAGGCAGCTCATCAAATGGCGACTCAAGCCTATAAAAATATCATTGCGAAGCTCAACAACGGCCAGCTTAAAGATTACGTTTACAAAGACCACGGCTCTTTAGTGTCGTTAAGCAGCTTTACTACGGTCGGTAGCTTAATGGGGAATTTGACTAAAGGCTCTATGATGGTTGAAGGCCGTATGGCAAGAATGGTGTATATTTCTTTGTATCGCATGCACCAAATGGCGTTGCACGGTTGGCTAAAAACCAGTTTGATGATGTTGGTCGGCCGTATTAACCGCTTACTAAGACCGAACTTAAAATTGCACTAATCCAGTTTAAGCGGAGTGTAACCACTCCGCTTTTTTATTCTTGGTTGTATTTGTCTAACTTATTATACAAAGTCTTTACACTGATCCCCAAGTTTTGAGCGGCCTCGGTTTTATTGCCTTCTTTATCTTCAAGCGTTTTGATTATGACGGCTTTTTCAACTTCTTCAAGCGGCATGCCTACTGGGATTGGCGGGCTGACAGGCACACCCGTTTCGAGCGGCGGCGTATCAAAAATCAAATGCTCGTCGCTAATCACCTCATCGGCTAAGATCCAAGCCCTTTCTATACAATGTTTTAATTCTCTGACATTACCAGGCCAATTGTGCTGGTCTATTTTTTTTATCGCAGAGGGTAAAATAGACTTCACCGTTTGTTCACTGGCGTTTCGATGGGCAATAAAATGTTTGGCAAGACCGATGATATCGTGCTCACGTTCTCGTAATGGTGGGACTGGAATCGGAAACTGAGCCAAGCGAAAATACAAATCCTCACGCAAAAACTGCTCTTCAATTGCGATTTGTGGATCTCTGTTAGTGGCTGCGATGATACGAACATCGGCATGGCGAACTTCTTGGCTGCCAACCGGGCGATATTCTCCACTCTCTAATACTCTTAATAACTTTACTTGATGTTCCAGTGCCATCTCAGTTACTTCGTCTAGGAAAAGGGTTCCTCCTCTGGCTTGTTCAAATACCCCCTCATGTTGACGGTTCGCGCCGGTAAAGGCCCCTTTTTGGTGGCCAAATAATTCACTGTCAATAAGATCCGGTGCGATAGCGCCGCAGTTGATTGCGATAAAGGGCTGTTGTTGACGATGACTGGCGAGATGGAGAGTCTGTGCAACCAGTTCTTTTCCGCAGCCGCTTTCCCCGACAATCAAAACATTGGTCTCGGTTTTGGCAACACGACGAATGACGCGATACAAATCACGCATCGGTTTTGATGACCCAACCAACATGCCATATTGATCTAAAGAACTGCTGACAATCGCCTCGCCTTGTGCGTCTAATTGATGGTAATAAGTATGTGCATCTTCAAGGTTTTCAGCCAAGGCCTCTAAGCTTATAGGCTGGCGATAGTGAAATATCGCGCCTTGCGTCATTAATTTTTCTAGATAAGGATTGGGATCGCCGGAGCTGATGATGGAAAGTTCACAGTTGTGCAACAAGGGTAACGCCTTGAGCTGTGCATAGTGAGTATCATCAAATTGGTCAATTTCCACGACAATGACGTTCGGCTGTAAACGGCTGATTGCGTCTAACCAGCTTTCCTCTGGTTGACGTTGTTGTAGGGAAAACTGTCCAACGATAGGTAATTCTGCCACTTTACAAGATAGCTCGGGTTCGTGAATATCAATAAATAGGCTGGGTAATTTCATCAAGCAGAGGCTCGTAGAGTGAGTAAATGACCTCATCATCGTAAGCCAATTATGACGGAGTGCAAATCCTATTTTTGCTTTCTGGAACAGACTTGCCAAATAATGACAATAGGGCGACCTGTAGGTAGATGTAAAGATCAATCAGGGAGGCGAGACTGTCACCCAGTAACAATTACATGGTCACAGTGTAATTCCTTCATTTGATTGATCATGACCAATGTCATTAAATCGATGTTTTATAAATTTAAACTTCAAATCATGAAGATAAATTGTGTTTCTTGTCATTTAAAAAGTTGGCATAGTGTCTGCAATCATTAATGTGAATGACTATTGTGAGTAGCGGTCAAGATATGAATTATGAAATGATTATTTTGTATTAAACAGTATGACACGATAGTTGCGAGTTTTAACGAGAGGAGATAACAATGCGATTTATGACGTTAAAAAAGCTATTAACTCTAATTGGTGTGACTTTATTTGTAGCCGCTTGTAGTGAGCAGGGCCCAATGGAAAAAACAGGTGAAAAAGTCGATGAAGCAGTGACGGATACTCAAAATGCTATCGAAGACAGCTGTGAAAACATTAAAGAAGATCTCGATGCTAAAGATACTGACTGTTAATAGTGCCTTTTCCTGACTAAAAATGGTTACAAAAACGCCTCGTTGTGATTGAGGCGTTTTTATTTATCGCAAACAAAGCAAATCTATAAAAGCGTTATCGAATATAATTTTTGATTTGATCAAATTCAATTTGTATCGCAGCAATCCAATACGACAAGGTTTTTGAAGTATTGGTATTGTCTACAGTAAAAAGTGTGTATTTTAACTCTTCAATAATCGATTCGGTGTGCTGAATAAATTCATTCATATTGTGATATTTTTTACCGGTATGAATAGACTCATTATGAGGAAGTAAATTACCTTCGACTTCCCAATCTGAAGAGTGTATTAAGTGCTTAAATAGCGCTTTTTCCAATTGTATCAATCGCTCTATACTACTGCCGATAGGGGTGTGTTTTATGTGTAAAAAACTGTCACGACACATCGCACAGTGCAGTGCCAACCTCTGTTTTATAATGTCTAATTGGCTTTTTTCCATAAGGGTCACTTTATCATTCACCATCGTTCTTTCATCAACCTGATGCTAAGTGAGGTTTAACACGGTTGAAACAATTAACACTCAAGCTATTAATATTGTTCTAAATATATTATAAGCATATATTGTGCCGTTTTATCGATGGTTAAAGTTATGATTTTTGTTGTTTTATTTAACGTCATTGTAATTATTTCACGAATAGAGGTTTATCTTGTGAAATAATTACAATCTAACATGTCGTTTTGAATTTTTTGATGAGTTTGATTAAAAAAGTAGATGTTTGTTTATTGTTTTAGTCGGTTTTTTGTTTGATGCACTTCTTATGAGTGGCATTGTGTAAGACGCTGTTTTTAAAGAAGTTGTTGGAAGACTAAAAACGGTTTACTCGCGTAGTTATTCAGTGAGTAAGAAAATATTGACTTCCATGTGAGATAGAAAGTATTTGTTTGGCATACTTTTCGCTTTGTTGTGTATGAGCCAGTTTTTTTATCTGTTTTTATTTTAAATTGTATAGAAAAGAAGTAAGGTTCTAACGCTTCGTTATATTAAAAACAGGTAATTTTTATGACTAACTAAGGAGTAAATTATGGCAGCAGTACGTAAATCGCAAACCGAAAAACAAGATATCGAAGCCTTAGAAGAGCAAGTGTATAACAAAGCTCAGGAGGCGGTTAAAGAAACTGTAGAGTCGATGAAAGAAAATGCTCAGTTAAATGCCGAGGCTGGTAAAGAAGCGCTTAAGAATGCTTCTGGGGTTGTCGAAAGCACAATCAAAGAAAAACCCTTTATCAGCTTAGGTTGTGCATTTATTGCAGGTCTTGCGATTGCCAAAGTGCTCAAGTAATCTCAATACTAGGTAAACTCATGCAAGAAGAACAAAAGCGTAGTCGAGCCACTGACGACAGTGGCTCAGCCGAAGATTCAGAGCTGCAAGCCATCCTAAACCAATGCCTTGCCTTGATCAATTATGTTGAAGACAGCAAGAAAAAATCGCAGCAGTGGCTTACACATACCGGCACTTTATTGTTACTGGAATTGAATACCGCGGTCTTGGCGTTGCAACGCAAGCTATTGATTGCTGTGTTGATGTTCTTTTTAATGATTTTACTTATCGCGGGTATTTGTATCGTGATTGGTATGGGGTTTTATCAGTGGATCCCATCCCTGTTTCTATCTAGCTTGATCAGTGTTGGCAGCTTGGCGCTCTTCATACTTGTATTAGCTGGCTATATGCGCTATCTGGACAAATTTATAACCCTAAGGCACACCAAAGAGCAAATCAGAGAGGGGATCGAACTTGTTACTCAGCAGCAAAGCAAAAAAAATTCGAATTGAACGGGAAAAGGGCCGTCAATTACACACAGAGATGAGTATGTCTGTTCAAAAAGTCGTTGCCAATGTACAAGGGTTTTGCCAGAGCCACCCACTCGCGGCAATGGCGCTCATGGGCTGTGGGGTATTAATGCGAAAAAAATGGCTATCGGTGGTTTTAAGCAATAAAACACTGAGCAGTATTAAGCGACTTTCTTCACGACTTTAGTTTACAAGTGTCATTGAACAACAAGAGAGGGATTCGGTTAAAAAGGCGTTCGATTAAAGATCACCTGGCAACAGACTAAACACATCACCATCACAAGCGATACCCGCATAAAGATAACGATTTCTGGCTCGCCCTTCATACCTAGCACCACACGATTCAATGAATTTGCGACTAATAGCATTGTTTGGGTCACAAATAATCTCGATACGGGTTAATTGTAATCTATTAAAACAAAGCTGGCACAGCATTATTAATGCTTCTTTGCCATTTCCCTGACCTTGAAAAGCATCAGCAACCCAGTAACCCAATGAAGCGCTGTTGTGAATACGAGAAAGCTCGTTTATTGCGACCATACCGATCAGCTGTTGGTTCTGGTTTTGATAAATGCCAAAGCCGTACGACAAACCTTTAATCCACTGTAAGTGATTGGCGCGAATGAAGTCTTTCGCGTCTTGTGGGCTAAAATGTTCGCTGGCCCAATCAAACCAAGGGTGGAGAGAAGGAGAGGCGCTAACCAATTGGGCGAGAACCGCCGCGTCGTGGCGGCGGAGCAGGCGAAGGGATAAGCGGGTACTTTGTATTTGAAAGTCGATATCCACAATTTAAATATCAATCAAAAACGGTCACAGAGTTAATGATAAGCACAAAAGAAGCTTGCTCATTACTGTACTTTTCTCACCTGAATAATCATCCCCATTAAGGGGTTATCCAAGTAATGCGTTTCTGAACTGCGCATTCTACGCACTTGATTTAAACGGTAGGATTTTAAAAAGTCGACTTTTTTAACGCTAGGTTGTATATCAGCAAGGTGGCCAATCTCTACCGCGGCGTTATTGTCTGGGTTTTTATTACCCTGTGTTGTATTGGTGACTCGCACGGTTTTCACTCCGGGCTCTTTGAGATCTAAACTGGTATCAAGGTAGAGGTAGTGTTGTACGTAAACTTGTAATGTACCGTCGAGTTCATAAAGCGGTCCACTCACTGACGTTTCATTAAACCCCTGTGAATTTGACGTTTGGGCGCTTTTTGAACTGCCGTCACCATTAAAGCGATTGGCAAAATTTTGTCCAGCTAGGATGCGAAACTCTGGCGCGCTGCCTTTGCCTTGATCTCCCTGTCGCCACGCCTTGTGAAACAAGACTTTAAAGCCAGCATGGTTAGCAATGCGGTTGGCATCATCCTTGAGTTGGTAAGACGATGCGGGCAGTAATGTCACCCCCTTGCTATTGAGGTAACCTTGATTAGAAAACGTCGCTGCGCCTTGCTTGTTGATAGGCGATAATTGGTTCGGCCAAGCTTCTTCAACTTGGGCCGGCGATGCAGTGCGCTTAAAAATAATCACTTCTACATCAAATTGTCTCTGTGCCCAAGTCGGCAAAGAAATGAAAAATAATAAAACTAAACTGAGCCGTTTCATATTGTCTCCGACATAGTGTTGCCAACGGTTGCGTGTCATCATGATACTGCCGATGGGATCAGGTTTTGCTGAAATTCTTCTAATTGTTGTTTAACAAATTGTAAGCGTTTACGGCGGTCGACTAAAGGTTGTGAAAATTTGAGTTTGGTCGGGCCATCCATTGCGTACATCTGCGGTTTTGATTGCAATAGTGTAACCAGATAGGCTGGGTTTATGTCAGCGTCTGGATAAAACTCAATGAATCCCCCTTTATCATGGGCTTCGATACGCTTGATTTTGAGTTGTGCGGCGGTGATTTTTAGCTCTGTAATGGCCAATAAATTCTTTGCTGCGTCAGGCAATAGTCCAAAGCGATCAATCAATTCCACTTTAATATCGGCTAATTCATTAAACTGTGCAAGGCTGGCAATGCGTTTATACATTGAAAGTCTCATATTCACGTCTGGCACGTAATCATCGGGAAGCAAGGCAGGCAAACGCAACTCGACCTCGGTTTGTTGCTTGAGCAGTTCATCTAACGAAGGCTCTTTGCCTTTTTTCAGTGATTCAACCGCTTCATCAAGCATTTCCATATATAGGTTAAAGCCAACAGATTGTATCTGACCACTTTGCTCGTCACCTAATAATTCCCCTGCACCGCGAATTTCTAAATCGTGAGTGGCTAGGGTAAAGCCTGCGCCGAGATCTTCGAGTGATGCAATGGCTTCTAAGCGTTTCAAGGCGTCCTTGGTTAACGCTTTTGGTGGAGGGGTGAGTAAGTAGGCGTACGCTTGGTGGTGTGAACGCCCGACCCGGCCACGCAATTGGTGCAGCTGCGCAAGACCAAGGTGATCGGCTCTATCCATGATGATGGTGTTGGCAGAAGGCACATCAATACCGGTTTCGATAATGGTCGTACACACCAACACATTAAACTTCTGGTGATAAAAGTCGTTCATCACTTTTTCCAACTCGCGTTCGCGCATTTGTCCATGAGCAATCGTCACGCGCGCTTCTGGGATCAATTGCGATAAATCCTGAGCGATTTTTTCGATGGTTTCGACTTGGTTGTGTAAAAAGTACACCTGGCCACCGCGCATGATTTCGCGCAAAATCGCCTCGCGTATGACACTGTCATCACGTTCGCGAACGAAGGTTTTGATCGCCAATCGCCTTGCCGGTGGGGTGGCGATGATCGAAAGATCGCGCATGCCACTCATGGCCATGTTGAGCGTACGAGGGATCGGGGTTGCGGTGAGGGTGAGAATATCAACATCGGCACGCATCGCTTTTACTTTTTCTTTTTGTCGAACGCCAAAGCGGTGTTCTTCGTCGACAATCAGCAAGCCTAGATCGGCGAAACGCAATTCAGAAGACAACAACTTGTGTGTACCGACTAAGATGTCGACTTTTCCGTTTGCCACATCTTGTAAAATGGTTTTTTGTTCTTTTGCTGACTTAAAACGCGACAAGACCTCGACGCGAATCGGTAAGTTGGCAAAGCGGTCGCGAAAGTTTTCGAAGTGTTGCTGCGCAAGTAGGGTCGTTGGTACCAACACGGCGACTTGCTTGTTGTTATCGGTGGCGACAAACGCGGCGCGCATCGCCACCTCGGTTTTGCCAAAGCCGACATCACCACAAACGAGTCGGTCCATGGCTTTGGCTTGACACATATCAGAGAGCACGGCATTGATGGCCATGGCTTGGTCGTCAGTTTCTTCATAGGGGAAGCTGGATTTAAAGGTCGCATACTGACCGCGATCCAGGGCAAAGGCATGGCCTGGTTTTAACTCGCGCTTGGCATAAACATCTAAAAGCTCTGCGGCTACATCGCGGACTTTCTCTGCCGCACGACGTCGAGCTTTCGCCCAAGCTTCTCCGCCGAGTTTGTGAAGCGGCGCTGAATCCTCCGCACCGCCAGAGTATCGACTGATCAAGTGCAATGACGCGACAGGCACATACAATTTGGCTTGGTCTTGATATTCTAGGGTCACGTATTCGGTTTTTAACCCGCCTGCTTCTAAGGTTTGCAGACCGAGGTATCGGCCAATTCCGTGGTCGAGGTGAACCACGGGTTGGCCTGGAGTTAACTCGGCCAAATGTCGAATAACCGCATCGGTATTGCTGGTTTTTTTCGCTTTTTTACCTCGTGATGAAACGATCCGCTCACCGAGCAAATCACTTTCACAGATCAACACATGTTGCTGCTCACCAAAAATAAAACCTTGTTCACTGCCGCCCAAAATGATGTGGAATATCGCATCACTTGATAAGGCATCATCAATACTTTGCGTCGATTGGGGGCGGATTTTGAGCGGTTGTAGTAGCTCAATTAGCGCTTCTCGTCGCCCTGGAGACTCGACAGAAAAAATGACCTTAGCCGCTTGATGCGCTACGCGGTGTTGTTCGATAAATTGTCGTAACGGCTCAAATGGTTTTTTGCTTTTTGTTTGTGAAGCAATCCCTGGCAGCGGTTGAAAAGGCGCGTTGTACCGACCGGATTTTTCCGTTATCGGCTCTTGACTCAACCTAAGTTGATCGAAGCGCTTTAGCTGGACAAATAAACTGTCTTTGTCGAGCCACAATTGTTCTGGCGACAGCAAAGGTCTTAGTGGATCAACCTTTTTTTGTTCAAAACGCGAGTGAACATCGATAAGAAAAGCGTCGACGGCGCTTTCGACGTCGCCCAGTAGCAGCAATTGACTGCGTTCGGGGAAATAATCAAACAGGGTGTCGGTTTGATCAAAAAATAACGGCTGCCAGTATTCAATTCCAGCAGGCCAAGTGCCTTTGCTCACTTGCATGTAGACAGATTCAGGCTCCCGACGAGCGTCAAACTGCGTTCGCCAACGCACGCGAAACGCTTCGATGGCTTGCTCATTGGTTGGAAACTCGTGTGCGGGCAATAGCTCAATATGGTCTATTTCATCAAAACTGCGTTGAGTTTCGGGATCAAAGGTGCGAATCGTGTCGATTTCATTGTCAAAAAAATCAATCCGATAAGGGTGTGAACTGCCCATAGGAAAGAGATCAAGCAACGAACCCCGACTGGCGTATTCACCAGGGCCAAACACTTGATCCACATTGCGGTATCCCGCATCGACAAGTTGGCTTTTGAGTGTTTCAAGTGGCCGCTCTTGCCCTGTCTTTACCATCAAGGTATGAGTGAGTAAAAATGAGCGAGGTGATTGGCGTTGCAATAAGGTTGTGATCGGAACTAGGGTGATGCCTGAGGTTTGCTCTGGCAAACGGTAAAGCTGAGCAATGCGTTCTGAAATGATCTCTTGGTGTGGAGAAAAGTTGTCGTAAGGCAATGTCTCCCAATCGGGGAAAAGGTGTATGGGTGCATGGCTAAACTGACGCGCTTCGTCTTGTAGGCGTTGGGCGGTTTGCACATCTGCGACCACCACTACACTGTGGCCGGGATAGTGGTTGGCGATATCGGCAATGGCCAAGGCGGCTGAGGAGCCAGGCAGTTGTCCTAGCTGTCTTTTGTTGCCCGCGCCTTGGTAGGCCGGCAATGCAGGTAAAATCGATTGGGTCATGGCTTTAAGTTTTATTTCTTTCTATGGCTCGTTGACGTAACAGGCGCTGTTGTTGATGTAAGGCGGCTTTGATCAGTAAATCTTCGTCTTGCTCTCGAAGGCAAACATAGCGAGCACGAATAGAAAATGCCGATTCAATTGCCTCACAATCTGACACCTGTGCATAACAGTAAATCGCTGCGGCAGGGTCATCAAGGAAGAGTTTTACCCTCAATGGCAAACCTGGCTCTAACGCCTGCTGAGCGGTGTATTTGATCTGACTTGCCCCTATCTCGGTGGTGAAATGGCGAAAGCGAGGATCGTCTTGCGCAGTAAGCAAATAGTTTAGCAGCAAATTGAGTTTTTCATTTTGCGCATCAAGCAGTGCAATCAAATGGTTAAAATTGTTATGAGACAAGTCATGACGAGCTCGCTCTGACAGTTTATCGAGTTGAGTAAACTGCCCGGCAACAAGAAAGGGGACGGGAATTTCTCGCTCGAGCTCTTCTAAGCTGGGGATTGGGTAATCTTGCGCTAAAGGTTCTATGTTGACGCTCAACCTGTGATGGACAGTAAAATATTCTTGGTCAGCCATAGGGTTCCTTTTGAGTGACGCAGACAAAAACGGTTTTTGCCGACGAAAGAGTTAATCGGGTATCTGTATATCGTTCTCTATCTCTAGGGTGATTGAAACAACGATTGGCATTCGCCCATAGGGTTTCCGATATCGGGAAAAGTTTTACTTAGCTAACCCTAGCTGAAAAATAATAATTATCAACAAGTTCACTAAACAATCAAGTCTCATTGAGCATTTCTACTCTCACGTCGATAAATCGATCAAATTTAACGCATACTGACGCAAACGACATTATATTGACAATTTTTCACTACTACGAGAATAAATTTCTCGTTAAAGTAGGCACTTAATTAGTCAATAGGTAGGAAAAATGTTCCGTCCACTTACATTGTTTATCGGTTTTCGTTACCTCAAGGGACGCTCAACGGATAAATTTAGCCGCTTTGTGACTATGATGTCGACGGCGGGGATTGGTATTGGCGTACTGGCACTGATCGCCGTCCTCTCAGTGATGAATGGCTTTGAAGGTCAACTCAAACAGCGCATATTAGGAGTGTTACCTCAAGCGGTGGTGTCTGAGCAAGGCAATAAAACCGAGTTACAGACTCAGGCCCCGAAGTGGGTTCAAGACTTATCACCGGCGCGTCAACCGCTGCCGTTAGTCAGAAGTGATGCCGTGATTCAAAGTGCAAGCCAGCTGTCTGCCGGTTACCTAATGGGCATTGATCCTAACAGTCACGACCCGATTGAAAACTATATCATGGTTGGCCAAGTTAGCAGCTTACAAGCAGGTGAGTATCGAGTGCTACTGGGTCAGCGCCTAGCACAGTCTTTATCGGTCAATGTGGGTGACAAGGTCCGCTTACTGGTGACAGACGCCAGTCAATACACGCCCTTTGGCCGTATCCCCAGTCAGCGCAATTTTACCGTTGCTGGAGTATTTAGCACCGGATCTGATGTCGATGGTCAACTTATGGTGACCAATATTGCCGATGCCGGGCGATTACTGCACTTAAAACCGGGGGTGATCACTGGTTGGCGCTTGTTCTTCGACGATCCGTTTGATGCGGTCGCTGCGGCAAACCAACCCATTCCTTCCCCTTGGCAATGGCATGATTGGCGTGAACAACGAGGCGAATTGTTTCAAGCCGTGAAGATGGAAAAAAACATGATGGGACTGATGTTGGGCCTAATCGTGTTTGTTGCGGCGTTTAATATCATTTCGGCGCTGATCATGGTGGTGATGGAAAAACAATCTGAAGTGGCGATTTTAAAAACTCAAGGGATGAAACAAAGCCAAATCATGGGCATCTTTATGGCTCAAGGCGCGTTGAGTGGCGTGCTTGGCGCTCTTATCGGAGGTGTGCTCGGTGTGCTGCTAACGATGAATTTAAATACCGTATTATCGACAATGGGGGTAGCACTTTACCAGTTAGGTGGTGGTCTCCCAGTGGTGATTGAGCCTGTGCAAATTGTTCTTGTTATTCTTTTGGCCATTCTCTTGAGTTTAGTTGCCACACTTTATCCCGCTTATCGCGCATCGTCAGTCAAACCTGCAGAGGCTCTTCGTTATGAATAAAATGACTTCTTTTCTACACTGCCGTCAATTGACAAAAGTCTATCAAGAAGGGCAGATGAAAACACAAGTCCTCGACCAAGTCGACTTTGCCATGCAAGCGGGTGAGTGTGTGTCGATCGTGGGCTCTTCTGGGTCGGGGAAAAGTACCCTGCTTCATTTATTGGGAGCTTTAGATACAGCAACATCTGGTGAGGTCGACTTTTTGGGTCACGATTTACTGAGTTTAAGCAGCAATAAGCAAGCGCAGATCCGCAATCAACACCTGGGGTTTATCTATCAGTTTCATCATTTATTGAGCGACTTTAGTGCGTTAGAAAACGTGGCAATGCCATTGTTGATCGCTAATAAATCTTCGAAACACGCCAAGCAAGCCGCATTGGCATTACTCAAACGCGTTGGGTTGGAAAAGCGCGCTCATCATCGTCCTTCTGAGTTATCGGGCGGGGAGCGACAAAGGGTGGCGATTGCTCGGGCCTTAGTGAACAAACCGAGTTTAGTGCTCGCGGATGAACCGACAGGCAATTTGGATCACCACACGGCCTTGTCGATTTATCAACTGATGCGCGAGCTAAATCAAGAGTCCAATACCGCTTTTTTGGTTGTTACTCACGACAATGAACTGGCGCAAAAAATGGATCGCACTGTCACCATGCAAGATGGGCGTTTAAATGGCGCGCTGATTGAATCCTCTCAGGAGGTGGTATGATCAATCGGTTAGCCTGGCAAATTGGATTTCGTTTTAGCCGTGCCAAAGCGCGCCACAAGCTAGTGTCGTTTATTTCCGTCTCATCGACCATCGGAATTGCCATTGGTGTCGCGGTGGTCATTATCGGTTTATCGGCAATGAACGGCTTTCAACACGAGCTTGAAAAAAGGGTCTTATCGGTTATTCCTCACGCGGAATTAGAAGGGGTGCAAGGGCCAATTGAGAATTGGCAAACGGTGACCAATGAGGCGCAACAAGTCGCCAATGTCGTCGGCGCGGCGCCGTATGTTCGCTTTACTGGTTTAGCCGAAAAGGGCACGCAACTCAAGGCGATAGAAATACGCGGCGTCGAGGCCAAATTGGAAGACAAAGTGTCGGATCTGGCAAAATTTATTGATCCTAAAGCGTGGCAAAATTTTCAAGCCGGAAAGAAACAAGTTATTTTAGGTCAAGGGGTTGCTGACAAACTTAAGGTTAACGTTGGTGATTATATTACCCTCATGATCCCAAAAAATAACCACCAAGAGCGAGTCGAGGCGCCTCAAAGAGTACGGGTACAAGTGACAGGGCTTTTGCGACTTGAAGGACAGATTGATCACAATCTTGCTTTGATTCCGCTAAGCGATGCACAAGCGTATAACACCTTAGGCCAAGGTGTAACTGGGGTAGCATTAAGAACAACGTCAGCGCTGCACGCTGAGCAAATCGTTCGCCAAGTCGGTCAACATGTCAGTGCTTACGTTTATCTGCGCACGTGGCAACAAAAATTTGGCTTTTTATATCGCGATATCCAAATGGTGAGAACCATCATGTACTTGGTGATGGTCTTAGTTATCGGTGTGGCGTGTTTTAATATCGTGTCTACCTTGATGATGGCGGTTAAAGACCGAGCCAGTGATATTGCCATCTTGCGTACCATGGGCGCCCAAGACGGGTTAATTCGCACGATCTTTACTTGCCAAGGTTTGTTGTCAGGGGTTACGGGCAGTTTGCTCGGCAGTGCTGTTGGCGTCTTACTTGCCACTCAGCTAACGACAGTGATTCACGGTTTAGAAGCGCTCATCGGTCATCGCTTTTTGTCTGGAGATATTTATTTTGTCGATTTTTTGCCAAGTCAGGTACACGGCATTGATGTGCTGGTGGTGTGTATCACGGCTTTAATATTAAGCCTGTTCGCCACTTGGTATCCCGCGCGACGAGCGACGCGACTCAACCCGGCCACGGTATTGAGTGGTAAATGATACTTTGATGTTGTGTGATTAAAAAGCACAGCGATGTAAACCTATAAGATGTAAGCCTACAAAAAGAGCGCCTCATTCCAAGTTCGGGAATGAGGCGCTCTTTTTTGTTTGTATCAAGCTAAGTTAAAAAGAGATTTAAAAAGGGGGGAAGCTTAGCGATTGATTTTGAGACGAAACCTGCGTTTTTGCCAATTTCTAACCACAGAGTAACGCCAAAATCCTTGAATAACACAATACCCCAATAGGGCAGCAATGCTGGCGCAAACGACACTGCCGAGCATTAAGGGCGGAGCAATGGAGTGAAACTGCTCACTTAAATAGTGCCAAGACAATTCGAAATGAAAGTGCTGAGGCGGTTGTTGCATTAACCAAGCGCCCAGTTTGTAAGCACAGTAAAAAATAGGCGGCATGGTTATCGGGTTGCTGACCCAAACTAACGCGACTGACAACGGGAGATTAACGCCAAACAATACCGCGAGGCCAGCGGCCATGATCATTTGACTGGGCAAAGGAATAAAAGCCATGAATAAACCCACGGCAAAAGCACCTGAAGCCGAACGCCGATTCAGGCACCATAAGTTGGGGTTGTACAGCAAGCTCCCGAAAATTTTTAGTGCCTTTTGCTTTTTTATGGTTTCGGGATTAGGCAAAAATCGCTTGATTAATTTTTTTGGCATAGCTCAATTAACTTCATCGGCATCAAAGGGATGATTTTTATTCACAGTCACACGGTGACGATATCTTTTTTAGCGGTGGTCTTGTCGGCCAGCTTTTGGCCTGTTATGCCACCCTTGTCATCCTTGGTGTGGATGGCAATGGCACTGACGTACTTAAGAAAGACAAAAGGATTTTGTTACGCACTGGGTATCGCTTTTGGGCTCACGGTGGTGTTAATTCACGGTAATCAACAGCTGAGCCAAATTCAGGCACTTTCTCGTATCCAAGAGAATAGTATCATAACTGCAGAGATTGACAGCTTTTTTACACCCACCAATTATGGCTTTAAGGGGAATATTCGCTTTTTATCTATTGATGGCGTGGTATTGCCTTGGTGGCAGCGTGCCAAAGTACGCTTATTAAGCCCGGTGCAGTGGCGTCAAGGGGATACCGTACAAGGTCATGTGCGTATAAAACCGATTTTGGGCCAATACAACCAAGCCGGGCCCGATGCTGAAAAAGTGGCTTTTAGTCGTCAAGTGTTGGCCAAAGCAAGCGACCTTGAACTGTCCCTCCATCGGCCGGCATCTGATTGGCGAACACAATGGCGCCAAGTCATTTCACTTAACATCGACCGGCTTGAGCACGGCGCGATTTTATCGGCTTTAAGTATGGGCGAGCGTGGCCGTTTGTCTGATTTGCAGTGGACATGGCTGCAAAGCAGTGGCCTTGCGCATTTATTGTCGGTTTCAGGTTTGCATATCGGGTTGGTGTTTTGGCTTGCTATGTCATTGGCAAAGCGGTTATTGACACCGCTCGGTCTTTCTCTGTTAACCTCTTACCTTTTGGGGCTGGTGATTGCTGGGCTTTATGGGTATTTAACCGGCTTTAGTATACCGACGATACGCGCTTTGATGATGTGTTTCGTGGCGGTGTGTTTTCTGGTCACTCGCCGTGCTTTCTCCCTTTGGTATGCTCAGTGGTTGGCCTTCATTTGGAGTTTGACCTTAGCGCCTTTTTCTCTGTTAAGTGCCAGCTTCTGGCTGTCTTTTATCGCCGTGTTTTGCATTGCCATCACTTTGCTAGGCCAGCCACAGCACCTAGGCGCGAAGTGGTTTCGAGTCCTGTATACCCACATAGGGCTGAGTTTGTTTTTTGTCGCGATGACTGGCTGGTTTTTTGCCGGTGTGAGTTGGTCTAGCCCGCTGTATAATTTCGTTTTCGTTCCCTATGTGTCTTTTCTGGTCATGCCGTTGGTATTATTGGCGGTATTTATGACCCCGCTGTGGTCTTATGGCGCAAAGGGGATTTGGTGGTTGTGTGATTTGTTGATCCAACCGATGCAGCATTCTATGGCTTGGTCGCCGAGTTCGTGGGTGTCGATATACCCAACGACCGTGGTGATAGTGCTGCTCGGCGCTTGTGTGTTCAGTTTTCGCCAATGGTTAACATGGCGCTTAACCTTATTGGTGCTCTGTGGTTTTGTCGTGCCGTGGCCGCCACAAGGGGATGAGCAGAGTGTGCATTTCTTTGATGTCGGCCATGGGCTCAGTGTGGTGTTTCGCCACCGAGAACAAGCGGTCATCTACGATACTGGGCCGGGTAATGGCGATTGGAGCCAAGCTAGCCGGGTATTAACGCCTTGGTTTTATCAGCAAGGTTTGCGTGAGATCAGTGCATTATTTATCAGCCATGGCGATAGTGATCACGCAGGCGGAGTGGCTCATATTAATGCTCATTGGTCACCGAAAAATGTCTTTGCCAGTCAATATGGGCCCAATTATCGCCTTTGTAAACAAGGACAGCGTTGGCAGTGGCAACAATGGCAATTTGACATCTTGTGGCCGCCTAAAATTGTCCGCCGCGCGTACAATCCACATTCTTGTGTGGTGAGAGCAACGCATCAAAGCGGCTGGCGAATTTTATTGACCGGTGATATGACGGCAACCGCGGAATATTTATTACAAAGAACAGCCACTGATTTGCATAGCCATATAATGAGTGTCCCTCATCACGGCAGCAAAACCTCCTCAACGGCCGGGTTTATCGAGGCGGTTAACCCCGATTGGGCGATTGTTACGGCGTCGCCCTACCGGCGTTGGAATCTTCCCGCCATTGAGGTACAACAACGCTATCAAGCCCGCGGGGTAGGTTGGTTGGAAACTGCGCAACTTGGGCAAATAAATTGGCATTATATTGCAGGAGAATGGTCATGGAATGCACAACGACACCGGATTCTTACCCCGTGGTATAGGCAGATGATGCGCGAAGCGATAGAATAGACACTTACTTTTACTCGACAGCGAAATTTTATGTCACAAGAATACGATGAATCGACCTGGCAGACGTTTAAACGACTATGGAAATACATTCGCCTTTACAAGTCTGGTCTGGCAGTAGCGGTGGTGGCATTGGTCATCAATGCAACGGCCGATACCTATATGATTTCTCTATTAAAACCTTTGCTGGATGAAGGTTTTGGCAACGCGGAGTCCAATTTCTTAAGAACCTTGCCATTTATCATTTTTGCCATGATGGTGATTCGTGGTACCAGTGGCTTTATTTCGACTTATTGCTTGAGCTGGGTATCGGGTAACGTGGTCATGCAAATTCGGCGTATGGTGTTCAATCACTTCATGCAAATGCCGGTGTCTTATTTTGACCGTGAAAAAACCGGAACCTTATTGTCGCGCATTACTTATGATTCAGAACAAGTTTCCGCTGCCACCAGTCGTGCCTTGGTGAGTATTGTCCGTGAAGGGGCAAGTATTATCGGCCTATTGGCGCTGATGTTCTATAACAGTTGGCAGCTTTCTTTGGTGCTTGTCATCGTTGCTCCTGTGGTGGCTTGGGCGATCAGTGTGGTGTCGAAGCGCTTTCGAAAAGTGTCGAAAAACATGCAATCTGCAATGGGGGTGGTGACCACGTCAGCTGAACAAATGCTAAAAGGGCACAAAGAGGTGCTGACTTATGGCGGTCAAGATGTTGAGCGAGAGCGTTTTGAAAAAGTGAGCAATCGCATGCGTCAACAAAGCATGAAGTTGGTCACTGCACAAGCTGCGGCTAACCCGATTATTCAAATCATCGCATCGGTGGCGATTTTTGCCATTTTGTATCTCGCCAGTATTGAATCAATCAAACAAGATCTGTCAGCCGGTACGTTCACCGTGATCTTTTCTGCGATGTTTGGTTTGATGCGTCCTTTAAAAGCCTTGACCAATGTGACCTCGCAATTCCAGCGCGGTATGGCAGCGAGTCAAACCTTGTTTGCGTTGGTGGATTTAGAACCCGAGCGCAACGATGGCACTTACCAAACCCAAAAAGTCAATGGTGATGTCAGCATTCGCAATGTCAGTTTTTCCTACAGTGAATCGTCAAATAAAGCGCTTGATGAGATCAGTTTTGATATTCCTCAAGGTAAAACGGTGGCACTGGTGGGGCGTTCGGGATCGGGCAAAAGCACGATTGCCAGCCTGTTAACACGCTTTTACGACGTGAACGAAGGTTGTATTACCCTAGATGGTCGTGACATTAATGAGTATGACTTAAAAAATCTGCGCACCCATTTCGGTTTGGTGTCGCAAAATGTGCATCTTTTTAACGACACGATTGCCAACAACATTGCTTATGCAGCAAAAGAACACTATTCCCGTGAACAGATCGTCAAAGCGGCAAAACTCGCTTATGCACACGATTTCATTGAGGGCTTGGAAAATGGCTACGATACTGAGATCGGCGAAAATGGCGCCAGCTTGTCAGGCGGGCAACGACAACGGATCGCAATCGCTCGAGCCTTGTTGCGCGATGCGCCAGTACTGATTTTGGATGAGGCTACTTCGGCACTGGATACCGAATCTGAAAAAGCGATTCAATCGGCCCTTGATGAACTGCAGCGCGATAAAACGGTTCTTGTGATTGCCCACCGTTTGTCGACGATAGAAAAAGCCGATCAAATCCTCGTCGTCGACGATGGAAAGATCGTTGAGCGCGGTAGCCATGAAGACTTGTTAAAAGCCGATGGTGCTTATGCTCAGTTACACCGTATTCAATTTGGTGGGGACAACGCGTGATCGAACGATTGTGGTTTGGTCAAAATCGCATTAGCCAACTGTGGGCCTGGTTAATGTTCCCGTTGAGTGCGGTTTTTGGTTTCTTCAGTCGCCGTCGTCGCCATGGGTATCAAACGGGTCAAAAACCGGTATACCGGCCCCCGGTGCCCATCGTTGTTGTCGGCAATATTAGCGCAGGCGGCAATGGTAAAACACCGGTGGTAATTGCATTGGTTGAAGCGCTACAACAGCAAGGCATTCGAGTTGGTGTGGTATCGCGAGGCTACGGTGGCAAAGCCCGTTCATACCCATTACTGGTTAAGGGTTCGACGTCAAGCTTGCAATGTGGCGATGAGCCAAAGTTAATCCATCAGCGAACTCAAGCCCCGGTGGCAGTGGCTCCAAAACGCGCGGAGGCGGTTAAGGCTTTGTTGCCGCTCGGCGTCGACGTCATCATTACTGACGATGGTTTACAGCACTATGCATTGGCAAGAGATATCGAGTTGATCGTCGTTGATGGTCAGCGTCGTTTTGGCAATGGTTTATTGATCCCGGCAGGGCCGCTGCGCGAATCTGTATCGCGCTTGCAAGAAGTGGACTTTGTCATTGCTAATGGCGTGGCTAAATCCGGTGAGTTGGCGATGACGCTTGAGCCAGACAAAGCGGTCAACCTCGTCACGGGCGAACAAAAATCGGTGGAGGAATTACCACCGCTATGCGCCTTTGCCGGGATAGGCCACCCGCCGCGCTTTTTCAACACTTTGCGAGAACAGGGCGCTCAATTGGTTGCCTGCCACGGTTTTGCCGATCACAAAGCCTACAAAGAAGAAGAGATTATCGCGTTAGAAAACGACGCCACCACCTTGATCATGACCGAAAAAGACGCGGTTAAGTGCTTGTCCTTTGCGCGCGAAAATTGGTGGTATTTACCAGTAACAGCGCGTTTTTCCGCATCTGATCATCAAAAAGTTATGTCAAAAATACAAGAGGTTATTAAGGAATATGGACCATCGCTTACTTGAAATTGTCGCTTGCCCGATTTGTAAAGGCAAACTGGTTTACGACAAAGAGCAACAAGAGCTGATTTGTCGCTTCGACCGACTCGCTTACCCGATTAAAGAAGGGATTCCCGTTTTGTTGGAAGACGAAGCGCGTCACATCTCTTTGGAGGAGGTGTAATGCCGTTTACCGTCATTATTCCTGCTCGCTACGACTCAAGCCGCTTACCGGGTAAGCCTTTGGCTGATATTGGCGGCAAGCCAATGGTGGAATGGGTTCATGCCCAGGCGCTGCAAGCAGGGGCTGATCGCGTCATTATTGCTACCGATAATGAAAAAGTGGCCAACGTTGTTGAGGGTTTTGGCGGCGAGGTCTGTATGACCTCAGCAGACCATGAATCGGGTACGGAACGCTTGGCTGAGGTGATCAAAAAACTCAACATTAGCGATGATCACATTATTGTCAATGTTCAAGGTGACGAACCTTTGATCCCGCCCGCGATCATTTCACAAGTGGCAGAAAACTTAGCCAATAGCCAATCACCTATGGCTACGTTAGCGGTAGAAATTCTTGATGAGGAAGAAGTATTTAACCCCAATTCCGTTAAAGTTGTGGTTAATCAGAGTAAACTGGCACTGTACTTTAGCCGCGCCAGTATTCCTTGGGATAGAGATAATTTTGCCCAAAAACCGGCTTTGATTGAACAGCCTTTGATGCGTCATATTGGTATTTATGCTTACCGTGCTGGCTTTGTGAATACCTATATTAATTGGCAGCCGAGCCCGTTAGAGAAAATAGAGAAACTTGAACAGTTACGAGTGCTTTGGTACGGAGAGTCGATTCATGTTGATGTCGCTAAAGTGGCGCCACCTGCCGGGGTGGATACACAGCTTGATCTAGAAAAAGTGAGAGCGATAGTATCTCAACATGGGCTCTAGTACATTTTTGTCACCTCGACTAATCACGACCGCCAGTTAAGTGCGGTCGTTTTCTTCGAGTTGAGTTGATACTAGCTCTAGAGTAAAGGCTTTCGTTATCGCGTTTTATCGACTGCCTTGATAGGCCTTCAAGACGGCGACTAAGCCTTGTATCAAGCTCTCTCGCCAACAGAGCCACTCATGTCCACCAAGGTATTCCTGATAATGACTTTTGACGCCTTTTGCCAGCAATGCTTGATGCACCATTTGAGTTAACCGTGGCATATTGCCTTCTAAGCTCCCGATATCGAGATAACAGGTTAACGACGGCGGGAGTTCGAGTTGTTTAATTTTATCGACCAGGTAGTTCTGCGGCTGAATTTGACTTCCAGCTTGATGTACTTGCTCTCGGTTCGGCCACCAAAATGACCCTGATTGCGATAAGACTGCTGCTATTTTTTCGGGATAGAGTAGGGCTGCGTAGAGACTGCTTAAACCGCCAAAACTTTGCCCAGCAGTTATCATGGGTTGACTTAGGAGTTCGCACTGATAATGCTGCTCTAATTGAGGCAATAGATCGGCAAAGATGGCATGCCAATAATCCTCGTTGCAGGGTAAGTCTCGAGTGCGATTCTCCGTATCGATACTATCAATGAGAACATAATGCGCAGGCGCAAGTATACCATGATCAGTGAGTTGTTCGATAACCGCCCAAATCGGCATTTCTTCTGCCCAAAACTGACCGTCTTGTAATAGCACAACAGGCATCATGGCCGATGTACTGACAAGCGGCGTATAAAACCAAACTTTTCGTTGATTGTTTAATTGTATATTGTGCCACAAATAGGGTTTCTCAGGTGGGCACCTTGTGATTGTCTCTACAGTAGCATCAGAACCCTGCCAATAACGTTGTGGGGCTGCACTTGGCATAGCGAGAGGAGAGCGCTTTTGACCCCATAGGCAGGATGATAACGCTGAAAGGTTTAAAGGGTCTGAGTGAGGCTTGGCAAAGAGACACTTTAGCCAGGCCATCAACTCTGCCGGTTTAGGAGAACTAGGCTTGTCTACCGGTTGCGTTTGCGGATAAAAAGTATAACTTCCGCGCCATGTTGCTGGGATCACACAGTGAAAGTAGGCAAGATCACAGTCGTGGAGCAATACCAGTTGGTCGAGATCGGTTTTGTGATGATCGGTGATGCCATTGACGTGGATATAAATCTCACTGATTTTTTGCTCAAAATGACTTAATTTGACAATGAAAAAGACATCATAATCCCCGTCATTTCGCTCAAAGACTAAAGGCGTCCCCTTGGATTTCAGTGACCGCCACCAGGATTCGGAGCCAATATTTTGGTAGGTAAAGTTTTTTTCGGTATCGAGCTGTGTCGCTCGAATAAAAAATGGCTGTTCAGCAGGGCGTTGTCGATAGGTCATGGCAAAAAGTAAAGGCTGAAAATCTCAGCCTTTACTATAGCGTTAAATACCACGGC
>JBFGYW010000010.1:0-35022 GCA_041587235.1 Vibrio sp.
CTTGGACAATGACAAGGCCGATACATATTGCCATCATGGTGATTAAACCGATTTTGGCACTTTTTTTGATGACCGCCCCGCGGGTTATGGTCATCGGTTCTGATGTGGTTATTTCGAAAGCCAGTTGCGATAGTGAGCCCAGGGTATTGTTCAATGTGGTCAATCACCGGAATAGAGTCTGGTGTGACATCAATGAGACCAGCCCAAGACTCTTCAATTTGAGCATGTTTGAACATTGGCCAAGCTTTCTCTGTATTGGTTAAGGCATCTTGTAGTAGTTGATGATTGATATTAGGATTACGAATCCGAATTTTTTCAAAAGGGCTAGGTTTTGTTGGGTGCCAAGAGCGGGCAATGGCTAAGTCATCAAAAAAGGCTTTACCGAGGGAAATATTCAGCGCGTCTTTTCCATATCGAAGCTGTTGTTTAAATTGTAGCCCGATCTTTAAATGGTCAAGGGTAATTGGGGCATCGACTTTGCCACGCTGCATAATAATAAAACCGCCATCATCGTGTTTGCGAAACGAAAAGTCAGGCCCTCCTACCGCAATGTCTGTTGGCCCATCCATGGGTTGGGTTCTCAACACGGAAGCGATGACCGGTAGAGAAGGGAGCGAGACGCCAATGTTGCCCAAAAAACGACGAGACCAAGCACCGCCTGCTAATAAAACGTTGTCACAACGGATTTCACCTTGTTCGGTCATCACGCCTGAGACCTTACCTGCACTGAGCGTCAATCCACGTACCGCACAGTTTTGTACTAGGATTGCTCCTTTCTCAATGGCGGCTTTAGCCATCGCTGTAGTCGCAATGGTCGGTTCAGCTCGGCCGTCAGAAGGGGTATACACGGCCCCTTGCCATTGTCCTTTTCCTTGGGGAACCAGCTGATCGATATCTTTGCTGCTGAGCAATTTAGAATCGAGTGATAAGTGTTTTACCGAGGCTAACCACTTTTCGTGAACAGACATTTGTTGCTCATTTTCGGCTAAAAACATAATGCCATTTTGTCGGTAGCCCACATCGGCGTTAATGCGCTCAGGCATCTGTGCCCATAAATGGTCTGCGACAATAGAAAGTGGAATATCTTCAGCGTGGCGACTGGTTTTTCTTATCCAGCCTAGATTGCGACTGGATTGTTCGCCAGCAATGTGACCTTTTTCAAGTAACACGACCGGGATATTTTGTTCTGCAAGCGTTAGGGCAGCGCTTACCCCGACAATGCCACCTCCAATCACAACAACCGCAGTCGACGTCGGTATGGTATTTTGGCTCTCAATGAGCTGTAATCGCTTAGACATCATGATGTTCCTTAAATAATCAGCAGGTGACCATCCTTTCACCTGCTAAAATGGAGGGATTACTGTGTCATCATTACGGGGGGCGCTGAGTGTTTTCCTGCCCCGCGATAGGCGGTAACTTCGATTTCAACCAGGTAAGCGGTTGAGCCTAAAGGTGGACAGGTCACGGTTGTCGCAGGGTCGATACCGCGAAATTTTTCGCCAACAAAATCCATGACGGTATGCGTATCCGCTGGGTTTTGAATAAAGACTCGTGACATAACCACATCGGCTAATTGTGCGTCGACATTGGCCAGAGCTCGTTCAATATTGCGAAAGACTTGCTCAGTCTGTTCCAGGACATCCTCTGACAGGGCCTTGGTCTCTGGGTCTCGACCTGCGGTATTAGAGACGAAAATCCAATTATCGACAGCGACCGCTCGCGAGTAGCTGCCCTTTTCTTCAAAGGGATTACCGCTTTTTAGTTTGATTACCTGATCCATGTTTGACTTCTCTTAATTATGATGGGATTAGCTAAGCTCTGGGGTTTCCCAAAGATTCAGTTTCACACCGATGTTTTGCTTTAAGGCTCGTTGGTAGATTTTGGTTCCCCAAGCAACATCTTCGGTGGGTAAGCCTCCCACAGACAGGACAATGATCTCTTCATCGTTTTGACGCCCAGGCTTATCTCCAGCGCAAATCGCACCTAAATCTTCTAACTGTGCTTTGGTGAGCTTGCCTTCATCAATCATGTCCATAAAACGGCATCCAATGATCGGAATGTGCATATGAGCGGGCTTTGGTACTTCTTCATGCCATGCCTCATAAAGGCCGATGTTATCCATGACTTTGCGTACATCATCGGTTTCTAATGCTTCATCAAAACGAGAATAGGCCGGCATTGAGATGAAGGCCCCTGGTTTGACCCACTCGCGTTTGACTTCTGGATAGCTTGAGATATCACCGGTTTCACCCGAATTACAGTAAGTGACAATATCCGCATCTCGAACCACCTCTTCAAGGGTATCCACGACTTGGACATTGGTAATTTGAGGGAAGGTCTGATTGACCCAAGTAAGAAAACTATCCAAGCTCTTTTGACCGCGACCTTTCACTTTGAGGGTGTCGATGTCTGGGCAGACCGCCATAAAGGCCGCCACTGAAGTCTTGCCCATTACGCCTGGGCCAAGTAAACCAATGACTTTAGAATCTTTTCTCGCGAGGTGTTTGGCACCGACACCGGGTACGGCGCCTGTGCGGTAGGCGGAGAGTAAATTGGCCGACATATGGGCAAGAGGGGCTCCGGTATCAGCGTCATTGAGAGTAAACATGAGAATAGAACGCGGCAGGCCTTTTTCTCGGTTGGCAATGTTAGAGCCGTACCATTTGACGCCACAGGTTTGGTACTCACCGCCAAGGTAAGCGGGCATGGCCATTAAACGGCGGTCAGGGGTGTGGCGGGGCATGGTCGCGATTTCGGGTTCTTCAGGAAAGGTCACCATGGCACCGTGGGAATCGTTATTGGCGCCGGCCATGCGATAGTCGCCTTTGTGAAGGAGACGAAACATCTCTTCCATTGTTTCGACACATTCTGGCATGTCGGTCACTCCGGCTTTGATCATGTCGGGTTCAGAGAGGTAAATAAAATCAATTTTTGTGCTGTTATCCATAATAGCGTCCTTGGTTCATTCCGTTGTTTTGCTCTGTGAAAACGATGGTAGACCGGACTGTCAGGAAAAATATTGTATTTTTGCGACATGATCAAAAAGCAAATTTGGCAGCCAAGTGTTGGCATCTTGCTTGCAAAGTTGATGATCTTCCAATGGTTGGAATCCTTCATTGAGGTGAGTAAGATGGTCAATCAAACGGTGTTACAACGCTTGCAAAATATTCGCGTTAAGCAGCCCTGGTTGGTGATGAGTGCGAAAGAGAAGTTTTTACTTTCAGAGTCAAGTAACCCTGCGATTTCTCATTTTTATCGCTTTGAAGTGTCTCAACAATCACCAAACACGATTGCGATTCCCGATGGCTGCGTCGATATTGTTATTGAGTGTAATGCCGATTCGCCAACCGCCGAGATTTACGGCACACCGATGGAGGCGATGAAGGTTGCATTCAAACCCCAGCATCAGTATTTTGGCGTTCGGTTTTTATCGGGAATTATGCCGGACTGTTTGAATATTTCAGCCCAAGAGCTCATCGAACATCACTATGACCTTAATGATGTTATTCCCAAAGCAAATCAATTGGTTGAACGTTTGGCTCAAGAGCGTGATTTTCAGCAGCAAGTGGCTTTGTGCCAGCGTTTTTTTAATGACAAACAATCCCGAGTTTTGTCTCCTTTAACGCAATGTGTTGTGAGCCAGATCTTTGAGCACAGAGGCAATATTCGCATTGACCAATTAGCAGAGTTGACGGGGTACAGCACGCGAACCATTCAACGCTTATTTAAAGCCGATTTGGGTATGACGCCTAAAGCTTTTGGACGCATTGTTCGTTGTCAGTCGGCGGTCTATCAGATCAATCACAATCAAGCGCTGGGCTTTTCCGATTTGGCGTTTGATTTAGGATTTACTGATCAGCCCCACTTTATGAAAGAGTTTAAAAAGTTGGTCAATAGCACCCCTATGGCCTATCAAACTAAGGTCAAACACGAAACCTATTTACAGAGAATTCAGTATTTTTAATGGTAGAAAGCACCGAGATGGCACAAAATTGTTCGCTCTTGGTGCAATATTGTCTGTGTCTAGCGATTCATGTTGCTTTTTTTCGTGTCATTTAATCGTGTTTATTGACGATACCTGCGGATAGTTGGTTGAGACGTTCAATAATGTTTTCCATGCCGTAGCGATGAATTTCCGGCGTTAATCCGGAAACACTGATGGCGTATTGTACGATATTGTCGGTCAGTAACGGCACTGCTACACAGGTAATTCCAGATTCATTGCCCTCGCCATCGATGGCCCAACCTTGTTGCTTGATACGCTGATTCTCTTGAAAGAAATCGTCGATATTGTCGATGTTTCTATCGCTAAAATGACGAAAACGATCGCGGTTATCGGCGTCAAGTTGCCAGTATTCTCGCCATTGAGATGGGTCAAGATGGGCGAGAATGATTTTGCCACAGGCCGCTTGGTGAAGCGGAGACACTAAGCCAGGCCTGGCATTGGTATGAAAAATGGCGTGTTTAGGCTCTTCTTTCTTTAGCAAAATAACCGTGTGTAAATCTCGTCGTTGCAGGTTGACGTTAAAGCCCATTTCATCGGCAAGCGCTTGTAATATTGGCGTGACTTCTGTGGCGAGTGGGTCGTGTTGTACCACACCATAGCCCAATGACAAGAGTTTTGCGGAGATACAATAGTGCCCTGAAGATAATTGGCGCAGGTAACCACAATCGATCAGTGTCTTACAAATTCGATGCGCTGTGGCTTTCGGGTAGCCAAGGGACTTAGAAAGAGAGTCGAGAGAGATGCCTTCTTTGCTCATTGCGATGAGCTCAAGGACATCAAACGTTTTTTTGACCGCTTGCATAGACTATTTATCGCCTGTGATGACTGTGAAAAAAGTAAGGCAATGAGGAATTACCTTACAGAGTAAGTTAGCTGGAGGTAGCGCGAGCGCTACCTTGCCAACAAAGCCGTTTTTATTTTGATCACTACTTTACGGACTTTTGCCGCTGAATGCACATTTAAGTTGGGCATGTGCAGGGTATTTGGCGGCAAGATGTAAAATTCTCCCGGGCGCATAATCAAATCGTTGAGCGGGACTTCAGCTTGGTCAATAAAACAAATATCGCGTTCTGCGTTATAGTCGTAGCGCTCAAGTAACTCGACTTTTTGCGGATCAGAGAGAATGGCCCAGCCACATCGTTCTTCACCACTGAGAATGAATTGTACGTCGGTATATAGCTGGTGAAATTCGGGCCCAAAGGAAGATTCGGCGCAGGTTTGATAATCCATCACCACAAAGTAGGCATCGCTAAGAGGTAGGTCATCAAGTGAGTATTGATCTGCTGGTATAGAAGCGAGGTCGCGAGCGGTCACCGACTCAAGAATATTTAAGATAAATGGCGACACATGTGCGAGGTTATCTGAATTGTTAAACTGATTAACGATCATGGTAATTCCTTTTGGGGGTTGAGAGTAATAGCGATACCAACACTTAAGTCTGCGGTTGTAATGATAGCTGTGCGATGTAATCGATATCGACATCAATCGCATAGACAGAGGTTGATGCGGTGATGAACAAACGCGTTTGCGTGTGATCAAAGGTACAATTCGACACCACTTCCGGTACCGGAATTTTACCAATTAACCTTTGCTGTTCTGGGCTGTAAATCAAAATTCCTTCAGATGAACTGCAATAGATTTGGCCATGACGGTCGACGGTCATACCATCGGGTATACCTTGTTCAACGTGAAACAGCGTTTTACCTTGCTCGAGTTGGTATTGGTTCACCCGATAGGCTCGCACTTCCTTTCTGCCGCATTCGGGAAATTCCACAATCGACATGTCGGCCACGTAAAGGGTGGACTCATCCGGTGAAAACGCCAAACCGTTCGGGCGTTGCACATCGGTTGTGGCCAAGTGAAGTTGACCGGTTTTAGGATCAAAGCAATACACCCAGCAACCGATGATTTGGCTTTCCGATTTATACCCTTCCTCGTCATTGAGAATGCCATAAGGTGGGTCGGTGAACCAAAGCGTGCCATCAGAGCGTCGTTCAATTACATCGTTAGGCGAGTTCAGGCGCTTTCCTTCAAACTTTTCCACTAACACTTTTGCTTGGTCGAGTTGATCGGCGCGGCGCAGTGACAAGCAGCGGCGACCGTGTTCGCAAGACACAATATCACCATTACTGAGTACGACATTGCCATTGCTGTAGTTGGATTGCGCGGTAATTAATGTCGTTTGTTGGCTTTGAGTATCATAGCAATACAAGCAAGACTGTTTGACATCTGAAAAGACCAATTGTTGAGAGTGGGCCAACCAGGCCACACCCTCACACCAACTATGCCCACCGCTTAGCTTCATCAGATCGGATTGTAGTGCACGATCAAAAGACATAGCATTTCCTTACTGAGGTTGTTGGCCATTCCACATGGCTTGATAGTAATCGCGATAGCCGTTGTCTGGGTCGTAGGCATTTTTATCGCCGCCGTCTTGGTGAATATTATCGGCGGTAACTAAGTGAACCGGGGTGACATAGCCGCTGATCGGTTGGTCGTTAAACAAGCGGTTAAACTCATCGACAATTTGCCAGCCATGCAAGTTTAATGGCTCGGCGACCGTGGCGGATTGATGGTTGCCACTGCGAATGCGTTCAAAGGCGGATTGGCTGCCATCGCCGGCCGAGATATTGTACGGCGGTTGATCGTCTTTTCGGCCTAATGAGCGTAACGCCGGCGACATATAATCGAAGTACAGGTCGTTAATGGCCAAGGTGTAGGTGTATTTCTCTTGGTATTTTTGTACCAGTGAGTAAGTCAACTGAGGGATACGGGCCGAGGTGTTGGCCAGTGGTGTATCTTCGTAACTCAATACCGAACACTCTGCACATTGCTCGATGTATTTCTTCATTACATCGGCCTTGTGTACCGCGATACTGTAGAGCCCGTCGGTGAGGATCACCACATTGGCTTTACCTTCTGAGTGAGCGATGGCATACATAGCGGAGACTTTCGCCACGTCGTCGGCCGAGCTAGTGATATTATCAGCAATATAATAATCCGGCAGTGGGCCTGGGTCGGGCGTGGCGTGCCAGCTGATCAGTTTAATACCGAGCTCATTGGCTTTGCGCAAACTGTGGACCATGGTATTGGGGGTAAATCCGCCAATTACGATGCCATCAGGCTGCAGGGCAATGGCTTGTTTCAAAGCGGAAGATTGAGACGGTACACTGCCAGCACCATCAAGGATCCGGGTTCGCCAACCTATTGCTTTCGCAGCTTCTTGGTAGCCATTAGCCACGCCTAATACCCCGCTGTTTTTAAGATCAGAGGCGACAAAAATAATGGTTTTGTCGCTCGCGGCTTTGGGCCCAGCAGGCACGGAAAAAGCCTGTTGTGAGCTGGAAGAGGCGTTTGCAACCACTTGTTTCGCCATATTTAAATAGTCTGTGGCATCATCAGCCCAGCTGTGCGTGGCGAGCGAAAGGCCGATGCCGAGTGTTAAAGCGTTTATTGTCGTTTTCATTAGTTCACCTTCACGTTATTTTTTGTCGCAGTTTGTTTGCGTTTTTGACTGAAGCCGGCGAGGGTAATGGCAATCAGCAAAATGGCGCCGTTAAAAAGAGGTTCAACAAAGAAAGGAGTACCGAGTTGTTGTAAGCCAGAAATACCGACACTGACTAAAGCGACACCGATTAATGTGCCCCAAACATTGACACGGCCAGCCCGAAAGGTGGTGGAGCCTAAAAAAGCACCCACTAGCGCTGGCAGCATGTAGTCTTGTCCGACCGAGGAAGAGCCGATACCGATGTGAGACGCGAGCAACACACTGGCAAAAGCAATTAACCCGTCCGAGACAATGTAAGAGCCGATGTAACACGCTTTGGTATTAATGCCATTGAGCGTGGCGGTAGTCGGGTTAGCACCAACCGCGTACAGTTTGCGTCCTAATGACGTGTACTCACTGATCAGCCATAACAATACTGTGATGGCCATGAGATAAAAGACCACAATGGGCAGGCCGAACACTTCTGCACCGCTGAAGAGATAAAAGTTTTCCGGTAAGGCGCCGACAATTTGTCGACCGTCGGTGTGCCAAAGAGAAATGGCATAAATCACGGTCCCTGTCCCGAGTGTTGCGACAAAAGAATCAATATCGGCTAAGGCAACCAAAGCCCCATTAATGGCACCGTACAGGCAGCCACATAACACCACGGTTAAGGCCGCCATTTCCCAAGAAAACCCATAGCGCTGCTGTAAAGTGATGACAAAGACATGCCAAAAGGTCACCCCAAAGCCGACATTTAAATTCATTTTACCGGTGATCATGGTCACCATGGCGGCCAGCGCAAGGATGGCGACGACACTTTTTTCACTGAGAATGGCTTGCAGAGTCAGCATCGAGAAAAAAGTATCGGTGGTGAGACCAAAGAGAAGGATCAAGGCAAAGGTGAGGATGAGCAGTCCGTAGCGCATCGCCACTTGGGTCAAAAAGTTGCCAAGCCCCATGGAGAAACTCAGTTCGGTTTCTAGGGCCGTGGATTTGATGTTAGACGATGCCATGGGTGACTCCTTCTTTTTTAGAACCTGAGGCGTATTGCAATAAATTGGCAACCGAGACGTCTTGGCAGGTCAGCTCTTTGACCATATGACCACGGTTAAAAACCAAAGCGCGGTTAGCGATGTTGACCACTTCTTCAAAGTCACTGGAAATCACAATGACGGAGAGACCATTGAGGATCGCCTGTTGCATAATGCGATAGATTTCCGCTCGCGCACCGATGTCGACTCCGGCGGTTGGGTTGTCGAGGATTAATAACGGTTTGTTGAGGTTAAACCAGCGGGCGAGAATCACTTTTTGCTGATTGCCGCCACTCATCGAACTGATCGGCATATCGGGATCTCTTGGCCGAATATCATAGTGTTCGATGGCTTCATACATCGCCGCTCTCTCGTGCTGGTGGTCGAGCTTACTCAGTTCGTGGCGTGATAAATTGGTTGGGTTTAAATTGAGATTTTCAGTGGCACTCATCGCAGGGCATAAGCTTTCTTTCACCCTATCGGCAGCGACCATTGCAATCCCACTTTTAATACTCGATGCGGGGCTAGACAAGTTGGCTTTTTTCCCCGCGACATAAACTTCGCCACTGTGGTGATGAATACGGCCGAACAACGCTTGCCCGATCGCCTCTTGTCCTGCGTTGCGCAGCCCAACTAACGCCACGAGCTCTCCTCGGCGCAAGGTCATTGAAAAAGGGGGCAGGTGGCCGATCTGTAGCGCACGAACGTCAAGCTGAATGGGTTGCTCGGGGTTGAGTGGTGTGCGCACATCCATTTGTTTTTTGCTGCCGACGATTAACGTCACCAGATCGTCGAGAGTGTAATCTTTTACCTCGCCAGCGCCGACCAGCTGCCCATCCCTGAGTACGACAACATCGTCACAGATCTCATGAATTTCATCGAGACGATGAGAGACATAAATAAGGCCGACACCTTGCGCTTTTAAACGATGGAGAACGCGAAACATCTTTTCTACATCACTGGCGACTAGGGTCGCGGTAGGCTCATCTAAGACCAGAACTTCAGCGTTGGCATCGAGGGCTCTGGCAATGGCCAAGAGGGATTTTTCGGCAGCAGATAAGTTGAAAATACGCTCATTGGGCTGGACCTCGAGGCCAACTAAATTGAGCACCGATTGCGCTTTTTGCTCGGCTTTTTTCCAATCGATAATGCCAAAGCGTTTTGGGTAGCCCAAGGTGAGACCGATATTTTCGGCGACGGTCATCCATTCGATTAGCCCTAAGTCTTGGTGAATAAAGGCAATGGGAGTGTGTCCATGGTGATGTAAATCGGGCGCACAGTTGATGTCACGTCCTTTGAAGGTCAAGGTACCTGAGGTCTTTTTATGGATCCCCGCGAGTGTTTTGATCAACGTCGATTTGCTGGCGCCATTTTCCCCTAATAAAGCCACGCAACGCCCTTTATGCAGATGAAAAGAAGCGCGGTCCAAGGCAACAAAATTGAAAAAGCGCGTGGTGAGCGCTTCTATCGATAGCAAACTATTTTCGGCGCAATGAATCCATTCCATAGTGTCCTCGTTGTTTCAGCGTTATTGGGCCATTGTGTCAGAATGCTCATTCCACAATGTGGAACTTATTGTTTTTATGTTCCACATAATAGTATTACCAACAATGAGATTAAAAAGTGACCAAGATCGTGTTTCTTATAAAAGTGTTAAATATTGTTAATAAAATGTAATTGTTTAAGGACGAACTTAGATGGCACAGTGGCGATAATGGTGTCAGGGTGAGTTTGGTTATTGTGCTCATGAGAGGGGAAAATCGGCAGAACGCGTTGGCGTCAATCGAGTATGCAATCAAGCATATAATTGACCAAATAATGGCGCAAAAAGCGTAATACGCAGTGACTTATTATTAGCAAAATGTCTATAAACTACAGAATGTGTAATTTTTTTACGGTTAAAGTTTGACCAGTATCACATTGATTAAGTATAATTAAGTCAGTTGAAACAATGTGTGAGATTAAGTGTATGAATACTACAGTTTTTAATAAAACTAACGAGCTAAACGCCGCGAGCGAGAAGAAATCAGCCCTGGCTTCTGAAGCGTGGTTCTTGGTGAAGTTTACCGGTTTGATGGCAGTGGTGGCGTTCTTTATGGCTTCTGCTTGGGTTTAAAACCTGGGTCTTTCCACTTGTTCTAAGCCAATATTTTTCTGCTTATCTAAGCAAAAAAAGCAACGAACGGAGGCATTCGTTGCTAAGAGAAGCAATCTTTGGGGTTGAGCTTCTAAATATCAGCGTTGACTGAAGAACTCGGTGTCGTGATTAAAGTTCAAAATCACTTTGCTGTGCAAACTGATGAATTCGTTGCTTGGCAATGCGCAGGTTTTCCTGCCAATTTTTATCGTCGTTGGCCCACATTTCTATCACCAAGGGTCCGCGGTATTGGATGTCCGCCAGTGCTGAAAAAATACTGGGGAAATCCACTTCGCCTTCACCAATAACGAGGTCGCGATATTGGCCTGGTTGATCGCCGCGTGTTTTTAACGTGTCCTTGAGGTGAATTTGCACCACGTGATGTTGGCTTAACTTAAGCTCGGTCGGAACATCGTAATGCCAGGCTGAAATATTGCCGACATCGGGGTAAGCCATAAAGAATGGCGAAGGCACCTCACGTTTGATGATCTCGAATTTGCTGAGGGAGTTGAGATAGGGCGTTTCCATGATTTCGACCGCCAATAATAGCCCAGCTTGCTCTGCTAGTGCCGCACTGGCTTTCATCCCCGCCACAAAATGACGATGGCTGTCTGCTGTCGATGGTTCATAATACACATCATAACCAGCTAACTGTATACAACGAACGCCGAGTTTATAGGCAAAGGCAATGGCTTTTTTCATGATCTCGAGCGCTTTTTCTCGTTTATTCTGATCGGCAGAGCCGAAAGGGTAAGCGCGATGCAGGCTGAGACAAAGCGATTGTATTGGCATGCCATACTGTTCAGAGAGTCGACGCAAGGCATAAATATCTTCATCACTCCAGTCTAGCCTTGCACTTCGGTGTTCACTTTCATCAACAGAGATTTCGATAAAATCAAAGCCCATTTCGATCGCGGTTTCAAAGCGCTGTTGCCAAGTAAAATCATCGGGCATGGCTTTTTCGTACATGCCTAAACGCGGTTTGGTTGGAGTTGTATACATGGTATGTCCCTTTTATTGACCATAACCTAGAGTATCGCTTAGCCCTTAGCCGTTGATGCTCTGTTCTATTTGTTTGGTGGTTTGTTGGATTAAATGTGCAAGGTGTTCAAAGCCATAATTTCGGATCCTAGGTGTGAGAGAAGAAATACTAATGGCGTGAATCGGGTTGCTTGTTCGATCGAGTATCGGGACTGCAACACAGGAAATTCCGATTTCATTTTCTTCGTCATCAATGGCATAGCCGCGCTGTTTGATCTCATCTAAATGGCTAAAAAACGCTTCTTTTTCTAAAATGGTGTTGCTGGTTAAAGGTTTCATCGTGCTTGAGTTACGCTGCCAATACGCTTCTCTAACGGCATCACTACTAAAAGCTAAATAGCATTTTCCTGCGGCAGAACAGTACATAGGAGAAGATAAGCCGATGTAAGTTCGGGTACGAAAAGTGGCATTGGCCGGTTCGAGCTTGTCTTTGAAAATAATATGGTCTGCGTCAAAAGATAAAAAATTCACGGTTTCATCGATGTGGCTGAGCAGTTGGTTGAGATGGGGCTTGACGATGCCTGTTACATCGGAATGCATGGCGCTGTAGCCGATTTGAACCAACTTGGTGGTCAGCCGATAGTCTTTACTCATACCGACTTGGCTTACGTAGCCCATTTCTTCAAACGTGGAAAGAATGCGATGAACAGACGATTTGTTATGTCCCGATTGCTGGCTGATGCTCTGCAGTGAGGCGCCATTGGGGAATAAACTCAAGCACTCAAGCACTTCGAGGGCTTTGGATAATGATTTGATTGTCTCACTCATCGTGGGTGTACCTTACCAATGTAATTGGATGTTGTGGTGAAAAGCGTCGGCATGACGAAGGCCATCGTCGGCGAGCAATGCACGTCCGGCAATAAACGCTTTTACGTCTAAATGTTTAAATAAGCTTAATGAATCTGGAGTAATGCCGCCGGTAATGGAAACCTGCATACCGTGACTTCGCAAGGTGGCTAAGCAATCGAGGTCTGCTTGGCTCCAATCAAGGCCGGCTAACTCAGCGTCGCGAGAACGGTGGTAAATGACCTGCTCAATCCCCATGGTTTTCCACTGCTGAACGTCGTGCCAAGTCCAATGGCCGTAGAGTTCAATTTGCACTTCGCCGTTGTGCTCTTTGGCGACACTTTGCGCTGCGCGAATGGTCTCGATATGGGCAGCGGCACTGACGGTAATCCAATTTGCCCCAGCGCGAAAGGCCATTTGCGCCAACATGCGACTGGCATCGGTAATTTTGACATCAAACACAATCAAGTGATGGGGAAAGTGGCGGCGAATAGCTCGCACCGCATTTAACCCTTGTGAGACCGCGAGGATGGTGCCGACTTCAATGATGTCAACGTGGTCTGCGATGAGATTGAGTTGCTCGATCGCTTGCTGAGTATCTTCAATATCGAGTGCGACTTGTAAGAGGGGTTTAGTCATGTTTGCTTGCCTCAAATTGTGCGAATAGACGGACGAGTTGGCTGTATTGTTGGTATTTGTCTTGATACGCTTGACGATATTCAGCGCGCGGGGTGAAGTGCTGTTCTTCACTGTGCCAGTTCTGCCGGCATTGTGCGTAATCTGAGTATTCACCGGCACCGACCATGGCGACCATGGCCGCACCGAGTGCGCCGGCTTCTTCAATGCCCGTGGTCGATACTTTCATGTTGGTGATATCGGCAAGCATCTGCATCCAGACTGAGTTTGCCGTCGGTCCGCCGGTCACGATGAGTTCGTCGGTTTCAGGAAAACCGGTGCGCAAGCGGTCTAAATGCACACAGAGCGCAAAAATAATCCCTTCCCATATCGCTTGAATCATGTGGCCATCGGTGTGATGAGATTGCAGTCCATAAAAGCCCGCTTTGATCCCTAAGCCTTGGTTTGATCCAAATAAAAAAGGCACAAACAACAGGTCACTGCCTGCGGGTTGCAGGCCTTCAACGGCTTGCTGATTGCTCTGGTGATCCCATTGACCATCTGGGGTCATGAGATCGGCAAACCACTGGTAATTACTGGCCGACGTCGGGCTTGCCTCGTGGAGGATGAACTGATCTTGATTGGCGTATTGGCCATAGACAAAGGGGTAGTCAGTGGTGGGAATGTGGTCGTGAATGGCAGAGATCACCGACCAAGTGCCCATCACAACGTTAAATTTGCGATGCGAAGGTGAGATACCAGAGCACAAGGCGGTCGACACTACATCAAACAACCCGCCAAATACCGGCGTGCCCACCGCTAATCCCGTCTCTTGCGCCGCTTGCTCTGTTAGCGTGCCGGCTTGCTGGTGTGGCTCGATAAGGGGAGGCAGAGCCTCTCTCAATTCTTCGAGTCCAAACAGGGCCAGTAACTCGTCATCGTAGTCTTGTCTTTGACTGTGATAGCAGTGACTTTCCGACATATTAGTGACTTCGGCGTGGATTTCACCGGTTAAGCGAAATCTGAGGTAATCATGAGCCATGAGTACCGCGCCAATATTGTTGTAACGCTCTGGCTGATTTTCTTTTATCCAGCGCAAGATAGAGACAGGGTGACCGGTCCACAGGGTTTGTTTTGACAAGGGATAAGCGCTCTGATGTACGCCTTTTGCCAACCAATCTTTGACGATGGCAAGGGAGCGGCTGTCTGAGGACATGATGCCATGGCCTAAGTTTTGTTGCTGCTTGTCGAGCAAATACACCCCCTTGCCTTGGGCAGAAATACTGATGCCTTTGATTTGTTCTGCTGGGATCGAGGTTTGTGCCATTAAGTCTTGCAACACAAGCGCGGTGTCTTGCCATAAACTGTCTAGGTCTCGCTCAACCCAACCTTGTTGTTGGTTAATCACTTGGGCCGGTCGACGAGCCAGTGTTTGCAACTGACCTTGTGCATTAAACAAAGCGGCTTTCATGTAGGTGCCACCGGAGTCAATACCAATGTAATAGTTCATGTTTTTATCCTTTTGTCTCATGCTCATGGTGACGGTCAATTTGCTGTTGGAAACAAGGCTTGTAAGCGCTCTGCGAGCCCCGTTGGGTGATGGTGATCAAACGCACTGACCTCAGTCGCGGCTTTTTGCACGGCAAGGTCGGCATTGCGCATTGCGATACTGCGTCCAGAAATGGCAAACATGGAGAGGTCATTGTGGTTGTCACCAACCGTGGTCAATTGGGTTAGGTCCAATTGCTGTTGCTGCGAAAATTGCGTGAGCGCATTCCCTTTGCTGTTACCGGGGGCGGCAAAATCGATACGATTGTGCCAGGAGCGTTCGCCGTTAAGGTGCTCTATCACCCATGGGTCTTGACTCACGGGGTCGAGATTGTCGCCTTCGACCACCAGTTTCCACGCGTATTGGCTCGACTCAAGCTTTTGGACAAGGTCATCACAGGCCTGTACCAAGGGACGATGTTGTGCGGGAAACTGCAAAGTCCAATCAACCAGTTCGCGAATGTAATGGGGCGGATTGTGTTGCAAAAACCACATGCCATCTTGGTTGTACAATACCGGTCGCAATTGCGCATCGAGTAACTGGTGAAGAAAGCGCTCTGCAATGGCTTGGCCAATCGGTTTGGGCTCGATAAAAGTGCCCTGCTGTACATCGTATAAATAGCTGCCATTACAGCAAATCATCGGTGTTTCCAGTCCAAGTGCTTGGTAATAAGGCAGGGCGGCAACATGGTGTCTGCCGGTGACAATCAACACCAGATAGTCACGAGCAATGGCTTGGATAGCGGCCAATAACTCGGGGCTTATCTGGTGATCTCGATTGAGCACCGTACCGTCTAAATCCAGCGCTAACCAAGGTCGGTTGTTGCTGTGTTCAGTGCTCATCCTGATCTCCTTTTTGACCGTAATAAGCGTCTTTGCCGTGCTTTCTCAGATAGTGTTTATTGAGCAGTTCGGTATTGATTTTGACTCCAGGATTGAGCACGCGAGTGGCAGTGGCCATGGCGGCAATCTCTTCCATCACCACGGCGTTATGGACCGCTTCTTTGGCGTTTTTTCCCCATACAAAAGGCGCGTGACCGGCAATAATGGCTCCTGGCATGGAGGCCGGGTCCAAATGACGCTTGGCAAAGGTTTCGATAATGACCAAACCGGTATTTTTCTCATAATCTTGACGAATTTCTTCATCGCTCAACTGGCGAGTACAAGGCACATCACCGTAAAAATAATCGGCGTGTGTGGTGCCGAGCGCGGGAATATCGTGACCGGCTTGCGCCCAAATAGTGGCATTGCGCGAATGGGTATGGACCACGCCGCCAATGTCTTGAAAGGCGTTGTACAGTTCAAGGTGGGTGGCGGTATCGCTTGATGGGTTGAGGTGGCCTTCGAGGATATTGCCCTCGAGGTCGAGGACCACAATGTCGTCTACCGTCATGGCTTTGTACTCAACGCCAGAGGGTTTAATGGCAATAACGCCAAGTGCGCGGTCGATTTCAGAGACATTGCCCCAAGTAAAAGTGACTAACCCGTACTCAGGAAGGGCTAAGTTGGCGGTTAATACGCGCTGTTTGAGTTCTTGATACATAATGAATGCCTTACATGATACAACAGGGAAAACCCCGCCCAGTCGCTGAGCGGGTGTTGGGTTATTTTTCTGCTTCGATCATTTTGATCATGTGATCGCCGTGCTCTTTGATGTAGTTATCCCACACCGGTTTCACGGCCTGTTGGAAGGCTTGGCTGTCGACATCGCGGTTCACTTCCATGCCCAGTGACGACAATTCGTCGATCATGCTGTCTTCTTTTTCGATGCTCATCTGACGTTGTGCCTCGACCGCTTTTTTGGCCGCATCAAGAATGATTTGTTGTTCTTTCTCATCCAAGCCGTTGAACTTTCTAAGGTTCATGGTGACCACTAAAGGCGAGTAAGCGTGTTGAGTTAAGCTGAGGTATTTTTGTACTTCGTTGAACTTAAACGACAAAGTTACGCCAATCGGGTGGTCTTGTGAGTCAACCACGCCGGTTTCTAAGGCGGTATACAGCTCGGCGACAGGGAGTTGTTGTGGGTTAGCGCCTAAAATGTTGAACATATCGTTTAATGCTTTTGAGCCATTGACGCGCATTTGCAGGCCTTTGACATCGTCTGGCGTGCGTATTGGGTGTTTGTTATTGGTAATATTGCGGTAGCCACTTTCTGGGTAGCCCAAACCTTTGAGGTTGAATTTTTCCATCTCGGTAAAAATTTCTTGGCCGGGCTTTCCATCGAGCGCTTTATAGGCCACTTGTCGGTTGGGGAAGATAAATGGCAAGGTAAAAGCAGCGGCGTCGGGGATTAAACCGGAATAATTGTTTAGGCCCACCATAGTGATGTCAATAATGCCCGCACGGGTACCATCGATCATTTGTTTGTCATTGCCCAATTGACCTTGTGGGTAAATATTGACTTTCAGGTCGCCATTAGACTGTTTTTCAACTTCTTGCTTGAACATAAGAGACAGGTTTTGTTGCAAATCTGACTCAGGTGCAGCATGCGCAAGCTTTAGAGTGGTTTGTGCGCTAGCAGAGGTAGACACAACCAGTAATGAAGTCAGGCCGATAAGAGTGTGTAGGGGTTTCATTGTTATTCTCCTTGGGTGACTTAACCAATGATCCAAGACATTGGTACAGTAATGATACCTGGGAAGATGACAAACAACGCCAGCAACACCAAGTATGCAAAAATAAAGGGTAAAACGCCTTTGACAGCAGTAGACATCGGCACGCGAGTCACGCCACAAACGACATTGAGTACAGTGCCAACTGGGGGCGTAATCAAACCGATAGAGCAGTTGATCACAAACAGTAAGCCAAAATAGACCGGGTCTATCCCTGCCATTTTGACCACCGGCATTAAGAGCGGAACTAGGATTAAAATCGTCGGACTGAGATCCATGACCATGCCGACACAGAGCACCAACACCATGATGACAGCCATGAGCAAGCGTGGGCTATCGACGAGAGGGCCGAGCAGCTCTGCCAGTTGTTGCGGCAGTTGCGCCACCGTAATCAGCCAAGCGGCGACCATGGCACAACCGACCAGGAACATCACCATGGCGGTAGAGCGGCCGGCATTTTTTAAGATGTCGTAAAAACTGACCAGCGTCAGCTCGCGATAGACAAACTTTGAAATCACAATGGCGTAGACGGCGGCGACAACCGCGGCTTCTGTCGGAGTGAAAATACCAAAGCGAATGCCGACGACAATTAAGATGGGCAATAACAAGGCCCAAGACCCTTCTTTGAGTGCGGCTCTTTTTTCGGCTTTGGTCGCTCTTTCGTTGACCGGTAGATCACTGCGACGAATCGTTAAGCGCCAGACCAACATCAAGGCCGTCCCCATGAGTAAACCGGGAATGATGCCGCCAAGGAAGAGGTTCTTGATTGAAATGCCACCGGCGACCCCGACAATGATCAATGGGATAGAAGGTGGAATCACAGGAGCGATAATACCACCGGCGGCCAGCAGTCCCATCGATGGCGCTTTGGGGTAGTCGGCGGCTTTCATCATAGGGTAGAGAATACTGACCAGTGCAGCGGCATCGGCAACAGCAGAACCAGAGAGCCCCGCAAGTAAAATTGACGTTAAAATAGCAACATAGCCTAAACCGCCTTTGCGATGTCCGACATAGGCACTAGCCAAATTGACAATGCGCTTCGATAAGCCACCAGAAGCCATGACTTCGCCAGCAACTAAAAAGAAGGGGATGGCGAGAAGTGTAAAGCTATCTACCCCATTGATCAGGGATTGAGCAATAATATCGACGCTAAAAAAGTTCATCTGTACCATCAAGGCGAACGAAGCCAGTAGCAGGGCAAAAGCAACCGGTAATCCCAATAAAATGGATATAATGAGCACAGCCAAAAATAACAACAGCGTCATAGTGAATCTCCTTTAGGCGCTTCTTTTTTGATTTCGCTTGGGGTCGAGGAAATAGGTGGGGTATCGGTTATTACTGGGTCTATAGCGCCATCCTGGTCGAGGGATTCGACGTCGGGCGCCGTTTTGAGTGAACTGGGGCTAAGGGTTTCGCATGCCGAGACCAAGACCATCAAAATGGCCGAAATGAAACCAGCGAGATAAAAAAGCGCCGAGGGCAGTCCCGTCAGTGGGGAAATGTCGGCCCAGTTGGCCATCATTTGTCGGTAACAACCTTGGCCGAGCATCAAGGCGGCAGCGAGAATGACTAACCAAGCGAGGCGAGTTAATAAAGGCACTAATTTGGGGAAGAAGCGCTGCGCAAATTCTTTAACGGCTAAGTGTTCATCGTTTCTCAGCATCACGGCTGCCCCGAGCATGACCACCCACACTAGGCCAAGACGAGATAACTCTACCGAAGGCCGTAAGCCTGAAGAAAAGCCGTAACGCAAAACCACGTTGGCAAACACTAACGCGATCATAGCGGCTAAAATGACCGCCATCGTGACATCGATAACACGCCATACCCATAAAGAAATCGATTTGATCATGGTGTTTCTCCCCTGGTCATTAGAGTGCGATGATTTGACTCCAAATCTCATCGTGTATCTCGATGCCACCCGCGGCCTTGTGTTGGTCAATAAAGCGTTGAATATTGGAACCCGCAATACTGATGTGGCCTTCTTCCGCCGGCTCAGAAGCCAAAACGTAATCGCGTATGCGCTGCATCTCAGGGCCAAATTTCTCCGCTTGTATGGTTTTGCTGATGTCGATGGCGATCAAAAATTGCGATACGCCAAACTCGCCTTTTTGATCTTCGGTTAAAGCGGGGACGGAAAACCCGTCGGATAAAGCAGTCAGCATCATATCGAGGATGATGGACATCGAAGAGCCTTTCCAAAAACCCATCGGTAAAATGCGTTTGTTTTGCCATAGCGTGTGCGGGTCGGTGGTCAATTGGCCTTGATCGTCGTAACCGCCGATAACCGCGAGGGGTTTGTCGGCAAGGACGTGATTTTGCAATTGGCCGTAAGAATATTGACTCATCGAGCAATCAACCAGCATCGGCGGCTCGCCGGCAATCGCCATCACTAAAGGATTTGAACCAATGCGGTGATCTTTCCCTCCCCAAGCTGGCATGACCGCTGTTGAGTTAGTGGCGCCAATGCCAATAAAGCCCTCACGCGCCATCTTTAAAACATAGGCGCCGCCGCGCATCCAGTGGTTGGAGTTTTTCATCGCGACCATACCAATGCCGTTTTGTTTGGCTAATGCCATGGCGCGGTCGGCACAGACAAGGCCGTTTAATACCCCAGGCCCAAAGTGGCAGTCCCATTGCTCCAAGGCACCGATTTGATTGACGCATTCCGGTTTGGCATGCAGGTCAATTTGACCCTGGTCGACTTGGCTAATAAAAACGGGAAAGCGGTTGATACCGTGTGAGTAGATACCTTCATTAGCCATATCGACAAAGCCTTGGGCCAGTCTATCGGCATCATGTTGATCCATGCCGCGTTTAAGCAAGATACGTTGATATTCAGCGTGTAATTTGTCGAGTGATACGAGTGCCATCTTTTCTCCATATTCCGTATTGCGGAATCTAAATGAGCTTGTGTTCCAGAATATGACACGTTTGCGCTGTCTGTTTTTTGATCAAGTGCAAGTTTTTAACAAAACCATGCCCACTTGTGACTAAAATGTTAAATTTACGCTGTGAAATAATAACGTCGATGATGAGTGCAATATAAAAAGGGAGAATGTCGTGATTTGCAGTGCGATGTTGTTTCGTTATGATGAAAGGCTAGAACCTCAAACAGAGCAGCAACATGGACGTAGAACAAGTATCCTCCTCTTCTTGGCTCACTCATTCACACGGCAGACTCGATCTCAGTCAATGGTCACTCGGCAACGATCAGCACTGGGGCGTGTTGGTGTCCCACTCAACCCTTTCTGATGCGTTAATTGAGTATTGGCAACAACACAGTGCATTAACTCAAAGTGTGGTCTCTCTTAAGCAGCAACAACAATTGTTGGAACAAGAAATCGCCAAAGACGACACCGACTTTTTGGACCGTATTGATTACGGCTCATCGGTGGAAGCCATCGTCAAAGAGACAGGGTGTGATGACGCGTTGTTTGACGATGTGGTGGCACTGACGGATTTAGCACCGTTGCTACAGCGGCCTTTTCGCCAGTTGTCGACTGGGGAGACCCGCCGTTTGATGCTGGCTAAAGCCTTGGCCGAGCGGCCGCAGCGTTTAATTTTAGATGAGCCCTACACCGGCATGGATGTCGCTCATCGAGCGCAGTTTGCTACCCGCCTTGAGCAAATCCGCCAACGTTGCCAGCTGGTGATTTTGTCTTCGCGGCCAGAGGAATTGCCCGAATGGTTAGACAAAGTGGCTTGTGTGGATATCCGCTGGCAAACCCCGGCATTGTTTGAGCGGCCGTGGTCCACCAATCCAGTTTATAAACAGCTTATAGCCCTGTCAGAGCAAGACCCTAGTGACCTAATTGCCTTAGCCGCCCCTGAACAAAACGGGGATTTGCCCAACCCAAGTGTGGTGTTTAATCAAGTGAGCGTGGAGTATTTCGATAAGGTCATTTTTAAGCATTTCGACTGGCAATTACGCCCTGGTGAGCACTGGCAAATTCGCGGCCCGAATGGCTGCGGAAAAAGTACGTTATTAAGTCTGATCACTGGCGATCACCCACAGTGTTATTGTAATGATATTGAGGTGTTAGGCTTTAAGCGCGGGCAGGGTGAGAGCATTTGGCAGGTCAAACAGCGCATTGGTATTGTCTCTTCTTCGCTGCATTTGCAATACCGAGTCAATTGCTCGGCGCTTGCGGTGGTGTTATCCGGCTATTTTGATTCGATTGGCGTGTATGAACAGACGACGTTAAAGCAGCGTCAGCAAGCGAAGCAATGGTTAGCAGCGCTGGGTATGGCAGGGCTAGAGAAGGTGGCTTTTCGCCAACTCGACTATGGTCAGCAGCGTTTATTGTTGATCGCCAGAGCCTTAATTAAACATCCAGCGTTACTCATTTTGGATGAACCATATCAAGGGTTAGATCGATTGAGTCGCCACTTAGTGATGGCGGCATTGGAAAACATTGCTCAGTCTCACATCTGTCAAATTTTGTACGTGACCCATTATCAAGACGATAGCCTAAGCGCGATTCAGCACTTTATCGACTTTGTTGAGCAGCCTGATGGTGGCTATCGACTGGATATCCACCATCAATCAAATGAAGGTTGAGGATTAAGGATTGAGCTGACGTCGGCGCAAACGGCGTTGCTCAATTTTTTGATGAACGCCGCGGCGCAGTATCTTGAGCCGGTTCTCCGCCCGGTCGACCCCCAGGAGAATCAATAGGGCCAATAGTGTAAATAAGATCGCATGGCGTAAATACCCTAGGCCAATCATGATGCCTAAGGCCGCAAGTAACCAAATGATGGCCGCAGAGGTCACGCCGTGTATTTTCCCTTCTTGGGTCATCATAACCCCCGCGCCCAAAAAGCCGACGCCTGTGATGATCTGCCCCAACACACGCGCATGGTCTAAACTGGTTTGCGATAAGGTCATGGCGAGGGTCATAAAAAAGTAGGTCCCCGAGACAATCAAGATCGACGTGCGTATGCCAACCGGCTTACCGCGAGTTTGCCTTTCTAATCCGATCATCAGGCCGGTCGCGGCGCAGCACAACAATGCCCACCAATCAAAAGGGCTAATATCCAATAATTCGTGTAACGTCATCAGTGCTCTCAGTGTTTAAGTCTTTGGGATTATGAGTGAAATGGGCGCAGTATCAGGACTTTTTATCGACAAAGCGAACAAAAAATTTTATCGCTGACGATAACCAATTTTATCTGTTATCCGAGTGAGTGAGCGCACTAAAAATAACGAAAACAAGCCAGTTTGGGTTGTAAAAATAAGCGCCTAACTCGCGGCTTGACGAGTTAGGCGCTGAGTTTGCTAGATGACTTGCCTGGTGCTCCAAATAACAATCGTTACTCTAAATGCAAGTCCAGCGGCGTTTTACTGTGTCGGCCGGCAATTTCTCGAGTCAGTTTGGGCACCAAATACCCTGATACTCGCGCCAACAGACCCGCCATCAAGGTTTTGGCTTGTTTGTCACTGATATAAAAGTGGCTAGCACCTTGCACCTTGTCTAAGACGTGCATGTAGTAAGGCAAAATACCGGCGTCAAACAGGGCTTCGCTGAGGTTCACTAGGTCGTCGACGTGATCATTAATGCCTTTTAACATCACCCCTTGGTTTAACAAGGTGACGCCAACGTCTTTTAGGCGCAGTAATTGAGCCGCCAAATAAGGGCTGATTTCATTAGCGTGGTTGATGTGGGTAACCAAAATGACTTGAAAACGACTTTGGCCGAGTCTTTGGCAGAGTTCGGTTGTCACTCGGTCGGGAATCACCACGGGTAAGCGGCTGTGAATGCGCAAACGCTTAAGGTGTGGAATGGCTTCGAGTTGAGTCAGCAGCCAATCGAGCTCTTGGTCTTTGGCCATTAAGGGATCGCCGCCCGAGAGAATCACTTCGTTGAGTTCGGGGTGAGCGGCAATGTAATCAATACTTTGCTGCCACACCGCTTTGTTGCCCTTGTTGTCTTGATAAGGGAAGTGGCGACGAAAGCAATAGCGGCAGTTGATGGCACAGCCGCCTTTTAAAATCAGCAGGGCGCGGTTGCGGTATTTGTGCAGTAGCCCTGGCTGTTGATTGCCTTGCTCTTGGAGTGGGTCTTGCGAATAGCCCGGAGCAACGATGAACTCTTCGGCCAAAGGCAAAACCTGCCTGAGTAAGGGATCGTGAGGATTGCCAGGCTCCATGCGCTCAACAAAACTGTAGGGGACGCGCTGGGCAAATAATTGGCGAGCGGCAAAGCCATCTTGCCATGGTGTGGGGTCGATCTCTAAAGCTTCAAGTAAAGTTTTCGGATCCGATATCCCATTCGCCAGCTGTTTGAGCCAGTTTTGCTCAACAGAATCAACTTTTCGGGTTATGATGTGCGTCATTAACGTTAACTCGGAATAATGTAAGAGGAAATCATGGCTACTGTTAGCACGAATGAATTTAAAGGCGGTCTCAAAATAATGCTTGATAACGAGCCTTGTGCCATTCTCGAAAACGAGTATGTGAAACCAGGTAAGGGTCAAGCGTTTAACCGCGTTAAAATCCGTAAACTGCTGAGCGGTAAAGTGTTAGAAAAAACCTTTAAATCTGGTGACTCCGTAGAAGTGGCGGATGTGATGGACATCGACCTTGACTACTTGTACTCAGACGGTGAATTTTATCACTTTATGAACAACGAAACCTTTGAGCAAATCGCAGCCGATGAAAAAGCGGTCGGCGATAATGCAAAATGGTTAGTTGAAAACAACGCCTGCATGCTTACTTTGTGGAATGGTAACCCAATTGCGGTCACCCCACCAAACTTTGTTGAGCTTGAAGTCACAGAGACAGACCCAGGCCTAAAAGGCGATACACAAGGGACTGGCGGTAAGCCCGCGACACTATCAACCGGTGCTGTGGTACGCGTACCTTTGTTTATTCAAATCGGTGAAGTGATCAAGATTGACACGCGCAGCGCTGAATACGTTGGTCGTGTAAAATAACGTCTCAGCAGGGGCGATAGCGCGTCGCTAATGATGAATAAAAGGAGCGTTTCGGCGCTCCTTTTTGTCTGTGAATGTTCCACACCTTGCCTCCCTCCTGTTGGTTAAACACTCGATAACATCGCAGACAGTGACATGTAGCATAATCACTTAGGCCCTTGCGTTTTCATTGACCGAACCCTAAATCATAATGAGATAACGATGACAGACCGTCGGGTTAATTTTACAATCTGTCTCTATTGATGACGCTTATTTTTATCACGAACTTAGGAAAGAAAAATATCATGTGGGCTCCGAGTGCAACGATGGCGATACTGAAACAGCGGGCAAAAATTCTTGCTGACATTCGAGATTTCTTTGCTCAACGAGCGGTTTTAGAAGTCGATACCCCAACCTTAAGTCACGCCACGGTCACGGATGTGCACTTACAGACTTTTGCCACGCATTTTGTTGGGCCTGGCTACGCCGATGGGCGCGCTTTGTACTTAATGACTAGTCCAGAGTTTCACATGAAGCGCTTACTCGCCGCGGGCAGTGGGTCGATATATCAAATCAGCAAAGTGTTTCGCAATGAAGAAAGTGGTCGTTATCACAACCCAGAGTTTACTATGTTAGAGTGGTATAGAACCGGGTTTGATCACATCGAGCTCATGGACGAAATGGATGAATTACTGCAATTAACACTCGGGTGCGCGAGTGCCGAACGAATGAGTTATCAGCAGGCTTTTATCTCGGTATTGGGAGTGTGTCCTTTGAGCGCTTCGATGGCGGAGTTAAAAGTGGCTGCCGCATCGTTAGGTTTGGCTGATATCGCTGAGCCAGAACAAGATCGCGATACCTTATTACAGTTGCTGTTTAGCGTGGGGATTGAAGATAAAATTGGTCAATCAAGGCCGGTGTTTGTCTATCACTTTCCGGCGTCTCAGGCGGCGTTAGCCAAAGTGAGTACGAGTGACAGTCGAGTGGCTGAGCGGTTTGAGGTGTATTTTAAAGGCATTGAGCTTGCGAATGGGTTTCACGAGCTTGATCATGCCGAGGAGCAATTGGCGCGTTTTCAGCAAGACAACGAAAAACGGCGTCAGATGGGACTAGCCGAGCAGCCGATTGACTATCATTTAATTGCAGCCCTGGAGCACGGTTTACCGCCTTGCGCGGGTGTAGCGTTAGGGGTTGATCGCTTATTAATGCTCGCGCTTGATTGCGAGCACATTGATGAGGTGACGGCTTTTCCATTTGCGCGCAGTTAACAATAAGTTTGCTAAGGAGACAGAGCATGAGAGCACGCCATTCAAGCCAAAAACGCCGGCGTTGGAACAATTACATGATGTTGGGCGTTATCGCCTTTATGTTACTGCTCAATTTACCCACTATTATTAAAACTTATTTATTGCCAGAGCCAGAGCCTGAATCGGTTTGGTTGTTAAATCCTCAAGATGCGGTGACCGAAATCAATACGCAAGCTTGGAGTTTGCGCTATCGCGACAGCCATTGGTCTTTTATGCCCAAAGTGGACGCCGATGGTGCAGAACTGGCCGAGCGTTGGCAAAGTTTGCGTGGCAGTGTGGTTAGTGAGGCGATGTTAACACAGCTAAAGCAAAACTTACCAGCACCAGAAACGGTGGAAATTTGGTATGATGACCAGGAAGAGCCACAACGAATAACCCTTTACCGCTTTGCGCAATTTTGGTTGTTAAACAACTATCAGCAACAATGGGTGGCGATCAGTTTACAAGCGGATTATTTGTTGCCATCGCCAAGTGTTTCACCTGAATAAAGAAGAGAACGATGCCAGAGTTACCAGAAGTTGAAGTGAGCCGTTTGGGGATCAGCCCACACATCATTGGCCAGACAATCGAACGCATTGATTGCCGAGTCGAAAAACTGCGCTGGCCGATCCCTCAAGAATTGTTTCTTTTACAAGGCGAGCAAGTGACGCAAGTGACTCGCCGTGCTAAGTACTTATTGATTGAAACGGCCAAAGGCTGCGCCATCGTCCATTTGGGCATGTCTGGCTCACTGCGGGTACTCGATGCCTTGTTAACCCCGGCCAAACACGATCACGTCGATGTCATTTTAGCCAATGGTAAGGTGTTGCGTTTTAATGACCCAAGGCGCTTTGGTGCGTGGTTATGGGTGGCGCCCGGGCAAGAGCATTCAGTATTGGCCAAGTTAGGTCCTGAGCCACTCACCGATGACTTTTCACCAGACTGGATGCTTGAGAGGGCAAAAAATAAAAAAGTGGCAGTGAAAAGCTTTATTATGGATAACCAGCACGTTGTCGGCGTGGGGAATATTTATGCCAGTGAGTCTCTTTTTAGCGCTCAAGTTCACCCATTAACCCCGGCCGGAACCGTCACACAAGCCCAATGGCAGACTTTGGTTGCCTCGATTAAAGCGACATTAGCGCAATCGATAAAGCAGGGGGGCACCACGTTAAAAGACTTTTCGCAGGCCGATGGTAAGCCGGGCTATTTTGCCCAAGAGCTGCAAGTGTATGGCAAAGAGGGAGCGCCTTGCCCTCAGTGTTCTACCAAGTTAGTGGCAGAAAAAATTGGCCAAAGAAATACGTTTTACTGCCCGCAATGCCAGCGTTTAGAGTCCTAGTTTATTGTTGGTTCAGTTCGAAATATCGATGTGCGACCAGCAATGAAATCAGCTTTTCTCGCTTTTTATCTTTGAATTGTTCAACCCATTGGTGAGCATTTTTAATGATATTTTGAGCTTGGTCTGGGTGTTTTAGGTAATACTCCATTTTATCGATGAGATCAGAGTAATCATCTTGCACTTCGATGTAATGTTGATCGGCTTTTAAGCGCCCCTCCATAAACCAAGTCTCAAATTTAGGCTTGGTCATAATAACCACTGAGTTTGATGACATCGCCCATTTTAAGTTGGTCGCGACATCATTGCCTTCAATGGCCAAAATGAATTTATAATCCAGCTGTTCTTTTATGCTCATAAACCCCTTTTCATAAGGTTCACCTTCAATAGGTGCCGTCCTACCAACATCACACATAGGGTGATCGTAGTATTTTTTCAGTAGTAACTTCCTATGGGGTTTTCTGCCTAACCCTCGCCATACCACTTGATCTTTTTTCTCAAAAAAAGGTTTATTGTCCGTAACAAAACAAAAATGACGTACTTCATTGAGTTTTAGTAATACCGAATTGTCATTGATATCATTGATGGGACGACTTTTTAAAAACGTCGGTATTTGAGGTATCTTAGTGACATCACCGTTTTGATAAGCAAACGAGTAATGACTCGGAAAACATTTGATAACTTTATGTAAATCAAAATAATATGTCGTCCCGCCTGTTTTTTTGTATTTGGCGATGCTAGAGGACAGATTATCTGGCAGGGAGAATGGGCGTTTCATTTTTAAATAGTAATTAACGCGATCTTCTACATAGTGATTGGGTGACTTTAAATAGTCATGTATCACTTTTTTGGCAAAATAACGTCTTATTCCGCTTGGAATGAGCCACGTAATGCTATTCTTTGAGTAGTATTTAAATTTCTTAAACATGGTTATTATGTCTAAACTTTTTTCTTATCTTTCAATGCTTGGTTTACTTCTTGTGGCACGAGTTGTGAGACGTCTCCACCGTGAATAGCGACTTCCCTGACAATCGTTGAAGAAATAAACGCATTCTCCTCCGATGGCGTTAAAAAGACGCTTTCTAGCCCCGGCATTAAGCGGCGATACATACTGGTTAAACCAAACTCGTATTCAAAGTCTATCGTGGTTCTCAAACCGCGAATGAGGATATTGGCTTGGCAGGATTTGGCGAAATCGACCATCAAACCGCTAAATCCCTCAACACTGACATTCTCCAATCCTGACACGGAACCCTTAACCAGGTTTACTCTTTCTTCGAGTGTAAATAAGGTGTTTTTACTCGGGCTAGCCGCGACAGCGACCACGACGTGATCAAACATGTTGGCAGCGCGACGGATGATGTCAAAGTGACCATTGGTAATTGGGTCAAACGTACCTGGGTATAAAACTTTAGTGTTGGCCATCGGAAATCACCTGTTGATAGACGTCTTGGTATAAGTTGGCTGTATGGGCAATATCAAATTGTTGCATTTTTGCTCGGCCGCCGTCGATGAGTTGTTGCTTGAGCTCAGGGTTACTTTGCAGCGCAACAATGTGTTGTGCCAGTTGTTCGTGATGCCCTGGCTCAATCAATAATCCTGAACTCGTCCCATCAACAATATCGGGAATCCCACCGGCTTTTGAGGCGGCAACTGGTAGGCCGCTTTGAATGGCTTCTAGGATCACAGAACCTAGCCCTTCACTGTAAGAAGGGTGAATCAGCATATCGGCGGCGGCAAACCAATCACCCATATTGGTTTGTTTGCCTTCGAAGCTTAAATTATTCAGACCTTGGGCTTGCTGTTGCAGGGTTTCTTTTTCTGGGCCATCGCCCAACAGCGCAATGTGAACATCAGGGCAACACTGAGCCAGGGCTTTGGCTGCGTTGATTGAGACATCATGACCTTTGTGCTTGAGCAGGTTAGCGGCTTGGATCACCAAAAACTTGTCTTTAAATCTTTGTTTGATTTGTTCGACTTGTTGTTGATGTATGGGATAAGAAACCGGAGAGCTAGGGATTAAATAGTGCGCTTGGCTCGGGTGTCTTTTTTTTAATTGACTGACAATCTCGTTACTTAAACCGATCAGAGCAGACGCTTTGTTATAAGCCAGTTGTGACAGCCATTTTTTCTTGAGTGGGTTATCAATGCGTCGAGTGACGAGATAAGGCAACCCTGAGATAACACTCTGAATGAGAGCCCAATAAATCGCCCGCCCTTCGTGAACGTGAATCAACTGACAATCTTGAGTGATGCTGCGGCTGTGCTGTTTTAAATAATGGGTGGCACTGACGAGCTGACAATCGAGCTTGTCGACCTCGCGATAGAACGGGCTTGTCGGATTAGCAACAACGACCAGTCGATAACCTAACTGTAATTGTTGATGAATCAACTGTAGGGTTTGACGTTCTCCACCGCTAAAGCCTGAAGCGAGATTGACATGACAAATATTCAATTTTAATACCTAGTTCGTTTTGTAAATAAAAAAAGATAAGGTTTGTGCCATCTTGATTGGTAGAACAAGTTTAGACTATGTACTCAAGCGATTATTGACTACGTTATCTAATGTTTGTGTTACGTGTTCAGCGGTAATCATTTCCATCGCTTTTGGGTTTTGTACACGCTCTCGCCAGTCTAATTCGTCGACAGATTTCCCCGTTTGCAGGTGAATCTGCTGTTCATACACGGAAACCACTGAATCTCGGTAGTAGTACGGACCAACGCGCTCGGGATTGTGATGGGCGCATAATACCACGACTGGGGTTTGCATCGCACTTGCCATGTGCGCCGGCCCCGTATCGGGACAAAGCACCAAATCGGCGTGATCAAGCAGGGCCAGCATTTGTAACATACTCGATTTTCCCACTAAGTTAACACAAGGCGTTTCGAGTAATTGTTGGATCTCATCGGCTAATTGTCGTTCTACCTTGGCTGGGCTGCCGGCCAAAATGATGTGCCAGCCTTTAGCTCGCATGTGCTTAATGACGTCGACATAGCCTTGTGCATGCCAATTTTTATAAGCCTTGCTGGCGCCTGGCACAATCACTAGGTTGCGCGATTGCAGATTGAGGTGCGTCGATGCCCATTGCTGATCTTCCTGCGGGTATGTCAGGTTCCATTTGGGAGTAATGGTTTTAGGTACCCCTAGAGTATAAGCAAAGGCCATTAAGCCATCGGCAACGTGTAAAGAATCGGGAGAGGGGACTTTGACATTGGTAAATAAGGTTTGAAAGTCTTGACTGCGTTCCGGAGAAAAACCCAGTTTGAATTTCGCTTTGATCCCTAAACTCGCGATACTGGCTCGCAAGGCGTATTGCATATGCAATAAGGCGTCAAAGTGTCGGCCTTTTAATTGTTTCCACAGCGCTTGATACCCCTTCCAGCCGGCTTTTTTGTCAAAGGTAATGATTTCGACATTGTCGATGGCGGCAAGCAATTGCGCTTCGACTTTCCCTGTAATCCAGGTGATTTTTGTGTCAGGCCAGTGAGTTTGGATCGCCTGAACGGCGGCGATCGTGTTACACACGTCACCAATGGCGGATAAACGTAAAATACACAATGATTTAGGAGGGGTCGAAAACATAGATTTGAGCCGAATAGCAAGAATAGTGTCATTATGCAGAGCCAGTAAAAAAATGTAAAATAAAGGCCACTCAATTTTGCCTAATGATGACGATAATCGTATGACCAATGCCAACCCTAAGCCTGCTAAAGGGATTACGCGACTGATTAAAGCAACCGGCTATTCTTTTCAAGGCTTATACGCCGCATTTCGCTATGAAACCGCCATTCGCCAAGAAGTCAACATGCTGCTGATAGCAATCCCAGTCTTGTTATTGTTCGATTTTACTTATCTCGAGCGATTGATGTTACTGGGAACGGTGATCTTGGTGTTGATTGTTGAGCTACTCAACTCTGCGATTGAGGCGGTGGTCGACCGAGTTGGCGTCGAGCGTCATGAACTCAGTGGCCGCGCCAAAGACATCGGCTCCGCGGCGGTGTTTGTCTCCTTGCTTTTCGCAGTGATCACATGGGCGACCATTTTTTATCATCACTTCTTTTTGTAATTTTTCGTATCTAGGGATCACAGATTGATGAATGTACCGGCTCAAATCGATATTGCTGGTGGTAAAGTAATTTACCACCCAGATTTTACTCAACACCCCATCGAGCAAGTGTTCGATGCCCAGTATTGGCGTGAGCAAGATGCCATCGTTGGCAGCGCCCAAGGGCGAGGTACGACGTGGTTTGTCGATGCGGGAGCAGAGCAAGCAGCGCTTCGTCATTATTTACGCGGTGGGTTATTTGGCAAAATAGTGCGAGATCACTATTGGTTTGTGTCTTGGCCTAAGACTCGCAGCTTCGCTGAATTTGATTTGTTACTCACGTTGCGCTCTCATGACGTTAACGTGCCCAAACCCTTGGCGGCGAGAGCGATAAAATCGGGTTTGGTGTATCGAGCGGATATTTTAACTGAGCGCGTAGCCAATGCCGAAGACTTGGTCTCGATTTTACAGAAACGGGCAATTAGCGCGGAGTTGTATCAAAAAATTGGCCGAGAGATTGCAAAAATGCATCAAGCTGGGGTCGACCACACGGATCTGAATATCCATAATATTTTGATCGATAAAGAGGAAAAAGTTTGGATTATTGACTTTGATAAATGTGTGAAGCGCAATGATAGCGGTTGGCAAGAAAAAAATTTAGAACGTTTAAAACGGTCATTTATCAAAGAAAAGACAAAACATAGGCTTTACTTAAAAGGTAAAGATATAGATAATTTGTTTCATGAATACTATCAGTTGAAATTATAATGGATTTAATTTAGCTTTTATGAAAAAGATAGCCGTCTTCGTACCACACCGGGCTCAGTTCGGTAATATTACTACACAGCTCCCCTTATTTTGTGCTTTAAAAACGCGATTCCCTAAAAGTGAAATTACAGTTTTTACAAAGTCTAATAACAGTGATTTATTTCTCAATTGTAGCTTAGTAAATAAAGTTGTTAACTATAAAAAGTGGAGTACTGTTAAGTTGGTTATTGAATTTAACAAGTGTCACTTTGATTCGGTTTTTAATATATATTCAGGTTCAGAAAGAATACACCTAATCTGTATGTTTTCTAATGTTAAGAATAAGTTTTCATTCAGCTCCTTAGGATTTATTAAGTGGTTTAATAACTACCAAGTATTTCTCGATTCTAAAAAAGGAAAGCAATATATCGCTAATAATAACCTTGAGCTAGCAAATGTAGCTCTAGGAACTGATTATGACACTCGTATTATTGGTATGCTGGGGAGTGAAGCATTAGAATTAAATAAAAAAGAAACATTGACCATCGTACCTTGCGGTGGGGCAGGAGCATTTAAAATATGGCCACTAGAGCACTTTTTATCAGCGGTAAAAAAGATTGTTTTAGATAATGAATGTATTCAAAAAATATGCGTTGTCTTAGGGCCACAAGAATCCGACAAGCAACAACAAATAGAGCGTGAACTTGAAGGATTGAATTTAGATATTCGTGTATCACCTAAAATTTCAGATCTAGTTGATATTGCAAAACAATCTCGATTGGTCATTTCCAATGATTGTGGGCCATGCCACATCTTTCAGATGATGAAATCGCCGATGCTTATGATTTGGGGCTGGACTCATTGTCCGAGGACCCCGAAATCACCGTATCATGTTCTGACTGAGTGGTATCATTGTTATGAAGATTCTTGGTGTGTGTTTCCTGCTGAAGATCAAAAAGATATCGCATCAATACCTGTTGAAAGGGTCGTTTCTGTCGCAAACATGCAGTTAACTAGAAGTTAGTTTGCTTTTGCTTACATCTTTTTCTTCAATTTATAAGCGTTTAAAAGTACTTGATAATTTTTTTCCATGATGGCTTCTACGTCGAGTTTCATTACTGACTTTCGACACTGCTGAGGAAGGTCTTTAGGTTGATTTTGCACCCATTTTATCATCGCATTTGTAAGCTCTTCTGTCGTAAAGCCTGTGCCAAGAATTGTACTTACATTTTCATTCATAACCTCTTTGGCTCCGCAATCTTGGGTTGTGATGACTGGACAACCAGAAGATAATGCTTCTATTGCAGTAAAACCAAAGGGTTCATACTTTGTGGGAAAGACATAGCAATCAGCAAGGGCAAAATAGTGTTCTGGGCTCTCTTGTTTTCCCAGGAAGAAACATCGCTTATCGATACCAAGAGTCTGAGCCAACTGATGATACTTTTCAGGATTAGATTCATTACCCACAACGACCAAATTTGCGTCGAAAGGTAGGTTAGAAAAAGCATTTAAGGTAGGCTCTAACCCTTTTCTGTTATAGCCTGAACCTAAAAACAAAAAGGTAGGTAAGTTGGCGTTTGTGATGCCGATTTTCTTTTTGATATTGTCTGTTTCTTTTTGATATTGTCTTCTGTCAAACCTGTTTGTGTCGACTGCATTATGGATAGTGATTAGTTTCTCATGAGGAACATTATAGTCAGCTTGAATTTCATGAGTGCTTTTATAAGAATTTGAAATCACATATAAATTATCATTTTCGGATAACGCCTTACGCTCAATGTACATAGAAACTCTATCACGTAATGTTGGCTTTTTCGCCTTTCTTAAGTCGACGATGTGCTTACGGGTACCTCCCCCCACTCTGATAAGATCGTGTGTCCATGTCTTCCCTAGTGCATAAACTATGTCATAATCGCTGTGTTTGATGTGCTTTTCTACCGCTTGCGCAAAACGGTAAACACGATGTGCTTTACCTATACTGAGTGGCTTGAGTACTTGAAACTTGATTTTTGGGTGACTAGGCTGTTCATGAGTACGGCAAATGATAGTGACATCTTCGCCTTTTTCGCAGAGGTACTTGGCAATTTGATTCAGAAAGAGTTCTGTTCCACCGACTTTTGCATGACGCATGTGTACTAGTGCAATTTTCATCGTTGTATCCTTAGAGTGAAATATTATTGGTTTATATACTATACAGAACGAAACTATAAAATTTTACCTGTCTCGGTAATGCTTCCCTGTTAATATCGCTTTTAATATCAACTTTTCTGTACTGACATTTTTTTGTTTTATTAGAGATTTTATAGCTGTTCGAATTGTATAAATAAATAAACTTACTGGGTTTTTGTAATATCTTGCTCTTAGTCCTGAATCATAAGCCCTTTCTTTATGCCTAAAGCTACTGATAGGGTCTTCTTCTTTAGATAAGCGAGAGTAAGAATGTTCGAACCCAGGAATAATAATAATATTACTTAACTTTTTAGCTCTTTCTAATCTGATGAAAAATGTAGTATCTACACCATATAATAAAAATCTCTCATCAAAAACAGTGCCATATTTTTTCTCGAGAGATTCTGCAATTTCATTCCCAATAACTATACCACTTCCAACTGCTCTGAATTTTTTTAAACTCTTCGGTAGTTTAAGGCTTGTAACTTTATTTTTATTAATGGTTGGACTTTGTGTCTTTCCATTATGAGTTAAAATAGGAACGTAACAATGATTACTATTAGATTTTAAGATAGTATCTATATAGTCTTCAGAAAGTTCTGAATCATCATCAAGAAAAACATAAAAACTGTTTTTCTTGTTTTTTACGGCAAAGTTGTAAACTTTCGCTAAACCACAGTTATTTAAGTCCTCATATACATCAATATTATTAAATAGATGGAGATATTTCCCTATGATGTTTTTATCTATAGATTTTGGTCCATTATTCCAAATGATCAAGTCAATACTTCTAAGAGAATTTGGATATTTAATTAACCTCTGAAACGTCTCTGATTTTTTTATGTCCTTATTGTAAATAACAATCAGGACTGTTCCTTTTTGAATCATTTTTTTCCTTGGCTATTAGAAAGAAAACTTTTTAATTGTACAATATAATTAAGAATGAAAGTTGACTATTATTTTTGTTTTTAAAAAACGTTGGCAATATTATTTCATTCTGATTTTAAATATATGGATAAGAGGTTTTTATTGGCTAATCATACTGTGGACTAATTATTTTTTATAAATGAAATTATTTTTATATGTTGATAGGCATGGCCAGTTATTGGGTGGTAAAGGCATTGTTTTCTGTTTTAACTTCCAGTATTACTCAAAACGTAATTGTTAAAAGATACTTTATATTAATAGTAATAACTCCATCAAAATTATAAAGGTTAACTGATAGTGTTAAAGACTAAACGTGTAAGTGTTACA
>JBFGYW010000011.1:0-34194 GCA_041587235.1 Vibrio sp.
ATGAATGTGGACGGCATTAAAACCGGCCACACCAGTCATGCCGGCTATAACTTGGTCACCTCCGCCACTGAAGGCAAAATGCGTTTGGTCGCAGTTGTGATGGGCACTAAGAGTTCAAATGCACGTAAAGCAGAAAGTAAAAAGCTGCTGAGCTACGGCTTCCGTTTCTTTGAAACAGTCAATCCTCACAAAGCGGGTGAGACTTTTGTCAAGGAACGCATTTGGATGGGTAATAAGAGCGAAGTTGCGCTTGGCGTTAACGAAGACACTTATGTCACTCTACCTCGCGGCGAAGCAAAAAACATGCAAGCCAGTTTCATCCTTGACAAAGAGCTAAAAGCACCAATCAAACAAGGTGATGTGGTCGGTAAACTCTATTACCAACTCGATGGCAACGACGTTGCGCAATACCCACTTGTCGCTTTAGAAGATGTCGATGAAGGCGGTGTATTCAGTCGTCTTTGGGATTACATTATCCTACTTTTCAAGAGCCTGTTTTAATTAACAAAACGCGCTAAGTGTTATTAAACACACTCAAAAGCTGCTCAATTGAGCAGTTTTTTTTTGCTCTAATACCAATCTGGTTAAATATCTGGTCAATGATAACCTAGAAAAAAGCCTGAAAATCAAGAAGACCCGCTACTTGAGATACTCGCTGTACAAGCCGCCGATGGCGCTGATTTCCGCTCGGCTTTGTCCTATTTGTTACACCTCTAGTGATTCGATACACTCACTGCGAGCAAGCAACGCAATGCATCACGCTTGAGCTTTGAGCGAATTCACATTAGTATTCGCGCTTAGTTGAGACTTTTTACCCGGAGTATTCCCATGCTAAACATTAACTCAGATGCCAAACTCAAAGACTTATTGGAATTTCCCTGTTCATTTACTTACAAAGTCATGGGCTATGCCAAACCTGAACTGCCAGAAAAAGTGCTCGAAGTAATTCAAAAGCACGCACCGGGAAATTACAGCCCAACGGTAAAGCCCAGCGCTAAAGGCAATTATCACTCGGTATCGGTGAATATTACTGCCACGTCAATCGAGCAAGTCGAAACCCTTTATAAAGAACTTGGCGAGATTGATATCGTTCGTATGGTTCTGTAATTATTTTATTATTTCAACTTTTTTTTAAAAGCAGCCTTGGCTGCTTTTTGTTTTTTTTCAGATAGTTATTAATTTCAGTGCCGACGTTAGGTTAAATTTTTGTTGCTCGATGGTAGAGTGAAGCCCAGATAAGGTTTATAATGCGCCATCAAATTTAATCGACGGCGGATAGAGTAATGAGTGAGGGGTTGAAGGTTAAACACCTTGGTCGTTGTGACTACGAAACAACATTGCAAGCCATGCATGATTTTACCAATCAAAGAGGTGAAGCAAGTGTCGATGAAGTTTGGCTGGTTGAACACAACCCGGTATTTACTCAAGGACAAGCTGGTAAAGCTGAGCATGTGTTAAACCCCGGCGAGATCCCGGTTGTTCAAAGTGATCGCGGTGGGCAAGTAACCTATCACGGTCCGGGGCAATTAGTGGTCTACTTTTTACTCAACTTGCGACGTAAAAAGCTTGGGGTCCGAGAGCTTGTCACTCATATTGAAAATATCGTCATCAACACGCTAAAAGGCTATGACATAGACGCGTATGCCCGTCCAGATGCACCTGGAGTTTATGTCGAAGGACGAAAGATTTGTTCATTGGGATTGCGCATTCGCCAAGGTTGCTCTTTTCACGGTTTGGCGTTAAACGTCAATATGGATTTAGCGCCTTTTTTACGTATTAATCCCTGTGGCTATCAAGGAATGGAAATGGTGCAAGTTAAGGATCTCAACGGTCCAAGCGATATAAATGTTGTCAGCCAGCATTTAGTCCAACATCTCGTAACAGCCCTTGGCTACGAGCAAGTCGAATTAATAACAGAAGCAAATTGTCATGAGTAAACCAATCCAAATGGAAAAAGGCGTCAAGTACCGCGACGCTGATAAAATGGCGTTAATTCCAGTCAAAAATATGCCAGCTGAACAGACCGAAGTTCTGCGCAAACCCGATTGGATGAAAATCAAGCTACCATCTGACAGTCAGCGCATTCAAGAAATCAAAGCGGCAATGCGTAAAAACGACTTACACTCGGTATGTGAAGAAGCCTCTTGCCCTAACCTAGCTGAGTGTTTTAACCACGGTACCGCAACCTTCATGATTCTCGGTGCGATTTGTACTCGTCGTTGTCCGTTTTGCGATGTTGCACACGGTCGCCCGATGACTCCTGATGCCGATGAACCACAGAAACTAGCGCGCACCATTCGCGACATGAAACTCAAATACGTCGTCATTACCTCAGTGGATCGCGATGATCTGCGCGATGGCGGTGCCCAGCATTTTGCCGACTGTAATCGCGAAATCCGCGCGTTAAACCCCAATATCAAGATCGAAACCCTAGTGCCTGATTTTCGTGGCCGCATGGACGTCGCTCTCGATTTACTCAAAGACAACCCACCTGATGTTTTCAACCACAACCTAGAAACGGCGCCACGTCTTTATCGCAAAGCGCGACCAGGTGCAAACTATAAGTGGTCATTGCAATTGCTTGAAAAGTTCAAACAGCAGCACCCGAATGTACCAACCAAATCGGGCTTGATGATGGGACTTGGTGAGACCAAAGAAGAAATCATCGAAGTGCTAAAAGACTTACGTGCACACGGCGTAACCATGCTCACACTCGGTCAATACCTAGCGCCAAGTCGTCACCACTTGCCGGTTGCCCGTTACGTGCCACCCGCTGAGTTTGACGAGCTTAAAGAAATCGCTCTAGAGCTTGGCTTTACTCACGCTGCATGTGGTCCTTTTGTGCGTTCGTCTTACCATGCGGATATGCAAGCGCAAGGCATCGAAATTAAATAATCCCGTTTAAGGGATGTAGAAAAACGGCACTGTATGCCGTTTTTTTTATATCTTAAAAGCGTATACCCAGATAAAACGGATCTCACATATAAAGCCAATCTAACTCAATCGCCGGCCACACTAGCAATATTCACAACACAATAAATATGCACAAAACAAAAAAGCCTTGCTACAAGTAGCAAGGCTTTTTGTTATTCCAATCTCGCCATTACGCGTAAACAGGTAGACGCTGACAAATCTCAAGCACTTTCGCTTTCGTCGTTTCTAGGACTTGCTCATTGTCAGTGTTGTCAAGAACATCACACATCCAATCAGCAAGGTTTTTCGCATCTTCAGTGTTAAAACCGCGACGAGTGATTGCAGGTGTGCCCACGCGAATGCCCGAAGTAACAAATGGGCTACGAGGATCGTTTGGTACTGAGTTTTTATTCACCGTAATGTTGGCTGCACCTAATGCTGCATCGGCTTCTTTACCCGTAATGCCTTTGTCGATCAAATCAACCAAGAACAAGTGGTTTTCAGTGCTGTTTGACACAATTTTGTAACCGCGCTCTTGGAATTGAGCAACCATCGCTTTGGCATTGTCAACAACGCGAGCTTGGTACGCTTTAAACTCAGGCTCCATCGCTTCTTTGAACGCCACCGCTTTACCAGCAATAACGTGCATCAAAGGACCACCTTGACCACCAGGGAAAACCGCTGAGTTCAATTTCTTGTACATGTCTTCGCCGGCATTAGACAAGATCAAACCGCCGCGTGGGCCCGCGAGTGTTTTGTGTGTTGTGGTGGTGACAACGTGAGCGTAAGGCACGGGTGTTGGGTAAACACCTGCCGCAATCAAACCAGCAACGTGTGCCATATCAACGAAGAAGTAAGCGCCAACTTTGTCAGCGATTTCTCTCATTTTTTTCCAATCGACAATCTGTGAATACGCAGAGAAACCACCGATGATCATTTTAGGCTTGTGCTCAAGTGCCAATGCTTCCATCTCTTCGTAGTTGATTTGACCTTGCTCATCGATACCATATGGGATCACATTGTAGTGCTTACCAGAAAAGTTAACCGGTGAACCGTGAGTCAAGTGGCCGCCGTGAGCTAGGCTCATACCTAACACAGTGTCACCTGGGTTGAGCAATGCCATGTAAACAGCACTGTTCGCTTGTGAGCCAGAGTGAGGCTGAACGTTCGCGTATTCACAACCGAACAACTGACATGCGCGGTCAATGGCCAAGGCTTCTACTTTATCAACGTACTCACAACCGCCGTAGTAACGCTTACCTGGGTACCCTTCGGCGTATTTGTTGGTCAGTTGAGAACCTTGTGCTTCCATGACTCGTGGACTGGTGTAGTTTTCAGAAGCGATCAATTCAATGTGTTCTTCTTGACGAAGGGTTTCTTCCTCAATAGCAGCAAAAAGATCGGCATCATAATCGGCAATGTTCATGTCGCGCTTAAGCATCTGTATCTCCTGACTCAGATATGACTAATGTATAAAATAGGCACAGCAACCAAAAGCAAACGTTTTCGTTGCGATAATGGCGCGCATTTTACATAAATTACTCATCGGCATAAAGGATAAAAAACACTTTTTATTATGCGATTTCTTCATATCCTTTTTCAGAGACATTCATGATAAAAAATGGGCTGCCATCTTGTGTCAACTTTCTTCTTTACACTTTGTAAAGTGTTCTAGACATAGGTGTACCGCAAATTGTTCGCAACGGCTACCTCTATCTACGTCTTTTTAATAATATGAGCTCAAATTTTTTAAGCCTAATGTGAAGTGATGGAAAAACATACCCAAAATGAAGACTATATCGCCATGTTGACTGGCTGTCTGTTAGTCGCTCAAGGTTTGTTCTTTTTACAATCCGCCAATTTACTCACTGGCGGGACTGCCGGCCTCGCCTTGCTGATGACTCACTTGTTGCCCGTCTCATTCGGTACCTTATACTTTTTGATCAACCTTCCTTTTTACTGGATGGCCTGGCAGCGATTCGGACGCCGTTTTGCGTTCAACAGTCTCTTGTGTGGCGCATTGGTCGCTCTGATGAGTGAATGGTTGCCGACCTGGCTGCACTTAGATCACCTTCACCAAGGATATTGCGCCTTAGCGGGTGGTCTACTGATGGGCATTGGCATGCTGATTTTATTTCGTCATCGCGCCAGCCTTGGGGGGTTTAATGTCTTGTGCCTTATGATTCAAGAACGGTTTGGGCTATCGGTGGGAAAATCACAAGTCATCATTGACGGCGGTATTTTGATTGCATCGGCTTTTTTTATAACGCCAATGCAATTGGCCATATCAGTGTTTGGCGTGGTGATCCTCAACGCCGTATTAGCCATGAATCACAAGCCAAAGCGCTATACGGTCAACTACTCATAAACCGGTTCGGCTTGCTTCAGCAAACCATTGCTCACAGCGCCGCTTAATTGGCGCTGTGTCAATCGATCGCTCAAACGAGTGGCCATTTACATTGACTCGGCTAATAAAGCTGGGACATCGGCAATCGAGTCAACGACGTGATCCGCCAAGGCTACGCCTTTTTCTGTTACCGCTTTGCCAGAGCGCACCAAAATCTTAGTCGCGACGCCAGCGGCTTCGGCGGCCATCATGTCTTCGGCTTTGTCCCCGACCATGACAGATTTACCCATATCAATTTTCAAAAAATCTCGCGCCGAAAGAAACATACCTGGCTTAGGTTTGCGACAATCACACGCTTGCTTGTATTCGCCAATGCCGTGCTCTGGGTGATGAGGACAGTAATAAAAGCCATCAAACTCCACACCGTGATCGACAAAATTCCAATCCATCCACTGAGTTAAGTCTAAAAAGCGTTCTTCTGAAAAGAGATTGCGCGCGATACCCGATTGATTGGTCACTAACACTAATAAGTAACCTTGCTGTTTCAAGGCTTTGGTTGCCTCAAAAACACCATCAATAAACTCAAAATCGTGTTCATCGTGTACATAACCGTGATCGTGATTGATCACCCCATCTCGATCTAGAAATATAGCGGGTTTAGCCAAAACATGTCTCTCTTGCTTGCAATGTTAGCGAGTATTATCGCACGCTTTAGACTCGCCATCACTAGCAAATTCAATTTAGCCGTCTAGACGTAAAAATAGCTATTGACTTCTTTCGGTAGAATCCCTAGCATCAGCACCTCAACAGGTCGTATTCCCTGTACCCTGGACAGATCGCGAACCGATTTGTCAACATTTTCGCTTTGGATTGATTCCGTGCAAGGTCAATAAATGATAGAAATTAATCATGTTAATAAGGTGTTTTCTTTAGGTAATAAAGACATTCACGCGCTTAAAAACATCAATTTGCAAATTCCTCAAGGTACGATTTTTGGGGTAATCGGTTCATCTGGTGCAGGGAAAAGCACCTTAATCCGGTGCGTCAACATGCTTGAAGCGCCGAGCTCAGGTTCGGTCAAGGTTGACGGCGTTGATTTAACCAAACTTAGCGCTGCTGAACTTTGCCGTGCTCGTCGTAATATTGGTATGATTTTTCAGCACTTTAACCTGCTGTCATCAAGAACCGTATTCGACAACGTTGCCCTGCCTTTAGAACTCGCTGGACAAAGCAGTGACAAAATAAAGCAGCGCGTAACCGACTTACTCGAGTTGGTCGGCTTAAGCGATAAGCATCTTCACTATCCGGCCAATCTCAGTGGCGGACAAAAACAACGCGTTGCCATTGCGCGCGCATTGGCCTCAGAGCCTAAAGTCTTGCTTTGTGATGAAGCCACCAGCGCCCTCGATCCAGCAACGACACAATCGATTTTAACCCTGCTCAAAAAAATCAACCGCGAGTTGAACATCACCATGCTATTGATCACACACGAAATGGATGTGGTTAAGAGCATTTGCCATCAGGTGGCGATCATCGGTGATGGCGAACTGGTTGAAAAAGGCACGGTCGGCGAGATTTTTGCCCACCCGAAAACCGAACTGGCACACAACTTTATTCGCTCAACCTTAGATCTTTCCATTCCAGAAGATTATCTCAGCCGCTTGCACAAAGAGCCGGTTGCCAATGCTCACCCTTTGGTCAGACTTGAGTTTACTGGCGCTACCGTCGATGCTCCTTTGATGTCACAAATTGCGAAGTTGCATCACACCGATGCCAATATCCTCACCTCTGATCTCGACTACGCCGGTGGCGTGAAGTTTGGCATGATGGTGACGGAGTTAATTGGTGAAGCGAATGATATTGAACAGTCGCTAGCGTTTCTAAACGATAACAATGTGAAAGTAGAGGTGTTGGGCTATGTCCTTTAATACAATGATTCAATGGCTCAGTGACAATGCTTCACTGCTGTTAGGCGCAACTTGGGAAACCGTCTACATGGTACTGGTCGCAGGCGTGATCGGCTTTGCTGTTGGTATTCCCCTTGGCGTGATCCTACATACCACTAAAGCGGGCGGTTTACACCAAAACCCGAAACTCAACCGCGTATTAGGTGCGGTGGTCAACATTGGTCGCTCGGTGCCTTTTTTGGTATTAATGGTCGCCATTATCCCCTTTACTAAGATGATCGTTGGCAGTTTTATCGGCACCACAGCGGCTATTGTGCCACTGACCATTGGCGCCATTCCCTTTGTCGCCCGCCTAGTCGAAAGCGCCCTGATGGAAGTGCCCAACGGCTTAGTGGAAGCGGCTCAATCTATGGGAGCCACACCAATGCAAATTATTAATAAAGTGCTCTTGCCAGAAGCGTTACCAACCATTATCAACACTGTGACCATTACATTGGTAACGCTAGTGAGCTACTCAGCCATGGCTGGTACTGTCGGCGGCGGCGGTTTAGGCGACGTGGCGATTCGCTACGGTTTTTACCGCTATGACGTCACGATTATGATCGTCACCGTGATCATGCTGATCGTGCTAGTGCAAATCATTCAATCGATTGGCGATGCCATTGTACGCCGTGTTGATCACCGTTAACCCAAAAATGACCGATAAACCTTGCTGAGCAGGCAAGGTTATTCTTACAAATAACAATACACACTTAATTTAAGAAATGAACATTGACTCATAGGAATGGATGTATGAAATTTACTCGTATACTTGCTCTTGCTGCATCAAGTCTTTTATTGGCCGCTTGTGGTGGTGATAACCAAGATGATCACACTATAAAACTTGGCGTTATGGCTGGCGCCGAAGCACAGGTTGCTGAAGTTGCTAAAAAAATCGCCAAAGAAGAATATGGTCTTGATGTTGAATTAGTGACCTTTACCGATTACATCACGCCAAATGCCGCGCTTGACGATGGTTCAGTGGACATCAATGCTTTCCAACACAAACCGTATTTGGATCAGCAAATTGAAGACCGCGGCTACAAACTGGCCATTGCCGGTAACACCTTTGTTTACCCATTGGCGGGATACTCGAAAAACGTCACCTCAGTGGACGAGTTGAAACAAGGCGATCGCATTGCGGTGCCAAATGACCCTACCAACCTGGGTCGCTCATTATTGCTGCTTGAAAAAGAAGGTCTGATCAAATTGCGTGATGGCGCCGGCCTTAAAGCTACGCCTCGCGACATCATTTCAAACCCGAAAGACCTCAAAATCGTCGAGCTTGACGCCGCGCAACTGCCTCGCTCACTCGATGATGTAACCCTGTCGGTTATCAACAATACTTTCGCTAGCTCACTTGGCCTAAGCCCAGAGAAAGACGGCGTTTTCGTTGAAGCAAAAGACTCTCCTTACGTCAATCTGATCGTGGCGCGCCAAGACAATGTCAACGACGAAAAAGTCCAACAATTTGTCAAAGCGTACCAAACAGAAGCGGTATACAAAAAAGCCGATGAGCTGTTTGGCGGCGTGGTTAAAGGCTGGTAAACACGATAAGTACTTAGCGATGAATGCTTAGCAAAAAAACCTTCATCACCTGTGATGAAGGTTTTTTTTAGGCTTCGTTTTTCAAGTGATCCCAAGAAATATTAGACAACAAACGACAAGGTTCGCATTTAAAATGGAAGATATCGTGTAACGGCTCTTCAAGCAGCCAATCTTGACCACAGCGCGGACACTTTCTTGCTCGCTCGGCACTCAAACTGTCGCCCCCCACTCGATACAAGTAGTAATAAGTCGGCACTTGGGTCAAATATTCAATCCGACCTCTAAGCCCCCAACCACGGCGAAACAGCACGCTGTCGACATCACAAATTTCATGTAGGGCAGCATGTTCTGCTTGGCAGCCCCCCGCCATTTGAATCTCATCACACGCTTGCCACTCCGATTGCCATTTTATTACGGCCTTGTGATCGCCATTAAACGTGGCTGGATAGCGATACAAGGGGATCGGCAACAAGCTATCGCCCTCTCTTAGCGGTGAGCAAGTGTGAACATAGGTGGTGTACAACACTTGCCATTCGGGTTTGTTCGTCGAGGCACTTTGCTCTGAATTGAGATCGCGTCCGAGCAAACGGACCTTCGGCGTTAATAAGCACGCCTGTGACAAACGCTTAAGACACGCTTTTACATAATCTGAATAGTACTTAGGGTGTAAGCTATCTTGCTCTGGACACACGGCTCGCACATAAAAAATCCCCTCTCCCATTGTGATAGGAAACTCTCGACCTAATACTTGACCGTTATAGCGCAGCGCATCCATCAAGCCATTAATGCCCTTATCAACCGCATCAACGGTGGTGTTATCAAAACACTCAAATTCCAGTTCACAAACAAACATTAGAGTTCTGGCTCCACGCGATGTAAAAAACTCACCAGATCGCCAGCCAGAACTTGGCGCTGTTTCTTACCTAAGGTTTCTAACAACACCTCACCTGAAAGATTGCACACCGAAATGACGCGATGTTCCTCTTCTGTCGTGCCAATGAAGACGGTTGGAGTTTGTTTCAATTTTTTTTGCATCAGCAAGTGACCAATGATGTTTTCTTGCAATCGTCCAATATCGTCTTGATTCCACACCTGTAACAATGTGATCGCTTGCTGATCAAACTTAAGGCTCATATCACCGGCAAACAGGGTGCTGTAAAACGCTTTAATGTCACTGTGTAATGTTAGCTCAAGCGCGTTCTCAACGCCGTCAAACAAAGTGCCATCGCTGTGTTGAGACTGAGCCTGCCAATAAACCTTGCCACTGTCGACACGCTCAATACAAGGCGAGGCCCAATCGGCAAAGGTTTCATCTGCGAAGGGTAAACTCCCTTTTTCCTGCTGCCAACGTTGGCAATAGGTATGGTGCAATTGTTGTAATGCGTCGCTCACCGAGTGAGTCATAGATACTCCTTTGATTAAAAGCCCGACCATCGCGGTATCCATCGTCCCGTCAACACCCTGGCATGCCGATACTGCATCATGCCCACCCGCGCCGACAAAAAGACCAATAGGTATTGTCATGGCTTTTCTATTATTAATTCAGTAAAATTGCTCCATTCTAATCGAATTTTAATCCGATGTATGAGCAAATATTCCAACGCCAAAGAACTCGCCTCACTGACACTAGGTCAAAAGACCCAATACGCCAGTCAGTATGACCCTTCCTTATTGCAACCTGTGCCTCGTAGTCTGAATCGTCAAGACCTCGAACTCGGTGACCAATTGCCCTTTCACGGTGGTGATATGTGGACGTTATACGAACTGTCTTGGCTCAACGACAAAGGCTTGCCACAAGTGGCTGTCGGCGATGTGTTTATCCCGGCAACCTCAGATAACCTCGTAGAATCAAAATCCTTTAAGCTCTACCTCAACAGTTTTAATCAAAGCCGATTTTCTTCGTGGCAAGACGTTGAGCGCCATTTGATCCAAGATTTATCCGCTTGTGCTGGTGAAACCGTCAAAGTGGTGCTTCATCCTGTGTCTCATTTTGAGCATCAAACGATTATGGCCATGTCTGGTGAATGCATTGATGAACAGGACATCACTATCGAGAGCTATCAATTCGATCCGCAACACCTTGCCGGGGCTACCGAGGCAAACATCGTCAGCGAAACACTCCACAGCCATTTGCTGAAATCGAATTGCTTGATCACCAATCAACCCGATTGGGGCAGCTTGGAAATCCGTTATCAAGGGCCTAAGATCAAGCGCGAACACCTGCTGCGCTACATTGTCTCTTTTCGTGAACACAATGAATTTCACGAGCAATGTGTCGAACGTATCTTTACCGATATCAGCCGCTATTGTCAGCCACAGTCGTTGAGTGTATTGGCCCGCTACACTCGCCGCGGCGGCTTAGACATCAACCCTTACCGCAGCTCAGAGCCTTGTGAGATAACCAACCACCAACGCATGGCGAGACAGTAAGAGTTAATCACTATGAATAATTGCCACCTTTGCCGATGGTTCACCGCGTTGCTGTGTTTTTTATTGGCAGCCCAAGTACACGCCAATAGTTTTCGCTTCCAATCCAGTGAACTCTACGATGCTCAGCAACTGCTCAATATTGCGCCGGCACAATCGCAAAGCGTGGCACAGCAATACCTGCAACAACGCCGTTTGGCCAACAGTGGCGACCAAAGCCCATCAACATTAAGCCGCGACGACAGCGACGCCCATTTGCGAACGCCAAGTGGCAGCATTCAAGCCCATATGATCATTGCCAAGGCCAACTTTATCCAAGGCAAGCCCACGCAAGCGTTCAATCACTTGTCATCGGCCTTAGCGTTAAGTGAAACCTTCAGACTGCCTTTTTTGGCCATCGAAGCCGAGATGGCCTTTGCCGATTTTAATTGGCAATTAGACCACGATGACAGTAAAGCTCAACAAAGCCTCAAGCTGATTGAGAACAAACTCTTCGCCATCGATAAAAAAGCCACTTTATCCAAAGAAACTTGGTATCACCTAGCAATGCTAAAAGCCCAAATAGCGGCACAACAAGGTGATTTATCCTCAGCTGAGCAACACTTTAAACAAGCGAACCAATTTTTGGGTTCGCAAGCATCCGATGATTTAACCATTGAGTATCACTTGTCAGCAGGTCAATTTTATTTGCAATTTAAGCAATACAATCACGCTTTAACTGAGCTTCTTTTTGCTTATTGGCATGCGGTAGAGTACAACAAAAGCATTTTACTCGCCCAAATTAATCAACAACTTGCACTGCTTTTCAAACAGCGCAGAGTCTTTGACAAAGCCTTGCAGTACGCCTCGCAAGCCGCTGAGTTTTTTGACCACTACCCCGACTCTAACGCCCTAGCGCAAACCTTGACGCTGATGGGCGATATGTACTTTAAACAGGGTAAATACAACCTGGCTTTAGTACATTATTTTAACGTCCTTGATCACAGTGCGACGGAAAAAGACTTGAGTAAAATTCTTCGCATTCGGCTCGATTTAGCGGCAACCTACTTGCAGCTCTACAACTACCCCTTAGCGGAGCAATACTTACAGCAAGCCGATCAAATTTTATCCAACACAGCTTTTCCCGTGGCGCAGATTCGCGCAACCCGCTTAAAAGCGCAGCTGTACCTCAATCAAAAAAACTTTTCGCAAGCCATTGATTTAAGTCAACGTGCATTATCTTTGATCGCTCACTCTAGCCAAGCCAGTAGCGAACAAAAACTCAAAGTGTATTTATTGCTGGCTCAGGCCTATCAACAAAGTCGACAATATCAAAACGCCTTTACGTACCTTGAGCGCTATCAAGCACTATTACATCAGCAACAAAACAAATTAAATGAGATCAGTGAAGACGCTTTTCGACAGCAAAAAGAATTTGCAGAACAAACCTTACACTTATCCAGCCAAGCCGATCATTTAAAAAGTGCCCAGCACCGCTTGTCTAAATTTCAATTGTTCGTTTACGGCTTATCGACCATTGTCATGGCGCTGTTGGTTTTTGTTTGGCGTCAACGCATCGTGATACAAAGGCAAACTGAGCAGCTTACTACTCTTTCTGGTGAGTTATATACTCACTCTCGCTCACATTTACGCAATTTGCGTATGCTGAATTTAAAATTGAGAAAGTCGCTGCTCAAAGCCAATGCCTCTTTTGAGCAATGGCACTTGGGGGACTTAGTCCACGAACCGCTCAATGACAAATTAAAATTTGTCATGATAGATTTACCCTTTTTGCGCAGTATGTATGTGAAACACGGCTACAAAAAAGGTCTCGAACTCGAAGGGGCATTTGGCGATTTTTTATCGAAACAAGCCGATACTGACTCTCGTATTTATCACTTTTCCGACGCCAATTTATTGTATATAGAGCCAAGCTCAGACGGCACGATCGCCATTGATACCCAAGCGATGTTTGACAAAATTCAAACCTGGGTGAGTGATTTTGCCAAGCAATACGATTTAAACCCCACGATCAGAATTGGCATGGCGGATTACCCCTTTTTACCTCGTGCTTATACGGCGATTAATGATCAAGAGCTGTTGGACATTTTGTTGTTAGCCACCCATATTGCGCGCGAAATCAGCTTACACGATCAACAAAGCCACTGGGTGTATCTCAAAGCAATTAAAAATGCCCCCGCCGCAAGTTTGGCCAAGGATAATATTCGCCATGCTTGTCAGCAAGCCATTGAACAGGGGTTAATAAAGCTACAATCTTCATACGAAAATGAGCATGAAATCAAAAATATATTAAAAAAAGAGTAGCATAGGCGGAATAAGTACAAATACAGTATGACCTTATAGTCAGTTTTGTTATTATTCTAAACTAATGCAAATAATAGGAATTGGCTTTTCATTTTCATGGGTATTGTTGAAGCCGATATTCAAGCGCAACTGGACTTATTGCAACACAAGTTAGACGGTTTGCGCTTAACACATCGGGATGCATCATTAAAGTTTCAGCGTGAACAACACGTACTAAAGCGCCTTATAACATCGCTTGCTGATTCTTACTTCCCCAAAGATGACGAAATTGCACAGCATCTTATTGCATTAAAACGTGAATTAGAGCAACCTAAAGATGTCAGCCGGTTGATACCTCGGTTGGCGGTTATTGAGCGCGTTCTCAAACAAAGGTCTAGTTCTATGGGCAAACAAAGCCAACTTCTCGATCATCAACTCAAACACAGTGCAGAAACCCTGCAAAGGGTGACTTACCTACCCGCCCCTCTTAAACGCGAGTTGCGTCAACTGATCGAGCAAGTAAAAGATACCCACAGTACTGATTTGTCCCATGCGATTAAGCTGATCGCGATTTACGAACGTTCGATTAAAATCATCACCACAAATTCAAAACTCAATTTTATTGCCAATGATGCCTTATCAGATAAGTTGCAACTCGAGGCGTTATCGTTCGAATTGCAAAGCCTCATTGCCGATTTAGATTTTGATGGCGACATTGGCCAAGAGTTGATGGCCATTCGCTCTCAATTGCTCCACGGCGTCACCAGCGAAAGCTTGATCACCTTAACCTTGCAAGTTTTAAAGCTGCTGCTCAAAGGCACACAGCTCGAACGCCAAGTCTCGTCTAACTTTCTCAATCACCTCAATGAGCAGTTGGCGATGAACTTAAAAAATCAACACGCTTTAGTCGATCAACACCAATCCTCAATAGAGCATTACCAAGAGCTCAATAGCGAGCTCGATGAGTTAGTGTTACGTTCGAAACAAACGGTCGAGCAAAGCCAAGACCTCGAAGTACTAAAACAAAGTATTCGTCCTTTACTGATGAAAATTGGCCAACTGAGTGACCGTCTCAGCATGGCCGAAACACGTCAGCAACACTTACTTGAACGCCTGACTCATAACAAACAACAAACCGAAAATATCTTTGAGTCGACACAAGAGCAGCATCAAAGAGTCAAAGATCAAGCTCAGCGAGCATTACAAGACCCATTGACTCAGGTCTATAACCAGACCGCCTTTAACGAGCGCTTGGAAGTTGAATATCGCCGCTGGATTCGCTTCCAACACAATTTGCGTGTCGTGGTGTTAGACATCGATAACTTTAAGACCGTCAATGAACAATACGGTTACAACGCCGGTGATAAAGCACTTAAAATCATTGCACAAACGATCAAAAAGTACTTACCGAGTACCGCTTGCCTGGCGCGCTTAAACAGCGAAGAATTTGCCTTAATTTTCCCAGAAGAAACCGATGAGCACATATTATCGGTCACTAAGTCACTGCAAAACGAAGTCAAAGAACTGCCATTTACCTTTAAAAACCAGCAATTGAGAATTTCGCTCAGCGCGGCCTCTATCGCCTTTGCCGATGCCGACACCCCTGAAATTATTCTCGATAAAGTGATGCTCGCTCTACAAGAAGGCAAAAAACGCGGCGCAGAACAGATCAGCTGGCACTAAATTGCTCACATTTCCAACAACTGACACGTCTTTTCCCCTTATTTAGTCATTTCAAGTAGTTAGTCACTATCTTTTCCTCAAAGCTTTGCTAATCTAAATTTGAGTTGCGATGGAAACGCTTCGCTCTTGTGGTGATGGTTACTGACTTCAACGTACCGCCTTACTCTTGCTATCACCATGCCCAAATAACAACAACGACGTTTTGTCATCCAATCTGATTCATTACCTGATCAAGGATCGTAGGAAGAGCACTTGATAACAGGGCATCATAAAAAATCGTCACGGTTGTGACTCTAGCTGTGATGCTCTCAACAGGATTATCGAGCTTTTAGCTCGCTTAGGTGACCCGTTATTGGATTCGATTGGTATTACTGCCGACATGTTAAGGAGGCGCGATGAAAACTCATATCAGCCCTACAGGTAGAATGAATTTATTATCTCAACTGGAAGTCGAGAAACTGCAAAAAACCGCAGAGAGTAACTTATATCAACTTTACCGCAATTGTTCGCTCGCCGTTCTCAATTCGGGCAGTCACACGGACAGCTCGAAAGAATTACTGGAAAAATACCGCGATTTTGATATTGAAGTCATACGACGGGAGCGCGGCATTAAACTTGAGCTCAACGCCCCTCCAGAGCACTCATTCGTCGATGATGAGATTATTAAAGGCATTCAAGACCACTTAATTTCTGTGTTACGCGACATCGTCTACGTCAATATGCAACTAGAAGAAAAACGCGGTTCAGAGCGAGAGAATTCAGCCAGTATCACAGACTTTATTTTCGGCGTACTTCGCAATGCCGACACCTTTAGACCCGGCCAAGATCCCAACTTAATCGTCTGCTGGGGCGGCCACTCTATTAACGCGAATGAGTACCAATACACACGCTTAGTTGGCAATCAACTGGGCTTGAGAAAACTCGACATTTGCACCGGTTGTGGCCCTGGCGCCATGGAAGGGCCAATGAAAGGGGCGGCCATTGGTCACGCCAAACAAAGGATAGCCCCAGGGCGTTACCTCGGACTCACTGAACCTTCCATCATTGCCGCTGAGCCGCCTAACCCCATCGTCAATGAACTGGTGATTTTACCGGATATTGAAAAGCGCTTAGAAGCGTTCGTCCGCACTGGGCATGGGATTATTATTTTTCCAGGTGGGGCGGGTACCGCAGAAGAGCTTTTGTATATTCTTGGTATCATGATGCACCCGGAAAATAAGTCCCAGCCTCTGCCGATCATTCTCACCGGGCCCAAAGAAAGTGCCGATTACTTTCACGCCATCGATGCCTTTATCGCTGCCACTTTAGGTGATGAAGCACGCCAGCATTATCAAATTATTATTGATGATCCTGTCTTAGTGGCCAAAACGATGAAAAATGCTATGCCGGCAGTAAGAGAGCATCGCAAAGCGCTTGGCGATGCCTACTTCTTTAATTGGTCATTGCATATCGAGCCTGAGTTTCAACAGCCCTTTGCTCCGACTCACGCGTCAATGGCAAGCCTTAATTTACATCTTGATCAGCCGCCGCAATCACTGGCAGCCAACTTAAGAAGAGCATTTTCCGGGATAGTTGCCGGTAATGTGAAAGCGGAAGGGATACAAGAAATCGAGAAACAGGGTCCTTTTGAGCTCTCAGGTGACCCTGAGCTGATGGCGAAAATGGATACCTTATTAGCTGATTTTGTCCGTCAAGATCGTATGAAGCTCCCCGGTGGCAGCGCCTATCAGCCATGTTATGTCATAAAATAAGCAAGTATTACGCTGACTCAATGACTGAGAATAGGGGTAGAGTAAATCGACTTGGGTAGGTAAATTGGGGTAAAGACTTATCCGCGACAACAAGATTCGCTACAATAGGGCCTTCGGGCTCTATTTTTTATTCTAGGAAGGTTATGTCTATCCATTTGGTTATCATTGATGCGTTAAATCTCATTCGCCGCGTTCACAGTGCGCAACCCGATGAAACCGACATAGCGCGTACCATTGCCACCACCTCTCGCACTTTAGACAAAATCGTCAAACAGGCGCAACCTAGCCATTGGATTGCCGTGTTTGATCATCACCTCGCCGATCGAGGCTGGCGCGCTGAGTGCTTAGCGACTTACAAACAAAATCGCAAACCCATGCCTTTGCCATTACAACAAGGCTTAGAAGCCATTCAAGAAGCTTGGTGGCAAAAAGGGTTAGACTCTTTGTTGAGCGATGGCGACGAAGCCGATGATCTGGTGGCAACCCTCGCGACCAAAGTGGCCAACCATCAAGAAAAAGTGACGATTGTCTCAACTGACAAAGGCTACTGCCAGCTGCTCTCCCCCCACCTACAAATTCGTGACTACTTTCAAAACCGTTGGTTAGATGAGCCATTTATCGCGAAAGAATTCGGCGTAAATCCACAGCAATTGCCTGATTTTTGGGGACTGGCAGGAGTGAGTTCAAGTCAAGTTCCGGGGGTACCTGGCATTGGCCCTAAAGCGGCCAAAGCAATTCTTAACCAGTACCAAGATATTGAGCAAGCCTATCAAGATGAACATCTTGAGGCGAAATACCGCAAAAAATTGGATCCCTATATCGAACAAGCCAGAGCGTGCAAACAGGTTTCCACACTCAAAACCGATGTACCTCTCGGCTTTAACTTACAAGATTTAAGAATTCAGAACTCATCGTTGTCGGCCGATGTGTCTTAAATGCCGACAGTAAAAAGCGAGCAAGTACACCAAGCTCGCTTTTTCTTCTTAAAAACTAGAACGAAGCAATTTTAGACAAACATTGCACATGCACGGTTATTTCTTCGCGATCATGGTAAAGGTGCTTGGCCTGTAAACGGTATTTAACTCCGTGTTCTTGCAGGTATTCTTTTAGATTTTCAATATCTTGCAATACTTCATCATAACGGCCTTTCATCGGCAGTTTTAAGTTAAACAGCGCCTCTTTCGCCCAGCCTTTTCGCAACCACTCACCCATCAAATGCGCTACTCGGGCCGGCTTTTCTATCATATCGCAAACAATCCAAGTAACGTTTTTACGCGGCGGCTCAAATTTAAAACCGTCAACTTGGTGGTGCTGTATCTGACCGGTTTCCATTAAGCTGTCCGCCATCATGCCATTGTCAACACAGTGAACGAACATCGAACGCTTAACCAATTGGTACGTCCACCCACCTGGGCACGCACCTAGGTCGACGCCCCACATCCCCGGCGCTAACCGTGTGTCCCACTCGTCTTTAGGGATGAAGACGTGAAAGGCTTCTTCCAGTTTTAGGGTCGAGCGACTCGGCGCATCTGCGGGAAATTTCAATCTCGGGATCCCCATGTAAAACGCCGAGTTATTATTGCTGAGTGAGTACCCCACAAAGCCGTGGCCAGGCGCGATAAAACACAAGTGCACCACAGGTAACCGAGCGTTGTCTTTACTACTCAGTAGACCCTTACCGCGCAGAGCTTGGCGCAATGGCACGGTAAACTTGCGACAAAACTTAGACAGTTCTTTGGCCTCATTGGTATCGGGCATTTCGACCCGTAACTCACCGCCTTGAGGAAAGTCATCCACTTCCGATAACGCCTCAAGTATCGGGCTAATGCGATCGTCACTAGGCAGCTGAGCCAACTCTGCCGCGACAACAAACATTTGACGAGCAAAAATCAAACTTTGAAAGTCAATTTGTTCCACCAATCTTGCCGCTTCTTGATCTTGATAACACTCAAAAATCACATAACCGCTATTTTTTTTCAGGCGCGGGAAACCATAAATGCCCAATTGTGAAGCGCGGTCTTGTATCTCACCCGCGCAATCTTTTTCAAACCCAGCACGGCAATACAACATCAATTTTTTCACGGTTTTACCTCTTATGATTTCCACAAAGCCCAAGCGAAACGCAGCCAACCAAGAATGAACATCAGACCACCTATTGGCGTGATAGGACCAAACCAAGAGGACGGTGTCAAGGCGAGAGCGTATAAGCTGCCACTAAAACAAAAGACGCCGATAATAAAACAAACGGCGGCACAAAAGAAACCCTTTTGGTGATCGGTTGACGATGTTTGCTGGGCAAAAACACCACATAGCAAGGCACCAATACTGTGAATAAAGTGATATTGGACACCGGTTTGGTACACCTCTAATTGATGAGGCGTTAATACCGTCGCCAAACCATGAGCGCCAAACGCCCCTAGCGCAACGGCAATGGCCGCAAGAAAAGCGGCCAGGGCGTAGATCTTATTGTTGTTCATCATAGTGCTTCTTAATAAAGAGACTGAGCCATTGCGCAGCCTGAATCAAATTGTCTTCTTCGCTGACAGCAGCGCGCTTTCTCGGAGTGAAACTGTGATCGCCATCTGTGAGGTATTTGACTTCGACATGGGAAGACAGTGGGTAGTCTGCCACTTCTTCTCGGCGGCCAAAGGTGTCCCTCTCCCCTTGTAATATCAAGGTCGGTTTAGCGATGTCGGCTAAATGTTCACCTTTGTACTTATCGAGTTTACCGGGTGGGTGAAAAGGATAGCCCAGACACGCGATGGCTAAAACGCGCTGTTGGTCGGCCAGCAACGAGGCCATTCTGCCTCCCATCGACTTCCCGCCAATCACAATGGGCCCTTGCTGGGCGTACTCGGCGATAACCTCTCGATAGGCTTCAAGCAATTGGGGCGCTCGGTCTGGCGGCCGCTTTCGCCCATCTTGTTCGCGCAACACCATATAGGGGAAGTTAAAACGCACCACTTTTATCCCTCTTTGCACTAATAACTCGGTCATCGTGCTCATAAACGCGTGGTCCATCCCCGCCCCGGCGCCATGGGCAAAAATAAAGGTATAAGGGGATGTCGCGCCATCAACTCTTGGTTGCATCATCGAGTGATTCCTCTTGTTCTTTTTGAGTGGTTGTGATCATCCAATCTCGAAAGGTGGCAATTCTTGGCATCTCAGCTTGGTTTTCATGGCAGACTAAATAAAAGGCATTATCAGTGAACAGCACTTCATCAAAAGGCGCAATTAAACGCCCTGATGTTAAATCCGTTTTTGCCAAAACGCTATTGGCCAAAGCAATACCTTGGCCAAGAGCTGCAGCTTGTAGCACCATGGTGGAGTGGCTAAAAATAGGCCCCTGATTGACCATCACCTCTGCTATCGCCTTTTGTTTCACAAACTGTTGCCAGTCTTTGCGCGAGCTGTCGTGTAATAAGGTGTGATGACGCAAATCCGCCAATTGCTTTAACGGCTTGTCGTCTTCTAATAAACTCGGAGCACACACTGGGATCAGAAACTCTTGATACAGCTTATCGGCGCGAATGTTAGACCATTGCCCACGCCCGTAATAAATCGCGACATCGACATCATCGGTTAAAGAGCCTTCCTCTACATCTTGCGCTTTGATACGCACATCAATATCGGGTTGCTGGCGATTAAAATCCGCCAACCTCGGCACCAACCAATGGATAGCAAAACTCGGCGGCAGACTGATGGTCAGCGTGCCTTTTTCACTGCGCTCGAGCACTTTGTCTGTCGCCTCACCGATGGCTTTAATAATATCTTTGATATCGAGGAAGTAACTTTGCCCTTCTTCTGTCAGCAGTAAGGCACGGTTTTTACGACGAAATAGTTTGATCGACAAAAAGGCTTCTAAGGTTTTAATTTGATGGCTAACAGCCGCTTGAGTCACAAACAGCTCTTCTGCCGCTCGGGTAAAACTCAGATGGCGTGCGGCCGCTTCAAACACTCTCAAGGCGTTGAGCGGCGGTAATCGACGAGACATAGACTTACTCATAGATTAGTTTTTTTTATGCGAATCATTATAAATTGTCGATTGAGATAAAGCCATAATAATTCTATATTCTGCCCCGCAACTTGGTGAGGCGACTACACTGTCATTAACTCCCGTGTTGCGATGTTGTGTTTGCAAACTCGTATTTCGAGTTCGGTAGCTTTGCTACCACCGATGAAGCTAAGTCTCTACTTACTTTCATCTTACTTCCTGTATTTATTTTTTGACCTGTCTGTCAAAGTTTTTTACGCCACCTAATCAATAGGTGGCGTTTTTTTCCCTGCCTTCTAGAAACGACACTTTAGAAAAACCCGGTTATACTTTGCCCAACACCATTCAATCAGATGAATAAATATAATCTATTTAGCGCTTGTATTGCGTTTTTGTCGCGGGCTATCGACCTTCCTCCTCCAGCACAGCCCAAACAAAAAAAGCCGCAAAGATGACTTCGCGGCTTATCGGTACCCTTTCAATCGCTAAAAAGATTAGTTCGGGCGATACACTTTAACGTTGTTAAAGCCTTGCTCTTGAAGGTATAAAGCCTGCAAACGACTCATCACGCCGCGATCACAATACAACAAGTATTCCTTACTCTGATCCAGGTCGCCAAACACGGTAGCGAGTTTGTAAAAAGGAATGTGCTTGACTTCGCATTGCTCAAGCTCTAGAGGCTGCTCATCTTCTTCTTCAGGGCTGCGAATATCCAACACAACCGCATCGTTTTGTAACTGAGACACTTGCTCAACCTCTGGTGCTGCTTGCTGAGCTTGCTCGGCGATCTCGCGAATATCCATAACGCGAGCGTCGTACACCACCTGATCAAGAATGGCAAAATCGAAGTGGCTTTCTTCGGCTTCTAGCTTATCTTGGCGAGCTTTAACGGTTGGCTTTTTAGAAATCACACCGCAGTACTCAGGCATGGTTTTGGCGAAGTCTTCAGTACCAATATTACGCGCCAAGTTAATGATGTCTTCTTTATCCCAGTTGATCAAAGGGCGTAAGATCAAACTGTCGGTCACATTGTCGATCATGCGCAGGTTGGTCAAAGTTTGGCTCGAAACCTGACCCAAGGCCTCACCGGTCACCAAAGCTTGGATACCAAATTTATCAGCAATTTTACCCGCCGCGCGCATAAACATACGCTTGAGCACTACGCCCATTTGCCCATCGTCCACTTTTTCGAGAATTTCAGCGACGACCGGTTCAAAGTCGACCGAGATGAATTTCACCTTCGCCGACGATCCGTATTTGTTCCACAAGTAGTGAGCCACTTGCTTAACGCCAATCTCATGGGCAGGGCCGCCCAAGTTAAAGAAACAGTAATGAACTTTAGAACCGCGCTTGATGTGCAAGTAGCTAGAGACACCTGAGTCAAAACCGCCAGAGATCAAACTCAGAACATCTTCTTGAGTCCCGAGTGGGAAGCCACCTAGACCTTTATGGCGTGCAATCACCTGATCTAAAATATCATTCGTAACCTGAATATGAATTGTCACATCTGGGTTTTTAAGCTTCACTTGGGCACTTTCGACGGCTTGATTCAAGCCGCCACCAACGTAACGCTCAAGCTCAATGGAAGTAAAGTCATGTTTACCACGACGCTTAGCGCGAACCACAAAAGTTTTATTTTCTAACTGGGCTTGGTTGGTTTCCAGCACTTGTTCGAAAATGTTGTGCATATCGGTAAATTGCGATTGCTTCACTTCAAGTACGTGATGAATGCCTGGGGTATGAGTCAAGATCTCAATGACTTGCTCATAATACTCATGACTTTCCGAGCTAACTTCAATGTGGTCACGTCGATTAAAGACGGCAACAGATCGCGTGCGGCGCTTAATAATATTACGAAGGTTGCACTCTAGAATCCTTGTGAAGCGCTTGCGAACCGATTCACTTTTCACAAAAATTTCCGGATGGGGTCTAACAATTAATTTCATAATATTTTTCGCTAATCATAACAGGCTAGAAAGTACGTCAAAGACGGTTTTGTCGAACGACCAATCTCAGGCATAGAAAACCGATGTGTTCACAACAAATAGATTGATAATGTAGAACACAGCAGTAAGCAACAAGAAGGTATCACCTTTTTGTTCACTGACTGTCGCCAACACAACCGACTCTCAAAAGAACGGTAGCGCTTATTGGTACAAGACAAAGCATAACAGAGACACTCAAGGGCGCGGATTATACACGAGTCAGCAAGGATAAAAAAGCGAGCCTTGATGACTCGCTAAGAAATGATTTAATTATCACTTAAAGGCGGGATGTCTGGTACTTCCTCACTGTAGAGGGGTTTGCCTTGTAAGATACTGATTTCGACACGTCGGTTTCTGGCGCGGTTCGCCGGGGTATCATTGGCGACTAAAGGCTCGGTGTCCGCCATTCCTCTGACCTGTAACCTTTGATGGTCAAAGCCGGGCACTTTGTCCATTTCTTGCGCGACAGACACGGCTCGCTGAGAAGACAAGTCCCATTTCGAGCGATAAAGCTCGGACTCTAACGGTTGATTATCTGTGTGACCTGACACGCGAATTATCCCGGGGACATCATTGACCATCTCTGCGATTTGTCGAACTAAAGGCCGAAACTTAGGTTGTAAAAAAGCGGAGCCTTCGGGAAAGGCGCCTTTTTCTCGCAAGCGGATGACAATTTGCTGCCCCAAGTTTTCGACTTCAATCGCCCCTTGATCGATTTCGCGTTGTAGGGCTTTTTTAATGCTTTCCACCGTCGTCTCCAACTCTTCAGACTGCTGCGCCTGTTGCTGAGCTTGTTGTTGCTGTTGCTCCGCTTGCTCATTTTGGTTGGCATTGGTGGAGTTTTCTGGAGATTGACCGCCGGTGAGCTTGCCTTCGTCGCGTTTAGTCCCCCCCGCTTTGTCTGACTCACCATCGTGGAAATCGAGCGTTTTTTGCGTGACATCTATGGTCTGTTGCATGATCACATCAATGGGTGTGGGCTCTGGACGGCCGGGGCGAAACTCTTGCGCGATCACGCTTGTACCTTTGGGGATGTCTTTGACTTCCAAACGGTTTTGTACCCCAAATGCAAACTTCATCGAGCCGGCAATTTGTTTAAATTTGAGCACGTCCATTTCGGAAAACGACAAGAGGAGAACGAAAAAGCACATCAACAATGCCATCAAATCAGAAAATGTTCCCATCCATGCCGGTAGGCCAGGCGGCGGACATTTACAATTGTTTTCTTCATCCATTATCTCATCTCCTCGCCCTTAGTCCGCTTCATCGAGTACGCGCTTGCCTTCATTGAGGTAGTTTTTGAGGTAACTGTCAATCACACGAGGGTTTTGTCCGTCTTGTATGGCTAACACCCCGTCCATGATCAAGCGGCGATTGAGGGTTTCTTGTTCGCGGCGCAAGGATAATTTGTCAGCAATGGGGAAAAACACCATGTTCGACATCATGGCCCCGTACAAAGTGGTCAACAACGCAACCGCCATCGCCGGTCCAATCGACTTGGGATCGGACATATTGGATAACATCGCCACCAAACCGACCAAAGTACCGATCATCCCCATCGCTGGGGCAACGTCAGCAAAAGCGGTAAAGACTTTAGTGCCCTTTTCATGTCGCTCATCGGTGAGCGCAATGTCTTTTTGCATCGCGGCACGTACCACATCCGCATCGTGACCATCGACGAGTAAGTCGATCCCCTTGCGCATAAAGCTATTGGTAATTTCCATTTCTTCGAGCGCCAAAAAACCGCCTTTACGGGCCGCATCAGCCATTTCTACAATCGTAGCAATCAAGTTTTCTGGCTCATCGGTTTTAAACATAAATGCCTTAATGGCAATTTTAGAAGCGGCAAAAAATTGTCCCATGGTAAATTTCATCAACACGACGAAAGCAGAACCGCCAATCACAATCAACAATGACGTGGTATCGACAAACATACTGATACTACCGCCAAGAATCATTGCCATGATGATAAAAGCAAAACTACCGATTAAACCAATTAAAGTGGCTAAATCCACACGCGCTCCTTGTTTTACATTGCCAAAGGTCGATATTTCTTAGTGTAACTCTATTATCGGCAAACGGAATGGAAAATTTACTAAAATTCAATGCAATCCATTCTATTTTATTCAATCACTGGTGTGAAACGCTTCACTCTATGTCAGGGTACAGGTTAGAATATTGACCATGATGATGGCGAGCGGCAAGGGGCTTGGTAACATTGGCTTTTGCCAAGCGCAAACAAATCGCCCTTATAAACGCCGTTCATCGCTGTCGAACATTCAGACATCACAGCAGCAAGTCATTAACACGGCTTGCGCTTTTCCCGAACTGAGTTGTCATTTCATCGATTTGCAAAGTCAACTTCAGACAACGATCAAGGTAGATACCATGGCGACCAAAAAACCCGACAACATGACATTTGAAGCGGCAATCACTGAACTCGATGGTATTGTTGAACAATTAGAACAAGGCGACTTACCCCTAGAAGATGCGCTAAAACAATTTGAGCGCGGTATTGCCCTCGCTCGTTCTGGCCAATCTAAGCTCAGCCAAGCTGAACAACGCGTCAGTATTTTACAGCAACAACACGACCAAGAATTAACCCCTTTTCATATCGACAATGACGATGAGTAAGACCGCGATGCTCTCTTCATTAACGCACTATCAAACGCGCAACAATCAACAACTCGAGCAATGGTTAGCCGATCTTCCCAGTCCGCAATCCTCGCTGACACAAGCGATGCGTTACGGGTTATTACTCGGCGGCAAGCGCATTCGCCCTGCTCTAGTTTATATGACAGGTCAGCTATTTGGCTGCGCCGAACAAGACTTAGACACACCGGCAAGTGCAATTGAATGCATTCATGCTTATTCTTTGATCCACGATGATTTACCGGCGATGGATGACGATGATTTGCGCCGCGGCCAAGCCACGTGTCACGTGCAATTTGACGAGGCCACCGCAATATTAACTGGCGATGCACTGCAAACCCTGGCTTTTACGATTTTAGCTCGCGGATCACTGAATAAGAATGCAGAGATCAACCGCATTGGCATGGTAGAGAAATTAGCGTTGGCCTCTGGTGGTCAAGGTATGTGTATGGGCCAGTCACTCGATTTACTGGCCGAAGGTAAAAGCGTCCCGCTAGCCCAACTAGAGACGATACACCGAATGAAAACCGGTGCCTTGATCCGCTGCGCCGTTCAACTTGGGGCACTGGCCGCCGGTGAGAGAGGCCGCGCACATCTTGAAGAGTTAGAACACTACGCTGACGCAATTGGGTTAGCTTTTCAAGTTCAAGATGATATCCTTGATATTACTAGCGATACACAAACCTTGGGTAAACCTCAAGGCTCTGATCTCGCCGCCAATAAAAGTACCTATCCCGCTTTACTGGGCTTAGAGGGAGCCAAACAAAAAGCGCAATCACTGGTTGATGACGCCTTACAAGCCTTGGCTAACATCCCATACGATACTCAATTACTGGAAGATTTCGCCCGATTTATTGTCGAGCGCACGAACTAAACAAACAAGCGCGCACCGTCTATGACACTTGATATTTCTAAGTACCCTATGCTTGCTCTGGCCAATACGCCAGAAGAGCTTCGCCAATTACCGAAAGAGTCTTTGCCCAAGGTCTGTGAAGAGCTCAGAAAATACTTGCTCAACTCGGTGAGCCAATCGAGTGGCCACTTTGCTTCAGGCCTCGGGGCGGTCGAACTTACCGTCGCTTTGCACTATGTCTATCAAACCCCTTATGACAAATTGATTTGGGATGTGGGACATCAAGCCTACCCACATAAAATCCTGACTGGTCGCCGTGAAAAGATCGCCACCATTCGCAAAAAAGACGGCCTACACCCATTTCCATGGCGCGATGAGAGTGAGTACGACACCTTGTCTGTCGGCCACTCATCGACCTCGATCAGTGCGGCATTAGGCCTGGCGATCAGTGCTGAGCGCAATGGCGAGGACCGCAAAGTCGTGAGTGTGATTGGCGACGGTGCCATCACAGCAGGTATGGCCTTTGAAGCAATGAACCACGCCGGCGACATCAAGCCCAATATGTTAGTGATCCTCAATGACAACGAAATGTCGATTTCGGAAAACGTTGGCGCCTTAAACAATCACCTAGCCCAATTATTGTCTGGAAGCTTGTACACATCGATCCGCGAAAGCGGTAAAAAAGTCCTTTCAGGCCTACCACCGATAAAAGAGTTTGCCAAACGCACAGAAGAGCACCTTAAAGGCATGGTGGCTCCGGGCACCTTGTTTGAAGAGCTCGGGTTTAATTACATTGGCCCAGTCGACGGTCACGATGTCAATGAATTGGTCAAAACACTGCGCAATATGCGTGAGTTAAAAGGACCGCAGTTTTTACACATCATGACCAAAAAAGGCAAGGGTTACGCGCCAGCTGAAAACGATCCCATTGGTTATCACGCGGTACCTAAGTTTGATCTCGAGCAACAACAATTACCCAAAAGCAGCAGCTCTAAACCGACTTTTTCTGCTATTTTTGGCCAATTTTTGTGTGATATGGCCAGCGTCGATCGCGACCTAATGGCCATTACTCCTGCCATGCGCGAAGGGTCGGGTATGGTTGAGTTCTCAAAGCGCTTTCCGCAGCAGTATTTTGATGTCGCGATTGCCGAACAGCACGCAGTGACATTAGCGACCGGTTTAGCCCTAGGTGGCAAACAACCGATAGTGGCGATTTACTCAACCTTTTTACAGCGAGGCTATGATCAACTGATCCACGATGTCGCGATCATGGATTTACCTGTCATGTTTGCCATCGATCGCGCCGGATTAGTGGGAGCCGATGGGCAAACTCACCAAGGGGCTTTTGATATCAGTTTCTTGCGCTGTATTCCTAACCTAGTCATCATGACACCGAGCGATGAAAACGAGTGCCGACAGATGCTCTATACCGGCCATTGTCATCAAGGCCCAAGTGCCGTCCGCTACCCAAGGGGAACTGGGATGGGAGTGGCTATCGAAAAAGACTTTACGGCCCTCACCATCGGCAAAGGCCGCCATATTCGTCAGGGCAACAAGATCGCTATTTTAAACTTTGGTCCTTTGTTACCTGCCGCCATCGAAGCAGCGGAACAACTCGATGCCACGGTCATCGATATGCGCTTTGTTAAACCGCTCGACGAAGCCTTATTGTTAGAGGTGGCTCAGCAACATGAGACCTTAGTCACATTAGAAGAAAATGCCATCGCCGGAGGGGCCGGCTCAGCGGTTAACGAGTGTTTGATGAAAAACAAACAACGAAACCATGTGCTAAACCTCGGCCTTCCCGATCAATTTATTCATCAAGGAACGCAAGAAGAGCTCTACCAAGAGCTGGGTTTAGATGGCGATGGGATACAACGCGCGATTTTGCACTATCTCGCCGATTAAAGCGCTTCGCTGTCAGTGAGTGACTGTCACAGCCATGAATAATAAAAAGCGCCGGTATCTGCAGCAAGCGATACCGGCGCTTTTTCATTTCAGCGATGCAAGGCCATCACCACCAATTGGCGTAATGGGCAATCAACAATAAGCCAAAGGCAGAGATCGCCCCAGCAACAATATCGTCGATCATAATACCGAGTCCGCCGTGAACTTTTTTGTCCAGCCACGAGATTGGCCAAGGTTTTACCATGTCGAAAAAGCGAAAGAGCACAAAGCCTGTCAACCAGTAGTGCCAATCTAAGGCCACGGGTGCGAACAGCACCACAGGTATCATGGTAATCCAAAACCCGGCAAATTCATCCCACACAATTGAGCCGTGATCGTGTACCCCCATATCGCGAGAGGTCAGGTCACAAATTTTCACCCCGATGACACAGGCCACGAACACGACAAGACAATACACAAGGGGGCTTACCCCACTGAGCAAAAGTGCAAAGGGCACCGATGCCAAGGTACCCATGGTCCCTGGTACCAACGGCGATAAACCACTGCCAAAGCCGACCGCGAATAAGTGCCAAGGATTAGACATCGACAGCTTTTGTTTTGGATCACTCATCGACATGCCCTTTAAAATGGTCGAAACCTTGGATGGAATGGGCAAAAGGCTGATCATTCCATCGACACTCTAAGCCCGCCTGCCCGCGGATCTGACCAATGCAAGTGACCGGTGTTGCGGTATGAGCAAGAGCTTGTTCAAGTTGCTCGCGGTGATAATCAGGCAAAGTAAAGCACAACTCGTACTCTTCACCACTGTTGAGAGCGTATTGATAAGCCTGCTCAGTGCTGTGGCAAAACTCTTGCAATTCACTCGATAACGGGATTTGCTCAACATTGAGTAAGGCGCCCACCTCAGAGCGAGTCAAAATATGCGATAAGTCTGCTAATAAACCATCTGAAATGTCAATCGCAGCGGTGGCGTAACGAGTCAAAGCTTGGCCCGCTAAAATGCGCGGTGTGCGCATAAAGTGCTGGCGTTCTAGGTGCTCAGCAAAGGGTTGGCTTTGACATTCCGGCTTAAGGATAACATCCAATCCCGCTTGGCTATCTCCTAAATGGCCAGTCACGTAAATCCAATCGCCAGGCTCAGCCCCGTGACGTGTCAAGGCCTGCTCTTTGCCCACAACACCTTGTACCGTTAAGGTAATCGCCAAGGGGCCTTTGGTCGTATCACCACCTATCAGTTGAATGTCATAATAATCGGCCAGCTCAAAAAAGGCTTGGCAAAATGCCGCCAACCAAGGCTCGTCTAGCTTGGGTAACGTCAGTGCCAGCGAAGCCCATGTCGGTGTCGCCCCCATCGCGGCAAGGTCACTTAAATTGGCGGCTAACGATTTGTGTGCGAGCCATGCTGGATTGGCATCGGGCAAGAAGTGTGTCCCGGCAACCAAGGTATCCGTAGTGACGGCGATATGGCAATCTTTTGGTGGAATAACTAACGCGCAATCATCGCCCGCTGCAAGCGCGACATCTTTGCGTTGACGTTGTTTACCAACCAGATATTTTTCAATTAGGTCAAACTCTCCAAGCATGTTCATCCCATTCTTCATTCAAAAAAAAGACCAGCGATTTGCTGGTCTCTGAACATCATTATATCTTATTTTTTGCGCACATGGGGTGCGGCTTTATCCAACACGCCATTGATAAACTTATGGCTGTCTTCTGCGGCAAACACTTTGGCCAGTTCAATGGCCTCGTTAATCACCACTTTATAGGGCACATCTTCGCGGCGCGTCATTTCATACATCGCCAAACGCAGTAGCGCCAGTTCCATTTGATCTAAGTCTTGCATTGGGCGAGACACAAATGGACGCAACTTACTGTCGAGCTCTTGGTGGCTCAAAACCACACCGGTTAATAAATCGCGAAAATAATCAACGTCTGTCTCTGGAGCATGAAGCGCAGGCTCAGAAACGTGATGCTCTTCTTCATCGTATTTATCACCAGAGAGGAATTGCTCTTCGATAGTGGCAACATTTTCTTTTGTAATTTGCCAAGAATAAATCGCTTGCAAAGCAAATTGACGTGCATTTCGACGTGCGGCTGGTTTCACACTGGCCCCCATTAGGAATCTATTTCAGATAAAACATTAATCATTTCAAGTGCGCTAAGTGCAGCTTCTGCACCCTTATTACCAGCCTTGGTTCCAGCGCGTTCGATCGCCTGATCGATAGTATCAACGGTTAACACACCAAAAGCGACAGGCAAGCTGAACTCTAGTGATACTTGTGCTAACCCTTTGTTCATTTCACTACAAACATAATCAAAGTGAGGCGTGCCACCACGGATCACAGAACCGAGTGAAACAATAGCATCAAATTTACCCGTTTTCGCAACGCGCTGAGCGACTAATGGCAACTCAACGGCACCTGGGCAACGAACGACGGTGATATTGTCTTCGCTGATCTGTCCATGGCGTTTCAAAGTGTCGATAGCACCTGACAGCAAACTTTCGTTAATAAAACTGTTAAAACGAGAAATAACGATCGCAATTTTTGCTTGTGGCGCTGGGAAGCCACCCTCGATCACTTTCATAAACTTTCCTTCAACTCTGTTCAACTAGTGAGAATCGCCGGATTCTAGCACAAACTCGAGGCTAATATCTATTGATATTTCCGGCAACATTATTTATAAAACGATGGTAAAAAGCAGTGCCAGACTGCTTTCAACCGCTCTTAATCACAAACGTACTCAACGACATTCAAGCCAAAACCGCCTAACGCGTGATACTTCTTGTTGGCCGAAGACAACAGACGCATATCTTTAATACCTAGGTCGGAGAGAATTTGAGATCCCACCCCCACTCGGCGCGATGTTCCTTGTTTTTTTGCCGTCGCCGGCGCTTGACCTTTGTCTTGCTGTTCAAACGTTTTAACGCGATGCAAAATCAACTCTGGGCTTTCTTGGTTACCCAAAATGACGAGTACGCCACCTTCTTGTCCAATGCGTTGCATCGCTTGCTCAAGGCCCCAACTGCGCTCGGTATTGCGATCGCTGCGTAATAAGTCAGTAAAGGTATCTTGTAAGTGTACACGCACCAAAGGCGCATCATCGGTCAATGGCCCTTTGACCAAAGCGTAATGAATTTGCTGATCAATAATGTCTTGATAAGTCACCAGCTCAAATTCACCAAACTCTGTCGGTAAACGACAACTGGCAACGCGCTGAATGGTCGTTTCCGTGTTATTGCGATATTCAATCAAATCGGCAATGGTGCCCAATTTAATACCGTGCTGCTCGGCAAAAATTTCCAGGTCAGGGCGGCGAGCCATACTGCCGTCTTCTTTTAGAATTTCAACAATGACCCCCGCAGGCTCTAGGCCAGCAAGGCGAGCCAAATCACACCCTGCTTCCGTGTGGCCTGCGCGAACCAAAACACCGCCATCTTGAGCCGTCAATGGGAAGATATGACCCGGTTGTACTAAGTCTGCCGCTTGAGCGTTTTTCGCCACAGCCGCTTGTACTGTGCGGGCGCGATCGGCGGCAGAGATACCGGTTGTCACGCCTTCAGCGGCTTCAATCGACACAGTGAAAGCCGTTGAAAATTGAGCATTGTTATCTTGCACCATTGGGGGTAATCCCAAACGATGACAGCGTTCGTGAGTCAAGGTTAGGCAAATCAATCCTCGGCCATGAGTCGCCATAAAATTGATCGCTTCAGGCGTGACATGTTCAGCCGCCATGATGATGTCGCCTTCATTTTCACGATCCTCATCGTCCATCAAAATAACCATTTTACCTTGACGAATATCTTCAATTATTTCTTCTGGAGTACTGATCGACATGGTCAATTCCTATTTTTATTTCGTTGCTCAGTTTCGCCTTTAAGCAAAACCATTTTGTTGTAAAAAGTCCATCGTTAGTCGCGATGTTGGCGACGATGCCTGTGCTTGGCTGTGAAGAAGTCTTTCCATATAACGCGCTAAGACATCCACTTCTAAGTTGACCTGCTTGCCTACCGAAAAATCATCGATCGTCGTTTGACCACTGGTGTGAGGTACGATGGTTAGCTTAAATGCATCATCGCGCAGCGCGTTGACTGTCAGGCTAATACCATCGACAGTAATCGACCCTTTCTCGGCAATGTATTTGCTAATCGCAGCGGGACAAGCCACCCAGTATTCAATCGCTCGGCCGACGCTGTGTCGCTCAATAATCTCTCCAACACCATCGACATGGCCAGAGACAATATGACCACCAAAACGCGTCGAGGGCAACATGGCTTTTTCTAAATTGAGTTTGTCGCCAATTTGATAACCGGCAAAAGCGCTTTTGTCCAAGGTTTCCAACGACAAGTCGGCGCTGTAGCTGTTGTCGGTCATGGCGACGACGGTCAGGCAGATGCCATTGGTCGCAATACTGTCGCCAAGTTTTACATCACTCATGTCTAAATCGTGACACGTCACCGTGATGCTCATATCCCCACCTTTTGGCGTCATCGCCGACAAGGTTCCAACCGCTTCCACAATCCCAGTAAACATATTCTTACTCTTTGTAATCTATTGAGGCGATAATACGCAGATCGCGACCTACTAAACGCACATCATCAAAGTTTAAATTTATCACGTCCTGCATTTGGGTTAAGCCTAACGCACCTAATAAACCCCGTCCGTCACTGCCCATCAATTTAGGTGCGAGATAAATCACTAACTGATCGACCAATTTGGCTTTCAACAAACTGCCCGCCAACCGAGCGCCCGCTTCTACCCACAAGTGGTTGACGTTTTCTGCCTGTGACAATATTGACAATAAGGACGTAAGGTCAATCAAACCATCTTCACCGCAGGGAGCCAGAATATCGGCCTGGTCACTCCCGACCGTGAGGATTTCGCCCTCTTGTTCAAAGAGCTTAAGATCGGCATTCAAACGCCCACAGCGGTCTAAAATAATCCGTTTCGGTTGACGAACCTGAGATGGGCTATAATGCGCTTGAACACTCGGTGGCAACTGTGACCAACGCACATTGAGCGAGGCATTATCCTCGATGACGGTTTGACTGGTCGACAAAATAGCGCCGGCTTTCGCGCGAAATTTTTGCACGTCACTGCGAGCAGCACCAGAGGTAATCCATTGGCTTTGACCGTTCGACAGCGCACTTTGTCCATCGAGACTGGCCGCCATTTTGAGCTGTACATAAGGCATGCCGGACTTCATTTTTTTGATAAAGCCCAGGTTAAGAGCCGTCGCTTGAGATTCGAGTAAGCCCACTTCCACTTCGATGCCGGCCTCGATGAGCATAGCGATCCCCCTTCCTGCCACTTGAGGATTCGGGTCTTGCATCGCACAGATCACTTTTTTGACTTTGGCATCGATCAGCCCCTTGGCACAAGGCGGAGTGCGTCCATAATGCGAACACGGCTCTAAAGTTACGTAGGCCGTTGCGCCAACCGCTAAATCTCCCGCTTCGCGTAAGGCGTGCACTTCAGCATGAGGTTGGCCCGCTTGAAAGTGAAATCCTTGGCCGACAATTTCTTGGCCTTGAACAATGACACAACCGACATTGGGATTGGGCGAAGTGGTGTACACTCCTTTGCGAGCTAACTCGATAGCTTTTGCCATCATTTGATGATCGAATAAAGTAAATGTGGTCATAACTTCCTAATTTTCTAAGCGTGCGATTTCTTCACCAAACTCTTTGATGTCCTCAAAACTTCGATACACAGAAGCAAAACGAATGTAAGCCACTTTGTCTAACTCTTTGAGTTGATCCATAACAAAATTTCCAATCATGGCGCTTGAGACTTCTCGCTCGCCGGTTGCCCTAAGTTGCGATTTAATCTGCGTAATCGCCAATTCAATAGCATCAGCACTCACTGGGCGTTTCTCCAGCGCGCGTTGCAAACCACCCACCAT
>JBFGYW010000012.1:0-34081 GCA_041587235.1 Vibrio sp.
GCATCCACTCCGAGTAACACAAAGACCTCAGGATCTAAGGGAGACAGTTTGGCAAGGGAGAGCAATATTTGCCGCGCCTGTATAGAGCCAGCCCCGCTCATCACATGGACTTTGGCATATTGCAATGCGATGGCTTTGTTATCTCGATCTTGCTGATAAGCGCGTGTGACAGCCTGAATGGCATCGTCGACCTGGCCTAGTTGCAGTGCCAACTCCGAAAGCCTTGCCCAGCCAAGGGGCTGATGCGGTTCACTGGCCAACTTCGTGCGCTCGTGCAAAAACAATTTGACTAAACTTGGCCTTGGCACTGGCGTATCCAGGTTTGGGCTAAGCGGGACATCATCGAGTTGTTGTTGCCAATAGACTCGGTCAGAAAGGTGATCACTTTGCACAGCAAACAGACTCACCAAGGCGGTAAAGGCCAACACCGCTTGCCAATGTGCTCGATGTCCCCCTTTGTTGCATTGTCGCTCTTTGGCTTTTAATGGTTGCTCTTTCGAATAGGATTGCTCTTGAAAACAGATTTGCTGCTCGTTCGAATTTGGTGGTTGCTTGATAACCCGACTTTGGGCGAGAAAGTCTTGTTTTGCCTCTTGTGCTAACACTTGTCGATAGCCCTGTTCGCCCGATGTTTCGGCGGCCATTTCTGTCAGCCGATGAGACATGAGCGCACGATTGAGCTCGTCACGATTTACCCTTGTACGACGCAACCATTGAGCAGGAATAAAAAATAACAAGGCGAGGAAAAAAAGCCCCAAGCCAAAAAAGATTAACACCATTAACGCGCCTCTTTGTCTGATGATGGATGGCGAGTTGATTGCGACATTTTTTTCTGAAAGGCGTGTTCTTGCTCGTCATTCCAAATTGGCTCTGGCTGGCGTTTGAACTGACGTTGCCGGCGCACGATAACCATAACGCCAATCAACAGCGGTATCAATGGCGAGGCCCAAAGCAGTAACGTCGACAAAGTAAAAGGCGGGCGATAATCGATAAAAGTGCCATAACGAGCGACTAAATAGGCTTTGATCTGCGCTTTCGATTGGCCTTGTATCGTCAGTTGATAGACCTTGGTTCGCAAGTCACGCGCCAGCTCCGCGTTCGAATCGGCAATGCTGTTGTTCTGACATTTAGGGCATCGCAGTTCGTGAATCAAGTCATAATATTGCGCTTCTTGTTGCGGGGTTGAAAACTCAAAGGAGTCGACCGCAGTCCAAGCAATACACGGCCAAATCATGGCCAATAAGGTGAGTGTCATTCTCACTGTGTCTCTCCTATTTGAGCCCAAAATCTCTGTTTAAACTCTCGGTCCCACACCTTTTGGTTCATCTCACCGACCCAGCGATAGCGGATCACGCCCTTTTCATCGATATAAAATGTTTCCGGAGCGCCATACACGCCTAACTCGATGCCCAACTCACCCTCAGGGTCGAATAAGGTCAGTTGATAAGGATTGCCATATTGAGTAAGCCATGCCTGTGCCAGGGAGCGCTGATCTTTATAATTGATGCCAACAATCGCGATCCCTTGCTGTTTTAATTGTGCTAAAAATTGATGTTCGGCCAAGCAGGTTGGACACCAGGTCGCCCAAATGTTGAGTAAAAACGGTTGACCACTCAACGAATCAAGCCGATAGTGCTCGGTTGGATGGAGTAAATCTACGCTCGAAACTGGCGGTAACGGCTGACCGATTAACGCTGAAGTTAACGAAGGTTCGGGATCGGTTTTAATTGCACTGAGCTTTAAGGCAAATCCCACTACCAGTAACAAAAAGACACTAAAAGGGACAAACCACAACCAACGCTTGTTCACTTAGCCACTCCCACCGTTTTAAATCGATAACGTTTATCGGCCACAGCCATCAGTCCAGCCAATGCCATCAATAGAGCTCCGCCCCAGATCCAAACGATAAAAGGCTTGTAATACATACGAACGGCCCAAGCTTGATCTTCATCCAAGGGCTCGCCCAATGCAATATAAACATCGCCCCACAATGAGCGATAAATGCCGACTTCCGTCATCACGGTGTTCGCCACATGATAGTAGCGTTTCTCCGCCACCACAGTATCAATTGGCGTGCGTTCGCGAGTGAGGGTGAAATCTCCGACCAAACTGTCGTAGCGTTCGTTCGGGATGGACTGCAAGCGTTCAAATGTCACCTGATAGCCAGCAAGGGAATACGGAGCACCGCCGGGAGTAATGCGCACCTCTCGCTCTAGGCTATAATGCTCGACAAAAGTCATGCCGATAATGGTCACCAACAATCCCAAATGACCCAGTTGCATCGCCCAATAGCTGGCTTTGAGTTTGAGAAGCCCTTTGTAAAAAGAATGCCTATGCGTCGCTTTTTGATAAATATCCACCCCATGTAAAACGCAAACCCAACAGCATAACCACACGCTGACCAACACCAGTGCATAAAATTCAAATGGACTTAACCAGTAATAAATGGCGCTGCAGCCACAACAGAACAAGACCGCTTTGAAAATGTTACCAACCAGTTGATGTGCCGATTGTTGTCGCCAGCGGATCAATGGGGCGACGCCAAGGACCAACAGCAACGGCAAACCGAGCAGTGAGAATAATTGGTTAAAAAACGGCGCACCAATGCTGAGATCGCCCCAGCCCATTTGCTGGTATAGCAGAGGAAACAGCGTGCCGACAAAGACGATAACTAACGCGGTCATCAATAACAGGTTATTGACCAACAATGTATTTTCTCGTGACAGTAAAGCAAAATACGTCGATGAGCGAATGGCTTGACCGCGCAATGCAAACAGCAGTAAAGAACCGCCTATCACTAAAAACAGCAAAGCGAGGATAAACAGCCCGCGCTCGGGGTCGGCGGCAAACGAGTGGACCGAGACCAAAACGCCAGAGCGGACTAAAAACGTCCCCAACAAGCTCAACGAGAAAGTCAGAATCGCCAGTAAGACGGTCCAAGCTTTAAAGGTCGCCCGCTTTTCAGTGACCGCTAAACAATGCAATAACGCAGTCCCGGCTAACCAGGGCATTAATGATGCATTTTCCACCGGGTCCCAAAACCACCAACCGCCCCACCCTAGTTCGCTGTAAGCCCACCACGAGCCCAGCGCGATACCCAAGGTCAAACTCAGCCAAGCCATTGTCGTCCACGGCCGTGACCAGCGCGCCCAAACACTGTCTAAATCACCAGAGATTAACGCGCTAATCGCAAAAGCAAAAGAGACCGAAAAACCGACATAGCCCATATAAAGTAATGGTGGGTGTAAAATTAAGCCTGGGTCTTGCAGCAAGGGATTAAGATCAACGCCATCGACAGGATAAGCGGGAAACGTGCGCTCAAAAGGGCTGGAGGTCATGACAATAAACATCAGAAAACCCGCGCAAATCATCCCCATGATCGCAAGCAGGCGAGCACTTTCTTCTTGAGGCAGTTTTGCGCTCCATTTGGCCACAGCGGCCAACCAAAAAGTTTGGATCAGCACCCACAATAGGAGCGAGCCTTCATGGCCTCCCCACACGGCGCTGAGTTTATAGTACCAAGGCAATAATCGGTTTGAGTGGTTGGCGACGTACAGCAGTGAAAAATCATCGCGATAAAACGCCCAGCTTAACGCGAGGTACGCCAGCAAGGTAAACAACCAAACTGAAAAAGCTAATGGCCGCGCTAATTGTTGATAATCAGGGCGCTGGGTGAGCGCACCGTACAGGGGAAAGACGCTCAAAACCCATGCCAATGCCAGTGCCAGAATCAGGCACCACCAACCAATATCTGCCGCCCAAGTCATTGCCGGCCCTCAGATGAAAGGCTAAGAGAGTTTGTCAGCGGTAGCGCTTGTGAATTTGGCGTCATTGCCGGTGATGGCTCGGTCCCTGGCGGTTGGTAATTCTCATCGTGTTTGGCTAAGACTTGGGTCGCCTGCAATGTCGTCGTAGTGACAAGGTGGCCTTCAACGACAATTCCTTGCCCTTCGCGAAACAAATCCGGCAAGATCCCTGTGTACGCAACGGCGACATTATCTCGGCCATTATTGGTGATCAAGAAGTGAACCGCCAAGCCGTTAGGATCGCGTTTTACACTGCCTTTGACCACAGTTCCGCCAATGCGAATCCTGTCATTGACCTTGACCCGATAACCATCGGCACGACCGTGAATGATTTGTTCTGGGGTATAAAATAAATTGATGTTTTGCCTCAGTGAATACGCAATCAATCCGGCGGCAATAGATACGACACAGGCCAAAGCCACCACAACCAACAACCTTTGACGACGCCTTGTATGCATAATCATTGACCTGACAGAGACGGATTATTTTGAGCTTGTTGCAATTTTGCAAGCAAAGACTTATGTCGATAATGCAACCACAAGGAACAGAGCAACATTGCGATAAGCGTGGCCGATAAACAACCCCAAACATAAAAACCATAGCCGCCCATAGCCGCCCATTCGGTGAAATTTTGTAGCATGATTACTCCTTTTTCACAGCCTGTTTTACCCAATGTCGGTGACTTTCCAATTCGAGAATAATAATTTGTAGCCGCTTCATCGCCAAAGCTGCCACCCATAAAGCAAAGCCACACAGAGTCAGAAGTAAGGGACAAAGCATCGACGTGTGGATAGAAGGCGCTGAAAACTTAAATAGGGAAGCACCTTGATGAAGGGTGTTCCACCACACGACTGAATAGTGAATAATAGGCAAATTCACCGAGCCAACCATAGCCAATAACCCCGCTACTTTTAAGCCTGGCAAGGGGTCTTCAAACGCTTGATACAAAGCAATCACACCAAGGTATAAAAAAAGCAGAATCAGTTCAGAGGTCAACCTCGCATCCCAGACCCACCAAGCTCCCCACATGGGTTTTCCCCACATAGCGCCAGTAAAAAGTGCAATGACTGTCATCAATGCACCTAAGGGCGCCAAGGCGCGCATCAAATAATGGCACACTTTCCACTGCCAAACAAAAGCGATAAAAGCACTCAATGCCATAGCAAAATACACCGCCATCGACAACATAGCCGCGGGCACGTGTAAATAAATAATTCGAAAACTGTCGCCTTGTTGGTAGTCTGCCGGTGCCCAGACCATGCCCCATAGGAGGCCAATAACAAGGACAAGGCTAGCCAAACCCTGCACGGCGGGAGAATAGCGCTGGCAAAATGAATAAAGGGTTTGAGGGTTTGCAGCCCAGTGCAGTGACTTCCACATAAGTTTCTTCTACTGTAAATTGATTTTTAACGCTTGTTTGGTGACCAGTGGGCAAAAAACACAAGTCAATAAACTCACCGCCCCTAATAACGCCAAATACGCCTTAACCCTTGGCATAAAGTGCACATTTTCAACCATAGAAAGCGCAAACAACAACACGGGGATTTGCAGTGGCAAACAAATTAACGCCACCAAATAGCTGTTTTTCACTTTTGCTAACGTCAAGGACTCCGCCATCGTACCAATCGAGGTCAGCGCGACCAGCCCTATAACAAGCGATAGCGTTAAAATACCCACCGTATCCCATGGCAAGTCAAAAACGAGCTTAATTATTGGCATAAAAATCAATAATGGCAAGCAAGTCACCAGCCAGTGTGCGCACATTTTCGCCGCTATCATCGGGTAGATCGCTTTGGGGCGCAAAAAGTGTTGCTGTAAAACACCACTGGCGAAGTCCGACTTAAAAACGTGTTCAAATGACATGATGGCCGACAGCAGGACACTCATCCAAACCAAATGAGGGGCCAGGTGATGTAACGCTTGTGGTTGGTGGCCCATGGATAAGCCCAACAGGGATAAGACCAAAAGAAAAAAAATCAATGGGTGGATGATGTCTGCTTTGTTACGCCAATGGTGGGTTAACTCCCGACGCAATAACAAGCGAAAAAGACTAAGTACCATAGTTAAGAACACCACTGTCAATCAATACCACGGTCAATGCTCACCAATGCCAGTCAACACCAAAGGTCGAATGGGAATTTCAGGCAGTGCTACATCTTGATGGGAAGTAAAAATCACCAAGCCACCTTGCTCAGCAAAGTGGTGAAATTGCTTTGTGAGTATGCCAACACCTTGGGAATCGAGGGTATTCAATGGCTCATCCAAGACCCAAATACACGCAGAGCTTAACCACAACTTGGCTAATGCCACCCGCCGCTGTTGACCGGAGGAAAGGCGGCCAATCGCGTTATCAGCGACCTTGTCTAGTCCCAACTGTGCTAAAGCCTCGCGAACCGAGTGTCGCGGTGTGATGGCCGTGTCACTGCACAATTTAGCCATATCAGCAAAAAAAATCAGTTCTTCTCTCGGGGTAAAGGCAGGATTTAAACCATTGTCGTGACCTAAGAAAAACAATTGACCAGCATAGCGATGATCGACTTGGTCAAGCGGCTGGTGGGAAAATAACACGCGCCCGGCATCTGGTGTTCTGATGCCGTTTATCACCTGTAAAAAGGTGCTCTTACCGCAACCATTAGGGCCAATCACTTGCCACACTTCGCCTGCACAAAATTCAAGGCTCAAGGCCGACACGATTTTTTTTTGCGAACGACGAACCGTTACCGCTTCTAATGATAACACGAGAGCCTTGCTTTTATCGTTGTCGATCGACAGAAGAGCGCTGAGTTCGAGCAGTGGATTCACCGCGGCGGCTTTTCGACTGTTGCGCGGCCATTTTCTTTTGCAGCGATAACATCAATTCCGCTTCTGCTTTTGGCAATTCACACTCTTCAATGATTTCATTAATATCTGCACCAAGCTGAACCATTTTATTCGCTCGGCTATACAAGCGACCGTCTTTATCGGCATTTTCAATTTCAGCAATGCGCTCATTGAGCAATTGCAGTTCACTTTGCTGCTGATTCACTTTATGACCCAGGCCGACCAAAACAGAGCGCAGTTCCAAAATTTGTTTGTTTTGCTTGTGTTGCTCTTTTTCTGCCTGACGCTGCTGCTGACGATAATGATCAGACACATGGGCGAGCTTACGCGCGGTGCGGACCAGAGCCAACACCAAGACAACACTGAATAACAGACTGATGCCGGCGGCAATCACCGGCACAGACAACCAATCAAACGCCATTATAGGTGAGCCATTTCATCCCATTCTTCATCGGTAAGCAATTTGTTCAAGTCAACTAAGATCAACAGCTTGCCCTCTCGGTTGCTTACACCTTGAATGAATTTAGAGCTCTCATCCGTCCCAACGCTTGGCGTGGTATCGATTTCAGAAGAGCGCAAATAAACCACCTCAGCGACACTGTCGACTAAGATACCGATCACTTGATGTTCTGATTCAATCACTATGATTCGGGTGTTGTCCGTCACTTCACCTTCAATCAAACCGAATCGAGAGCGGGTATCTATCACGGTGACTACATTGCCGCGCAGATTAATAATACCCAATACGTAATCTGGCGCACCAGGTACCGGAGCGATTTCGGTATAGCGCAATACCTCGCGAACTTGCATTACGTTAATACCATAGGTTTCTTCTTCGAGTTGAAAAGTCACCCATTGTAAGACTTCATCATTTGATTGGTCTTTTTTCACTTCTAATTCATTAGTTTGAGACATTGTCAATCCTCATCGATGTCATTACTGATGACAAAAATTAATTCAACGATTTTACATCAAGTCCAGCTTTTAGCATGACAATTAATTCTTCTACATGAATTAAAGCACACATTTTCTCTTTTACCATCCCAGCCAGCCAAGGACGCTTACCCGCTTGAGTGCGCCAATTGATTTGATCAGCACTGAGCAGCTCTGTCCCCATCAGTTGAGAGGCGGCTAATCCCCACTGACTTTCACCCAACATCACAATATACTGATAATTCTCTTTATAACTATCATCAACCAACTTGTCAGCCATCACCCATTTCGCTGTGTCGACCACATCGAGCTGTTGGTCTTTGTTAGTTTGTAAACCCAAATACCACTTGGGTCGACCAATCAAATGATTGAGCTCACCGAGCTGATGGATACCGCCAAGTTCATCTAAAGGCACGGCAAAAGTGACTTGGTTAACGTCAAAATACAAGACCTGAAAATCAACGTCTCTTTGCGTACTTTGCCATTGAGCCTTTGTTGCAGCCTGTGGCATATCGGACGCTTGCCGTTGTTCCTCCTCGACCGAGAAAGCCGTATCACTGAGCGACTCCGTTGCACGAAGGGTATCCTGTTGCTCTTCCATCACATCAGGTTGCGCTTCAATAACCGCAGGCTCAACGGGTACACTATCGATCTCCCAACTTTGGATCTCATCTTGAGCCACCTGAGATTGTTCAACCTCGGTCGTCAGAAGTGGATCATTTGGCGCTGGGCTTTCTTGTCTTTCTAGTTTTATTTCAACGGTATTTTTTTCAATCAGCTCATCAATATCATCTAGAGCAGAATGATTCATAACCTGCAATTGCCCCAACAAACGCTCAACATCTTCAAGATTGGGGACAAAATCCGACTCTCGCTGTGAATAGCTATCGGGCTGAGCAAAATCTGTAACCGGCTCTAACTCAGGTAAACGCTGTTGAGTGCTAGGCTCAGGTTGCATACTGAGCGCCATGTCTTCTTTAGCCGGCTCACTCATCGGCTCCTGGTCTAAACCGATTTCTTTTGCTTGCTCCACTGAATCACTCGGCACAGGTGAATCAAGTTCAGAGCTTACCGAGTGTGTAGACGCGCCTTCATCACTGGGCTCGTTTTGACTCTCTTGCTCCTCTGGTGCGGACGACGATTCGCCAACGGTCTCTGCCAACAAGTCGGCAAAGTAGTCATCTAACGCTTTTTCGCCCGAAAGCGGTTTGGGTTGCTCATTCATCTAACGTTAACCTTTCAAGATAAGTGAGTAACTGTTTGTAGGCAAATACGCCGCGACTGCCCGAAGCAAAGTGGGAAGCAGGTAAGCGTTTTAAACTCGCATCCCTAAATTTGGTGTCAATCGGCACAGCAGAATTCCAAACTTTATCCGGGTAATCCGCTTTGAGCTGGTTTAACGTTTGCAAAGAAGCTTTGGTTCTTTTGTCGTACATGGTTGGCACTATGGTCACTTGAAAACCGCTGGTGCGCGACTTTTGCATAATATCCAAAGTGCGCACCATGCGCTCTAAGCCTTTCATGGCTAGAAATTCTGTTTGTACTGGAATCAAAATGCGATCGCTTGCCGCCAGTGCATTGACCATCATAACACCTAAGATCGGCGGACAATCGATCAGAACATAATCATAATCGACCGAGAGGGTCTGTAACGCCTTTTTCAGTACCAAACCCATACCGCTACGATTGCCGAGAACTCGGTCTAAAGTGGCTAATGACATGTGCGCGGGGATCAAATCAATCCCATCAACTTGCGTGTCTATGACTAACTTTTTGATGGAGTAATAATCAAAGTCACGCAACTGAAACAAATCAAACAAGCTCTTTTCTACTTGATCTGAGTCATAGCCCAAATACGTTGTCAAAGAAGCATGGGGATCAGTATCGACCATTAAGACCCGCTTGCCCTTTAAACTCAATAAACCGGCTAAAGTAATGGTTGATGTGGTTTTACCCACCCCACCTTTTTGGTTAGCCACACTCCATACAATCATTTTCTATGTCCCTAAGCCATACCGACTTCGAGTAAGATCCTACCCGCAATATCATCTAACGGCAGGTCTTCACTCGAAATGCCCGCTTTCGCGACCGCTTGAGGCATACCATAGACCACACAAGAAGCTTCGTCTTGAGCCCAAATCGTTGACCCTGCGGACTTGAGCATCCTAGCACCATCGCGGCCGTCCGCTCCCATACCGGTGAGAATCATTGACAAAACCTTGTCTTGAAACACCTTTGCAGCTGAGCCAAAGGTGACATCGACACACGGCTTGTAGTTCATGCGCTCACCGCCGTCGAGAATGCGAATTCGAGCGGTTCCCGCACGTCCCTCTAACATCATTTGCATACCACCAGGCGCCAAATAAGCGACACCGGGTTTGAGTAAATCGCCATCTTGAGCTTCTTTCACCGTGATTTTACACAGGCTGTCTAAACGAGTGGCAAACGCAGCGGTAAATGTCGCTGGCATGTGCTGTACCAGCAAAATCGGATGGGGGTAATTGGCGGGCAATGCGGTTAATATTTTTTGCAGCGCAACAGGCCCCCCGGTTGACGTACCAATCGCGGTCAGTTGGTATTTCTTTCCCGTTGCTTTGTAGTGTTTAGCGCTGGCTCTGGGCATGCTATTACGCGCCGTTGGCGCTGTAGATGTACTTTCTAAACGCTGTAGCCCTCGCTCTCTCGGCTGAAAACGCGACCCTGTCGATGGTATTTTATTGGCTGTTGACGGTGGGTTAGACACTAATGAGCGTCTCATCAGCGACTTTTTCGCAGCGATTTCCAACACACGCTGTTGCAACAAGGTCACCGCTTCATCTCGATTTCTTGCAATGTCTTCAAATTTTTTCGGCAAAAAGTCCAATGCACCCGCGTCTAGGGCATCTAAAGTCGCTTTAGCCCCATCATGCGTTAATGATGAAAACATTAAAATCGGTGTCGGTGACGCCGCCATGATGGCTTTGACTGCTGAAATACCGTCGAGAACAGGCATTTCAATGTCCATCGTGATCACATCCGGTTTAAGCGACTTGGCTTTTTCTACCGCCTCTTTGCCATTGATCGCGACATCGATCACTTGCAGACGCGGTTCTCCGTTTATAATTTCACTGACTCTACGGCGAAAAAAACTTGAATCGTCAACCACTAATACTTTTATGGCCATTATTATCCTTAATTTTTAACCTATTAAATTCTCGATGCCGCAGCGTATTGTTTTAATAAATCGGGCACATCAAGAATCAGAGCAATATGACCATCACTGGTGATAGTTGCACCGGCCATACCTGGCGTTCCCTGCAAGAGTTTATCAAGTGGTTTAATCACCACTTCTTCTTGACCAATTAGGGTATCAACGACAAAACCAATACGCTGACTGCCGAGTTGAACAATCACGACGTGGCCATGCCCAGAACGCGCTTGGGTTTTCTCAGCACGCGGTGCTAACCAGTTTTGCAAATAAAACAAAGGAATGGACTTGTCTCGAACAATAATCGTCAACTGGCCGTCAACCACATTGGTACGGCTTAGGTCCAGATGGAAAATTTCGTTTACCGAAGCAAGCGGCAAGGCAAATGGGTGGTTGGCCACACCGACCATCAGGGTCGGCAAAATGGCTAAGGTCAATGGCACCTTAATGGTGATTTTCGTCCCTTTGCCGAGTTCTGAGTCAATGTCAATTAAACCATTGAGAGTGTTAATTGCAGTTTTGACCACATCCATGCCCACTCCGCGACCAGAAATATCAGAAATTTGTTCTTTGCTAGAAAAACCCGGGGCAAAAATCAAATTAAAACACTCTTTATCGGTCAATCGACCCGCCGCATCTTCGTCCATTAAGCCGCGTTTTACCGCAATCGAACGCAGTTTATCGGGATCCATACCAGCGCCATCATCGACAATCGCCAATTCAATATGATCCCCTTCTTGGGATGCTGAAAGGGTAACCTTACCGGTTTTTGACTTACCGGCTTTGAGGCGTTCTTCTGGCATTTCAATGCCGTGATCCACTGAGTTTCTCACTAAGTGAATCAAAGGATCAGCAAGTGCTTCGACCAAGTTTTTATCGAGATCCGTTTCTTCGCCTCTCATCTCTAAAACGATGTCTTTTTTAAGGCTGCGAGCAAGGTCTCGAACGACGCGAGGAAAACGGCCAAACACTTTTTTAATCGGTTGCATACGCGTTTTCATTACCGCGCCTTGCAAGTCCGCCGTCACCACATCAAGGTTGGCAACCGCTTTGGACATTTCTTCATCGTTGCTGTTTAACCCTAGGCTTAACAAGCGATTGCGCACTAAAACCAATTCACCGACCATGTTCATAATGGTATCGAGAGTGGAAGTGTCAACACGGACAGTCGCATCCGCTTGCGGTTTCTTAACCGCCGCGGCTTTGGTCTCGGTCACTTTTGTCTCTGCGGCTTTAATGGCTGGTGCTTGTGCTGCAACTGGCTTAGCTTTTACGGGTTTGGGCTGTGCCACGGGCGATACTGGCTCAGCGGCCTTGGTCGCCATTTCCAGCTCTTCAACAGAGGGCCCTTTACCCGCCCCGTGAAGGTCGTCTAACAGCTTTTCAAACTCTTCATCGGTCATAAGGTCGCCACTGCCAGCGCTATTGCCAGCAGGAGCAGGTGATGACGTACTAGGCGGTGTTACGTCAGCCGTCGTCGCTTGATTGGTAGGGCTTTTGCCGACACCGTGTAACTCATCGAGTAATTTTTCAAATTCATCATCGGTAATATCACCTGACTCAGCCGCCGGCGCAGGAGCAGAAGTCACCGCGGGCGCTTCGCTTTCCCGCCCTGGAGCACTGCCTTTGCCGTGAAGCTCATCGAGTAGGCGTTCAAATTCGTCTTCGGAAATATCATCAATAGAATTTGCGGCAATCGCGGTCTCTTGCGCATCAGAAGGCTCAGACGCTGTCTCGGCAACAACAGGTGTTTCCACCTCAGTCTCAACCGGTGCTTGAGCTTCAACAGGAGCTTGTGATGATGCTTCATCGGCATCTTCGCTTTGCGGACGGCTTAAACGATGCAGCTCAGCAAGTAAGTCTGGCTCGGCCGCTTCAAGAGCTTCCCTTTCTTGTACCGCTTGGAATTGATGATTGATGGTATCGAGTGCTTTTAGCATGGTATCCATCAAATTTGCCGTCACCTGACGTTGACCGTTGCGCAAAATATCAAACACGTTTTCAGCGCCGTGACAGGTGTCTACCAGTTCAGTGAGAGACAAAAAGCCCGCGCCGCCTTTAACGGTATGGAAACCGCGAAATATCGCGTTTAATAGGTCCTTGTCTTCAGGGTTATTTTCAAGCTCAACTAACTGCTCTGAAAGCAACTCAAGGATCTCACCTGCTTCTATTAAAAAATCCTGAAGAATATCTTCATCTAAATCGTAGCTCATACGTTACCTTTAAAATCCAAGACTGGATAACAAATCATCAACTTCATCCTGAGAGGCCACCGCGTCTTCACGCAATTCAGGGTGCAGAATAGGACCTTCACTCTCTATCGCCTCTTTATCGACTTTTTTCGCCTCTGTATGGCCTTGAGACTCAGTTGTAACTTCTTCACCTTGACCGCTAAATAGCGTTAAGATATCGACTAAACGCCCTTCGACTTCATTGACTAAGGTAATGACTCGTCGGATGATTTGGCCCGTGAGATCTTGAAAATCCTGCGCCATTAAAATTTCGGTCAGTTGATTTTTTAGCTCTGAACTATTGCCTTCAACTTGGGATAATAAATCATCGATGTTGTGACAAAGTGCTTTGAATTCGGCGAGATTGATTCGACCGTGCATCAACTCATTCCATTGCGGCCGCACCTTGAGCAAACCTTGATGTAATGCGTCGGCGATAGGCAAGCACTCGTCGACTGAGTCCATGGTTTTATTCGCCGCGACTTCAGTTTTTTCAATGACATAATTGAGCCTTTCTCTCGCATCAGGCATTTCATCTTGCGCGATTTCTGACAATCGATCTTCTAAGTGAAAGTTTTGCAAAGAATCGTGTAATTGACGTGTCAACAGCCCAACTTCACGCAATAATGAATCGTCGGATTGTTTGACTAGAGAAGCGATCAGTTGATTGGCTTCAACCTGCTTCCCTTCTTCGAGTAACGTAACTAAGGATTTTGCTTGCTCTAGTGAGATCATTGCCATAAAACCTTGTGAATTATTATATTAAGCGTTAACAACAACCGGATAAATAGCAAGTAGCTCCAGCCCAAACAGTGAAGCTACTGACATTTTAATTGCTTATAAACGCTCAAAAATCTTATCGAGCTTTTCTTTCAGGGTCGCAGCAGTGAAAGGTTTCACTATATAGCCATTCACACCCGCTTGTGCAGCTTCGATAATTTGCTCACGTTTCGCCTCTGCAGTGATCATCAAGACTGGCAAGTGTTTGAGTTCGGCATCGGCACGAATGTTTTTCAATAAATCAATACCTTGCATACCAGGCATGTTCCAGTCAGTTACGACGAAATCAAAGTCGCCCTTTTTTAACATCGGCAAGGCCGTTAAACCATCATCGGCTTCTGCAGTGTTGTTAAAACCCAAATCACGAAGTAAGTTTTTAACGATACGACGCATAGTCGAGAAATCATCAACAATAAGGATCTTTATGTTTTTATTCAAAATCGCCTCCACTGAAAGTTAATCATCAGTGTCATTATTTATTTTTTGTCCACTCACTAAGTTTAGTGCGTAAACGCTGCATTGACTGGCTAAGTATTTGGCTGACGCGAGATTCACTCACCCCTAATACTGCACCGATTTCTTTTAAATTTAGTTCTTCATCGTAGTATAGCGATAGTATCACAGACTCTCGCTCTGGAAGTTGCTTAATTGCCTCGACAAGTGCCATGCGAAACGATTCATCAGCCACTTGTTTAAACGGGTTATCGGCGATGCCATCATCAGACAAGGGGCCAATGGTATCTTCCGCTACGCCTAAATCTTCGATCCCGACTAAGCGCGAACTGTTAATATCCGACTGCATCGAATGTAACTGGGCGAGTGACATATCGAGATGCTGGGCAATTTCAGCGTCACTTGGGTCTCGGTTTAACTTCGCTTCTAGCTCTGCGATGGCTTGGTTAATATCGCGATTGTTTTTATGCACCGACCTCGGTACCCAATCTCCCTTGCGAATATCGTCAAGCATCGCCCCCCGAATTCGGATCCCCGCGTAGGTTTCAAAACTTGCCCCTTTTGAACCGTCATAGTTTTTTCGAGCTTCGATTAAGCCAATCATCCCTGCTTGTATCAAATCTTCCACTTGAACACTGGCAGGCAAGCGTCCGAGTAAATGATGGGCAATACGCTTAACAAGCACGGAGTACTTTTCAATAAAGTCTCGTTGTGTTTGCGGATTAACTGCTTGGCCGTATGTCAGCGCTTTATTCACTAAACGGCTCCTCTAAATACTCTTTTCGTGTGACGAGTCTTTCAACAAAGAACTCTAAATGCCCGCTCGGGCTACTGGGAATAGGCCAAGACAATGCCTTGTTTGCCAGTGAATACATGGCCAGTGCAGCAGGTGAACGGGGAAATGCATCAACGACAATTTTCTGTTTTTTTACTGCTTGTCTAACTTTATCATCTAATGGGATACATGCCACAAGCTCAAGGCTAACATTTAGGAATCTCTCTGTGACCAAGGTCAATTTTGCAAACAATTCTCGACCTTCTCGATAGCTTCTCACCATGTTCGCGACAATTTTAAAGCGCTGAACCTGGTGCTCGCGACTGAGCAATTTAATCAGAGCATAAGCATCGGTAATCGAGGTTGGCTCATCACACACGACCATGACGACATCTTGAGCCGCCCTGGCAAAGCTCACCACCATATCGGAAATGCCGGCAGCGGTATCGACCAACAACACGTCCATCTCTTCTTCAAGACTGCCAAATGCGCGGATCAAACCAACGTGTTGGGCATGTGATAACTCAGTCATGCTTTGAGTACCGGAGGTCGCGGGTATGATTTTAACGCCATATGGCCCTTCGACAATCGCATCTTGCAGTTCACATTCACCGGCAAGCACATGACCTAAATTGCGTTTTGCTCGAATGCCCAACATAACATCAACGTTCGCCAATCCTAAATCGGCATCGAGGACCATGACCTTCTTGCCTTGCTTTGCCATGGCAATGGCCAATCCCAAGGTAATATTTGACTTGCCGACGCCGCCTTTGCCTCCTGTCACAGTAATGACTTTGGTTAACGAAGGTTGAGTAAGACGGCGTAGGCCGCTAGCTTGATCTTGTATCATTTTATTTGTCATATCTACTCGCCGCCTCAAAGCCCTTCAACATCACTATTCCAGTAATGAGGCTCGTTTTCCGTTGAACGTTCCAACAGCTCATTTGCTTTTGCTACCATATACTTAGGTTGAGCAAGTACAATGTCTTCTGGCACTCTTTGCCCGTTTGCAATATAGGCAATGGGTAATGCATTTTGAATGGTGACACTAATAAATTCACCCAAACTGAGCGACTCATCGAGTTTGGTTAAAATACAACCCGATAACGGGATGCGCTTAAAGTGATCAATCGTTTCTTGTAATACTTGCCGTTGTGCTGTGGCGGGTAAAACCAAATAGCTATAAATGGTTTCGCCACTGTCTTGCATCAAAGTATCGAGTTGCTCAGACAATCGAACGTCTCTTTGCCCCATTCCTGCCGTATCAACCAAGACCAAACGACGGTTTCTCAATTGATAGATAACATCGGCTAACTCATTAGAATCTTTAGCAACTTTTACCGGACATCCCATAATTCGACCATAAATAGCCAGTTGCTCATGAGCACCGATACGATAGGTGTCGGTGGTGACCAGCGCGACGTTATCCGCGCCGTATTCCATCGCTGCACGGGCGGCGAGCTTGGCAATCGAGGTGGTTTTCCCCACCCCAGTCGGCCCGAGCAAAGCCACCACACCACCTCGTTTTAATATATCTTGTTTGGTCACGTGTATCTGATCGGCAACCAAAGACAATAGTGCCTTCCAAGCTTTAGCTGGCTTGGTGTCTTCAGGAATGTAGCACGCGAGCTGGTCGGCGAGATCCGACGACAAGCCCATCCTTTCCAAGCGCTTAATCAGCATGGCACGTAAAGGCTCTCTGCGTTCGACTTCTTGCCACATTAACCCCGATACTTGATGCTCCAATAAACGCCGAATCGAGTTCATGTCGTCACGCAACATTTCCAAGTGATTGTCATCGGATGCTTGAGGTTCTCGAGAGGTGCTATTTTGTCGTCTGTCATTGAGCGCCTGAGATACGCGGCGAGCCGATTCTTGCAAAGGACGTTCGTCTTCTCGGTAGCGGTTTTGACGTTCGAGTAAGGCCGATAAGCTGTCACTGTGAGCATCGCGCTGTGGGTGGCTTTCCGCTTCGCTCTGGCCAAATTGCTTGAGAATATTAGCAAATTTCTTCGACATGCCTTGGCCACCGAGATTGACGCGATCTTCCTCAAGGGAACGAGAGGCTTCTTGATTGGATGATCGGTCCTGAGCGAAATAGCCTCGGCTCGCTTGGGCGGCGCGTTGCGTAGATTGTTCAATTTTATTGCTGACCTGCTCACCGTCAATGGCAGCCACAATCTCAACGCCTCCAGCCACTTTTTTATTTGACATGATCACCGCATCAACACCGAGCTCGCTTTTAACTTGCTTGAGTGCAGATTTCATATCCTTGGCAAAAAATCGTTTTATTTTCAAATTTATAACCTACCTGCTAGGGTTAATTTCCCACAGCTTGAACAATCCGTATTTGTTTTTCATCGGGTATTTCTTGGTAAGACAACACCCTTAGGTTCGGAATGGTATTTTTCACAAACTTAGCCAATGTGGCGCGAAGAACCCCTGAGGTGAGTAATACCGCGGGCTCCCCTTTGAGCTCTTGGTCTTGAGTCGCTTGACTCAACGAAGATTGCAGCCTTTCCGCTAAGCCCGGTTCAATGCCGGCAGACTCACCACCGGAGGCTTGCATTGTTTGATGCAATATTTGTTCCAGCTCTGGAATAAGGGTAATCACCGGAAGCTCTGGCTCTATCCCATTGATTTCTTGAACAATAAGTCGTTTAAGCGCAATGCGGACCGCCGCAGTCAAAACGTCAGGTTCTTGACTCTTCGACGAGTATTCCGATAAACACTGAACAATACTGCGAATGTCTCGGATCGGTATCGCCTCGTGCAACAAGTTTTGCAATACCTTGACCACAACCCCTAATGACAACTGGTCTGGTACAAAGCCCTCGACCAGTTTAGGCGCGCTTCTCGACAACATATCAAGTAGGTTTTGTACTTCTTCATGACCAAGTAATTGCGCTGCGTTATTGAGCAGTAGTTGGCTAAGGTGTGTCGCCAATACGGTAGAAGGGTCAACCACGGTGTAACCCAATGCTTGGGCGTGTTCTTTTTGTTCCTGTTTTATCCAAACTGCCTCAAGACCAAAAGCTGGGTCTTTGGTCGGCTCACCATCGATCATGCCGTAGACTTGACCTGGGTTAATCGCCAATTCTTGATCAGCGCGAATTTCCGCCTCGCCAACCGCAACCCCCATGAGTGTGATCCGGTAGCTGTTTGGGGTCAGCTCCAAGTTATCGCGTATGTGCACGGCAGGAATAAGAAAGCCAAAATCTTGTGATAATTTTTTTCTCACCCCTTTGACGCGCTCTAGCAACTCGCCCCCTTGCTCTCGATCAACTAAGGGGATCAGACGATAACCCACTTCTAGACCAATCACATCAACGGGTTGGACGTCATCCCAAGACAGCTCTTTTTGCGACGGGGTTTCTGCGTTTTGTTCGGCAGTCAGCGGAGCCGGTTCTTGCTTTTTGCGCTTTTGTTTTTGATCCATCCAGTAGGCCGCACCACCGGCAATCAGCGCCAATGTTAAAAAGGCAAAATGTGGCATACCTGGAACAATACCCATCACCCCCAAAATACCGGCGGTGATCATTAATGCTTTAGGGTTGTCAAACAGTTGAAACACCAACTGTTCACCCATGTCTTCATCGGTATTTTGACGTGTGACCATCATAGCCGCAGCAATCGACAACAACAGCGATGGGATCTGCGCGACTAAGCCGTCGCCAATGGTTAACAAGGTATAAATTTCAATCGCATCGCCAAAGCCCAAACCGTATTGCGCCATGCCAATACTCAAGCCACCAATAATATTGATAAACAGAATCAAAATACCGGCGATGGCATCCCCTTTAACAAACTTAGACGCACCGTCCATAGAGCCGTAAAAATCCGCTTCCTTGGTCACTTCGTTACGTCGGTCTCGCGCCTGCTCTTGATCAATCAGACCGGCATTGAGATCGGCGTCGATGGCCATTTGCTTACCGGGTAACGCATCGAGGGTAAAGCGGGCACTGACTTCCGAGATCCGCCCAGCACCTTTGGTGACCACGACAAAGTTAATGATCATCAAAATCAAAAACACCACCAGACCGACGGCGTAATTGCCACCAATGACCACATTACCAAAGGCTTCAATCACGTTACCCGCAGCATCACCACCTTCATGGCCTTTGAGTAACACAACCCGGGTTGAGGCGACGTTCAACGCCAAACGCAATAAGGTCGCGATCAGCAATACCGTAGGGAAAGCGGCAAAATCCAATGGGCGGCGGGTGTAAACGGTCACCAATAGCACCACCATGGCCAAGGCAATGTTAAAGGTAAAAAACATATCCAATAAAAATGCCGGCATCGGCAATACCACCATGGCCAAGGTGGCCAACACCATTACCGGGGCGCCAATGGCCGGCATAGCTCGCTTGGGTAATTTTGACCATTGCTGTGAAAATGGCAGATTAAACTTCATATCAGTTCCAAAAATAAATCACTTTTATAAACAGCGAGTTAGACGTGGTGCAATCTAAATCAAATCCCCTGCTTACACAAGTGTAAAATATCGGTATACGTCAATATTGTGACACGGGTATTGACGAAAAAATAACATTAGTAACGATAATCTGGCGGTATTGGCAAAGCATAGTCACGTAGGTTTGGCCTTTGCCCCCGCTGCTTGCGGTATTGCTTTAATTGATAGAGATAAGCCAAGATTTGTGCCACCGCAGTGAACAGCCCTTCAGGGATCTCTTGCTCTAACTCCGTCGTATAAAAAAGTGCTCGAGCCAATGGTGCGGCAGGGACGATGTCAATTTGGTGCTCACGAGCAATTTCGCGAATTTTTAACGCCATATGGTCACTGCCCTTCGCCACGACGACCGGCGCTTTGTCTAAGGTTTGATCATAGCGAAGCGCCACGGAAAAGTGCTCGGGGTTTGTGACGATGACATCCGCTTGTGGCACCTCTGCCATCATTCTGCGCTGTGCGGCCTCGCGCTGTAACATCCGAATCCGCCCTTTGACCTCTGGTTTACCCTCGGTATCTTTATACTCATCTTTCACTTCTTGCTTGGTCATTTTCAACTGGTTATTGTGCTGCCAGATTTGAAAAGGGATATCGATCGCCACCACAATCAGCAAGGAACAGCTGATCAACAAAACAAACTGGCTCAGTATATCCAACGCGTGAAATATGTTTCTCGGGTAAGCATCGATAGAGAGTTGTGCGAGGTCAAATCGCGACGCTTGAATTAAAAAAAAACGCCACCCCGGCGACCAAAGACACTTTGAGTATCGACTTGAGCAATTCAACCCAACTTTGCATACCGAACATGCGTTTGAACCCCGATAACGGATTCATTTTAGACAGCTTAGGTCGCGCGGCTTCAGCGGAAAACTGAATGCCTCCCAGCCCAGCTGCCCCAATCAAAGCGGCAAAAAATAACACCAACAAAATCAGCAATAATGGACCGAGCAGATCCCCTAACGCGGCAGAAGCGATATGAAACAACTTTGACTGGTCGTAAATTTCTTCACGGCTGAGGTGGAATAAGCGTGACATCACAGTGTATAAGGCTTTTGCCAGCGACTCACCAAACCACATCAAAGCGACAGAGCCAACCACCAAAACAGAGACGGATGCCAATTCTTTTGATCGGGCAACCTGCCCCTTCTCTTTGGCCTGCTGCCGCCTTCGGGGGGTGGCTTCTTCTGTTCTTTCCTGACCGTCGGATTCTGCCATTCACTTCTCCCTTAACAGTTAATTCGCGCAATTTGACAAATTTCTTGCTCTGCAAATTGCCAAAAAATCTGATAGTGGTCATATAAGCCCGAAATCATGTACCAACATAACAATAGGCCAACCAGTAATGCAAAAGCAAAACCCAGTGAGAAAATATTGAGCTGAGGCGCAGCGCGCGTCATCACCCCAAACGACAAATTAATGGTCAGCAAAGCAATGATCCCCGACAGCGACATGGTTAATGCCACCTTAAACATAATCGCTAACCATGACGCCATATTGTGAAAGTCTGCAGCAACCAACGTCTCACCAATCGGCAAGGTTTTAAAACTCATGACCACGAGCTGAATCATTTTAAGGTGGCCGTCAGTGGCCAAAAAGAACAACGTGGTCAACAACATAAATAATTGCCCTAGCAGAGGAGTGCTTTGACCATTGGATGGATCAACCATAGAAGCGAAGCCCAAGCTGGCTTGCATACCAAGAATTTGTCCGAGAATAACGAAGGTTTGCACCACAAACTGTGTGATCATACCCATGGCAACGCCAATGATAATTTGTTGAAAAAGAATGAGAAAACCATCAAAAGACAACAAGGCAATATCGGAAGGGACCACGGGTATGGCCGGCATCACCGCAAAGGTAATCGCCAAGCTTAAGTAAAGACGCACCCGAGACGAAACAAAACGCGCCCCAGTCACCGACATCACCATCAACATGGACGAAATCCTAGTAAAGGGCCAGAAATAATTAGCGAGCCAATCGAGAATAACGGGAGCGGGAAATTGATCCATCAGTACAACACTTGTGGCATTCGCTCAATTAAACTGTAAAAGTATTCCATCATCATTTGTGTCATCCAGTGGCCAAAGAAAATCAATGCCAATAAGGTCACGACTAAACGCGGTAGAAAACTCAAGGTTTGTTCGTTGATCGAGGTCGCGGCTTGAAAGACAGCAACGATCAGACCCACGAGTAAGCTGGGGATGATGATCACGCAGACCATCAAAAGAACCATCCATAATGCATCGCGAAAAAGTTCGACAAATAACTCTGGGGTCATAGTAGCTTCCTCTCCACTTAGGTAACAAAACTGCCCGCTAATGTCGACAAGATAAGATTCCAACCGTCGACTAAAACAAACAGCATCAGTTTAAATGGCAATGACACTATCATCGGTGACAACATCATCATACCCATGGCCATCAACACTGAGGCAACCACTAAATCAATGATCAGAAAGGGTAAAAAAAGCATAAATCCAATTTGAAACGCCGTTTTTAACTCTGAGGTAATAAAGGCCGGGATCAGTACCGCCATTGAAACCTGCTCTGGGCTATCGACGTCTTGGCCTGACATATTGACAAAGGTTTCTAAATCTTTCACTCGAGTTTGTTTTAGCATAAACGCTTTCATCGGTGCTTGCGCACTGTCAAAAGCCTGCCGAGCGGTCATTTGCTCATTGAGATAGGGTTGCACAGCTTGACGGTTAATTTGATCAAACACCGGCGACATAACAAAAAAGGTCAAAAACAAGGCGATACCGATAATCACTTGATTAGACGGGGTTTGTTGTAGCCCCATCGCCTGACGCAAAATCGACATCACAATAACGATGCGAGTAAATGACGTCATCAAGATCACCATCGCCGGCAAGAAACCGAGCATAGTCATCAAGGCGAGGATTTGTAGCGTCACAGAATAATCTTCGCTGCCATCGTCATTGGTGGTGACGGTCAAAGCGGGAATACCGCCAAGGGTTGGCACTTGAGCACTGCTTGTGCTGCTGTCCACCAACGAAGAAGATGTCGGGGTCGTGATCGCCGTGGTTTGCTCCTCAACCGCAGCAAAGGAGAAGCTGGTGTAGAGCAGCAACAATACCGTGCTAATCGTCACGAAACATGCCTTAAGGGTTTTATTTTTCATCGGTTTTGATTCGCTTAGCCAACAGTTGCTGAAACGGTGAACGCGGCTGCCCTTGTGTCGTCTCTAATTTTTGCTCTAATTTAGCAATCAATTGAATATTTTGCGCTGTCACGCCAATGAGAAACTGTTCCTCACCAGCTTCAACAACCGCAATGCGCTCTTTGGTACCCAGCGGCAGTTGGCTGACAATTTTTAATCCATGGCGCTGAGTTAAACCAGTGCCATTTAAGCGTTTTATCCCCCAGGCCAACAGCACGATCAACGCGATCACCATCAGCAGAGAAAGAACACTGGCTGCAATGTCAATATTGGGGCCCGCCTCTGCAGCCATCAAAGGAAAGCTGATGGTACATAGGGAAAAAACGAGCCCGACAAGACGATAAATACCCATTAGCGCAACTTTTTAATCCGTTCAGTTTGGCTGATCACATCGGTCAAACGAATACCGAATTTATCGTTAACCACCACGACTTCACCATGAGCAATCAGCGTTCCATTGACCAATACGTCTAGCGATTCACCCGCCAAACGATCCAGTTCAACCACCGAACCTTGGTTGAGCTGTAGCAAGTTTCTAATACTGATTTTTGAACGCCCAACTTCCATTGAAATGGTGACAGGGATATCCATAATGGTATCGAGTTTTCGACGTTCATCATCGGTTATTGGTGACGCGCTGTCTTCCAAATCGTCCAGAGGGGCACTTTGCACGTCGTCGTCATTATTAACCGACGGATCTTCACCCAGAGCTGCCGCCCATTCATCAGCCAATTTTTGATCGTCACTAGGTTCCATTTTTGCTCCTCAAAGCGTTATTATTCGTCGTCGTTATTATCTTCAAGCTCAGCCATCATGTCTTTACTCAAAAAAGACAGATCGGTCTTCGCCACTTGCGGCCGTTCGATTTCTTGCGCGACTTGCACGGCTAATTTGTCACCCGAACGCCCCATTTTAACTCGATACGTTGGTAATTCCTCAACGAACATCACCGCGTGCTCCGGCATATCGATAGGAATGACATCACCTGGTCGCAACTCCATTAAATCTCTTAAAGAAAGATCTTTATCAAGCAGATTGACTCTAAAGTTGACCTTACAATCCATAATTTCATCACGCAATGCCGAGCTCCATCGCACATCGGTTTCCATTTTATCCGATTGGACACCTGCATCGAGTAACTCTCGGATCGGCTCCAGCATGGAATAAGGCATCACCATATGGAAATCGCCGCCGCCGCCATCCACTTCAATATGAAATGAGCTGACCACGATGACTTCCGTCGGGCTCACGATATTGGCCATACTCGGGTTGACCTCAGAATCTAGGTATTCGAACTCCACCCCCATCACGGGAGACCAGGCCTCACGATAGTCTTCGAAGACAATTTTGAGCAATAACTGAATGATGCGTCTTTCAGTGGGGGTAAATTCACGGCCTTCAATCTTGGCGTGAAATCGGCCATCGCCCCCAAAAAAGTTTTCTACTAAGATGAACACCAACCGCGCTTCCATAGTCACCAAGGCCGTCCCTTTTAACGGGCGAAAGCGGACCATATTTAAGCTTGTTGGCACATACAAAGTATTTTGGTACTCACCAAACTTCATCATTTGCACGCCATTGATCGAGACTTCTGCGGTTTTTCTCAGCATATTGAATAAACTGATTCGCATATGGCGAGCAAAACGTTCATTAATAAGCTCTAAGGTCGGCATTCGACCACGAACAATGCGATCTTGGGAAGAAAAGTCAAAACTCACCGCATTTTCATCGACAACGGTCTGGGTTTCTTCTATTTCTTCCTCAACATCATCTACGCCGTGTAACAAGGCATCAATTTCGTCTTGGCTTAGTAAATCGGTCACATGGCACCTATTATTGGATTACAAAATCGGTGAACAACACCTTTTCGATGACGGGGCTGCCAACCACTTTAGCTAAAGCGGCTTGGACATCGTCGGTGGCACGCTTTCGCAGTTCAATACGGCCATTGGTTGAACGCAATTGTTCAACGGTCGCGGTAGCAAACGTCGATAACAGCGTACTCTCAATCAATGGTGAGTGATATTGTGCTTCTTCTTCGTGCTGACTGCCGCGCACCATTAATTGCACTTTTATTTGCACCATGCGATCTCTCACATCCCCGGTGACATTAAAGATAAAGGGCTGAGGGATATTGACATAGACAATCGGCTCCTCGGGTTTGGTTACCTGAGTCGCCATTTCCCCTTCTGGCGCCGCACTGGCCTCGTCTTCGCCGCCAAGTAAAAAGAAGGCCGCGCCTCCTCCACCGAGCAGTAAAACGACAGCAATAATGATAATTAGCATGAGCTTGCTTTTGCCTTTCGGCGCTTCTTCTTGTTCTTCAGCCATCTTGTTCTCTTTTTATGGTTATTTGATCGTTCGCTATTTTGGCGATCAGAGCTTACGCGTAAAAGCTAACGCCATTCGCCGATGCCGGCAAGCTGACGTTGACTGCTGATTCATCTTCTGTGACAACCGTGGTATCCGCAGCTAATTCGTTTTGGCCGCCTTGGTTGCCTTGTGCCATGCCACCGGAATTAGACTCTTGCCTTGCCTCTTGCTGAACACTGGTTTCTCCTAGGCTAACCCCTTGAGAAGAGAGCATATCACGCAAGCGCGGCATGGTGTGTTCAATCATCTCTCTGGCTTGTGGTGTGGCGACAGTAAAGTGTACGTTAGCGCCGTCTGAGTGTAAATTCATCCGGATATGCAAACGCCCTAGCTCAGGGGGATCCAGGCGTATATCTAAACTTTTCAAGTTTTTCGCCATCATCATTTGCACTTTTTCATTCAATTGATCATGGGCCAGCTCTCGGGTCATATTCATTGCCATCAGATCGGTTCTGACTGGCGGCATACCCGGTGTTGAGGTGGTGGACAAGCTCTGACCTGTAGAAGCGTGCGCCATTGATGCTGCGTTGGACACAGGTTTTTGCTCGCCGCCAGACAACGCCGACAAGTCACTCATCATGCTCGCTCGCTGACGCTTAAGTGCCACTCGGTCGCTATCAGGTAACGCGCCGTTGACCCTCGCCTTGTCCCCTGACAAATCGAGTGGCAGTTTATCGCTCGAGTTACTCGCCAGCTCACTTTGATTCACCAAAGATGTCTCAACCCCTTGAGGCATGCCTTGTGGGGTTCTTGCTTGGTTTACCTGAGTATGTGGTACGCTTGATATCAGCGCCGATTCCCCGCGCGAAGTCGAAGCGCCAACACTGGATTGAGTATCCGTTAGCGGCACCCGTTGCCCAACAATTTGCTCTGCAGCGGTTTGTGACAATAACTGCTCAGCGAACGTCGCTTGCTCGGATGAAACATCAGCAGATTCAATTACAGTTTGTAGCAATTGCTGCTGAGCCGGTGGCAGCACTTTCCCCTCCGCTATAGATTGGGCAATATGCTGTAAAGCGCCATCTAAGGTTGCATCTGAAACCAGATTGTGGGGTGTTGGCGTCGTATCGGTCAGCAGTCGGGTCAAATCGGTTGCCTGTTGATCCTCACGGCTCAATGTCACCGGGTTTAATTGGCTTACCGATGCCTCAGCCAACACGTTTATATCATCACTCTCAATAGGGCGAGCATCTGATAAAGGCCTTTGCTCAATCAGCGGTAGCTCATCTATCAGCGGCAATTCGTCAGACAAAGCATCATGCCAGTCAATCAGGTCTTCACTGCCCGCAATGGCGGAGCTCAACTTGGTCATTGGCTCAGCAAACTCCGCATTGGCAAGCTCACTTCGGCCGCCCCCTAGTACATCGTTAGCCGAAAATACCGCATTGACATCAGCAGCTGCTAGGGATGTACCCTCGCCTTCTAATCCGGGTGGCAAACCCTTGCCGCCTTTATCGGTAAGCGTTTGTTGGTATTGCTGTAATCTTTGCAATAAGGTTTGCCCGTCACTCATGGTCTGTTGAACATCGACAGGGGTTGGCTCACTGGTAATCGGTAACTCATTCACCCTGTACTCTGTTTTATGATCATTGACAGTAGCCGCTACGCTCACATTGTCTAATGGGGTTGCCGCTTGAGGTAACTCAGACGCCTTTAGTGCGGCCTGCGCGTGAACAAGTGACTCATCATTTGGGCCTTGTTGATCCGCCTGGGTCGCAAATTCTGCGTTTTGCGCGTGATCAACCGCTTGAGGTGCTGTCAACATCCCCTTGTCAACTCGGTCGCTGTTGGTTAGACCGCCATCCACCCAATCACTGTCGGATAACTGTGACGCATCAATGTTTTGCGGCGTTGTAACCTGTTGAGCCCTTGAATCAGCCTGGTTAATGATTGCATCGGATTGACTTTTGACCGTCTTTGCCGGTTTGATTTGATCGACGTTTGTCGGCGTGAGATCAGTGACCTTTTGCTGGGTCGAGGCCGTGTTTGCTTCTGACTCGCTGCTGTCTTCATCATCACTGAGTAATTGGGTATCTGTGATCGGCTGTTCTCCGTTGGTCTGAGCGGTCATAGACTGAACTTTGCCTGATAGTGCCCCCTTCGGGCTTGCCTCTTCATCCTCAGAAAACGTATTGGGCTGTGTTGATGTATTGCCGTTGTCTTTGATTTGCTCAGCAGACGACGTCAATTTTTGGCCTTTTTTCTCGCTTGCTTGCGTTGCCATCGCCTTGTCAAACACGCCTTGAAATTGAGGCTTTTCGCTGCTGTCAGCCGAGGGGCTTTCACGCTCACTTTGACTCGTTAATGGCTCTTTCACAGCCTTAACTGTTGGGGATGATAAAGATACATTCATAGGCTTTTTCTCAACAAAAACAAGAAAATACAGGCAAAGTTACTTTCGTTTAATACAGTAAAGCCTGTTACATCACGCTGATGAAAACACCAATTAACCAGCGCGTTATTCGCTGCTCAGGCTCTGTCGTCTATGTTGAGCAACCCGAGATGAAATCAGCAATTAGATAACCATAAAGTTATCGTTAAAGTAATAATTAAAGCAATAATCACGCCATAACTAAAAAAGCGTCTTGCGATACGCTAAAGCCGCAAATTCATCCATCATTGTTTGCTCTTTCTTTTGCTCTTGGTGTTGCTTTTCCTGCTGTTTCTTTTCCTGTAATACTTGGTAGGAACGCCGTTGCTGACGAACTTGATGCCAGTGTTGCTGAGCCGACTCGACTTGCTGCTTAAAGTGCGACTCCGCTTGCTTTTGCTTGGTTAAAGTCTCGTCAAGCTGGGTCAAAAAGCGATTGAGATGCATAAATTGACTGGCGGTTAACCCCGCCTGCCCCTTCTCCACCAATTGCTGACAGTAATCTAAGCGATATTGTTCGATTTGAGCGACCTGCTGATAATAGTTGTCTAATTCGGCACGCGCTTTAGCAATGGCATTGATGGCCGACTTTTCATTCGATTGTGCTTGTTCGATCAAAAAATCTAGTGCATTTTCCATCACTTATCACCCACTCAAAATACTTTTTAACATATTGATGCACATATCATAGGGCACCGATTCTTTCATTTGCTGCTGTAAGAAACCGTCCAGTTTGGGCTTGAGAGTAAAGGCACTATCGATACCGGGATCGGTCCCTGGTTTGTAGGCGCCAATCGAGACCAAGTCTTGATTTTTACGACATATGGATAGCACCTGACGCACCGCTTTCGACATCAACATATGCTCATCAGTCGTAATTTGTGGCATCACACGACTGACCGATTTCTCAACGTCAATCGCCGGGTAATGGCCCGCATCGGCCATTTCTCGCGACAAGACAATATGACCGTCTAAGATCGCTCTTGAGGCATCGGCAATCGGGTCTTGTAAGTCGTCTCCTTCGGTTAATACGGTAAAAAAGGCCGTTATTGAGCCTTGATTTTCACTGCCATTACCAGCGCGCTCTACCAAGGCGGGTAACTTGGCAAATACAGAAGGTGGATAGCCTTTGGTTGCCGGGGGCTCACCAACCGATAAGGCGATTTCTCGCTGCGCTTGAGCGTAACGGGTTAAGGAGTCAAGCAACAGCAGCACATCCAGGCCTTGGTCGCGAAAATATTCAGCGATGGTAAGCGCCGTTTGACAGCCTTTTAAACGCATCAAAGGCGAAGCATCTGCTGGCGCGGCCACCACCACAGCCCTCTCTCGTCCTTCTACGCCTAAAATCTCTTCGATAAACTCTTTGACCTCACGTCCTCGCTCACCGATTAAACCCACCACCACCACTTGGGCCGTAGTCCCGCGAGTCATCATGCCCAAGGTCACCGATTTGCCGACCCCGGAGCCCGCAAACAGTCCAATTCGCTGCCCCTTACCAACGGTTAATAAACCATTAATGGCTTTTAATCCCACATCTAAGGGTTCAGAGATCGGCTTGCGAGCGAGTGGGTTGATCGGCTTGGCGTTAAAACTGGCTTTGTGCTCACAAAAAATCGCCCCAAGTCCATCGAGTGGTTCGCCGCTTCCGTCGACAACGCGACCGAGTAGGCCCATTCCAACGGGAATACCCGCTTCGTGAGTCAGGGGGGTGACTTTCGCGCCGGGTAAAATGCCTTGAATTTGCTCACTGGGCATCAGATACAAACTCTGGCCAGAAAACCCCACGACTTCCGCTTCCATTTGACCATGCATGGTCTCGACAAGGCAGACACTGCCTATCGGTGCCCGGCAGCCCGTTGCTTCTAGCGTCAGGCCAATCACACGTACTAATTTTCCCGACACCACAGGCCGAGTTGTTAAGCCTTGGGTTTTGTATTGTTTAAGGCGCTCTTCCAAAGGCAACATCAGTTTTGACCTTGAAATTGATTCGTTTCGCAAAAGTTTCTTAGCACCTGACGAATGCGATCTTCCATCTTGTATTCAATGTGCGAATCACCGAGTTGAATTTGGACATCACCGCGATTTAACGCAGGCTCATCGATTAATTGCCAGTGCTTTTCCGCTTGTTGCTCTGTATCGAAATGTTGTCTAACTTGCTCCGCATCTTCCGGGTGAAGGCTCAGTTGTACCTCATGGCCGGTAATCGGCAAGACATCACACGCCTCTTTGACCGCGTCGAGAATGACCTGTGGGTTGCACTTTGCCTCAACGTGAACCACTTCCTTAACCAGTATTAACACCATCTCAACCAATTGTTTTTCGACTTGCTGATTCATTAATGCTAAAGGTTGACTGAACTGGTCAGCTAAGGCAGTAAAGGACGCAACGATTTGCGCAACTTGCTCTTGAGCCTGTTCTATACCATCTTGATAACCTTGCTCACGCCCCAGTTCGACACCTTGGCTATACCCCTGCTCTTTACCTTTGTCAAAACCTTGATTAAACCCCGCCTCTTGGCCCTGATGTAAGCCCTCTTGATAGGCTCCCTGTTTGATCAGTTCAATCTGCTCTTCGGTGAGTTCCAATGGCGCTTCTGCAGCAGGACTTGGCTGAGAGGGTACCCAACTTGGGTCATAGTTTAGCGCCGTTTCACGGGCGCGAGTGTGCTGCTCTTCACCGTAATCTGGCAAACCCCAAGCAGAGGTGGATTGCTCTAACTCTTCATTGTCTTCAGGGCGAATAAAGCCTCGTTTTCTCGACATTATTTTTCCTTATTTGAACACTCTCAAGCACGTGAATAGCGCTTACAAGAACTCATCACCGCCACCAGAGAGCATGATTTCACCACTGTCAGCCAGTTTGCGAGCAATGCCCAATATTTCTTTTTGCGCCGACTCCACATCGGCAACTCGCACCGGTGGCATGGCTTCAATGTCATCTCGCATCATATCCGCTGCACGTTTCGACATGTTTTTAAAGACTTTTTCTCTCAGAGTTTCATCGGCACCTTTTAGCGCGCGCTGTAGCACGTCCTGAGGAACGTCTCGCAACAGTTTTTGTATGCCCTGGTCGTCGACTTCTGCGAGATTTTCAAACACAAACATCAAATCTTGAATTTGAGTGGCCATGTCTTCATCTTGTTCGCGCATTTGCTCCATCAGTACGCCTTCGACACTGTTATCCATGTAGTTCATGATCTCGGCTGCGGCTTTTAAGCCACCAATTTTCGCCGCTTGCGCCCCAGCTTGGCCAGCAAATTGTTTTTCCATAATTTCATTCAACTCAGCCAATGCCGATGGTTGCACTTCTTCTAAATTGGCAATACGCATCATTAAATCAAGTCGCACTCGTTCGGGGAATTGCGACAAGATCTCTGCCGATTGATCAGATTCGAGATAGGAAAGCACAATGGTTTGAATTTGAGGGTGTTCGTTAACAATGATACTCGCCACTTGTCGTGGGTCCATCCACTTAAGGGAATCTAGACCCTTCGACCCAGTACCAAGTAGAATTTGATCCACCAAGTTATTGGCTTTGTCTTCGCCAAGTGCGGCAATCAAGGTGTTGCGCATAAAGCCTTCGCTGTCCATGCCAATATTGGTGTACTTTTGAATGTCTTCCAAAAAAGCTCGGTGAACAGCAGTGACTTTATCTTGGCTAAGGTCTTTTGCTCTGGCCATGGCACTGCCGACACGTTGCACTTGTTTGGGCTCTAAATGCCGAATAATACCCGCCGCGTCTTGCTCGTTAAGACTCAATAACAAAATCGCCGCGCGCTCTTCTCCGCTGACCGTAGAGATATCAACTACCGGCACCGCATCGGTACTAGGTTGCTCGTCTTGCTTAACAATATCGTTCGCCATTAGTTCAACATCCAATTTTTAACCACTTGAGCTGCAAGTTCGGGCTCATTGGCCACCAAAGCTCGCACCGCTTTTAACACGTCTTCATCCTTGTGAAGATTCGGTAGATCAATACTTGAGCCAAACTCAAACAACTCACTGCTTTCAATATCACTGCCAATCAGACTGGTTTCACCATCTTCACCAAGCGGTAAACCATCTGGCCCGTAGAGGGTTTCATCATTGTCTTGGGTTGGGTTGAGCAGTTTTTTCATCGCAGGGCGAATCAACACCAACACGATGACAATGATCACCAGCGCACTGGCAAGCCATCTTACCCAATCACCAAATTGCGGATGGTCCCAAATCGGCACGTCTTCTGCCTGAGCCACTTCGGGCTCGGCAAATTGCACACTCAATACATTGAGTAAGTCGCCACGGTTTTGATCATAGCCAATAGCACCAATTAAAACTTGGCGAATCGAGTTAAGTTGCGTCTCGCTAAGAGGGGTATATGTGACATCGCCCGTATCAGGGTTAACCGACTTAGCTTCTTTTATCGCCACCGCAACGGTCTGGCGCGCCAATACCCCACTTTGTTTTCGCTGATGGCGAATGGTCGTATCCACTTCAAAGTTTTTCGTCGACTCTTTGCGTACATTGCCTTGACCACTGCCAATGCCGTCTTTCATTTGAGCGACATCTTCTGGGATAGACGCATCGGCAGGCGGTTGATTACTCAGCGCACCTGGCACACCACCAACGCCGCTGCCATTACTGTAATCCTCGAGAGCGTATTCACTGCGGGTAGCTTGACTGTCGGGGTTATAGGTTTTTTGGGTTTGTTCTTGCGTGGTAAAGTCCATTTGAATATCGACTTGCGCGGTGTAATTGCCCAAACCCAAAATGGGGATCAATACCGAGTCTATTTTCTCTCGAAGGGCTTGTTCTTGGCTTCTCTCAAGCTCTTGCTCTTTGCGGCGAGCTGCTGAAGTCGGGTCCTCTGAGCCTGAGTTCAGTAGGCGACCGTGTTGATCTGTCACGGTAACGCGCGAGTTTTTCATACCCGGAACCGCGCTCGAGACCATATCGACAATGGAATCGACTTCCTGTTGTTTTAAATTTGCTCCGGTAGCTAAGGTTAAAAAGACCGAAGCAGAGGCTTCTTGATTGTGGCGAACAAACACACTTTGTTTAGGTAAGGCCAACAAGACTCGCGCTTTACGCACTTGTTTCATTTCCTCAATGGCTTGCGCCAGTTGTCGCTCCCGGCTCAACTTGAGTCGCTCTTGCTCCAAACGCTGAGACACCCCAAAACCCATGTCGTTGAGCAAGATGTCATCGCCTTGCGCCGTTTGACCATTTAAGCCAGCGCGGACCATATCAAGCTTAATGCTATTGAATTCATTGGCCTCGACCAAAATGGTGTTACCATCGAGTTTATAATCTATTTTTTGTTGATCTAAATGATCCAGAATTGGGATTAATTCTTGCGTTTCATACACGCCCAAGGGACGCATTTCAGGTTCTTTAACCCAAAAGAAGAGCATCACAATTAAGGCCACACAGATGGAAATCGACAGCACCAAAACCACTTGACGTAGCAGGTCTAAATCCCCTACGGCAAAATCGAATTTAGAACTGCTGCGCTCATCAAGTTCAGCATTTGCGTTATTTGAATTGAGATCCTCTGTGGTCATTAACGCGGCACTATCCCCTTGCGCTAATGAAAGATCCGTTGATTTTTCTTCTGCCACTCTTACACCTTAAATTAAATTGGCATGTTCATGAGATCTTTATAGGCCTCAACCAATTTATTGCGAACCTGAACTGTTGCATCAAAGGCAACGGACGCTTTGTTTCGGGCAATCATGACATCCGAAAGGGACACACTTTGATCACCGCTGTCGAACCGAGTTTGCAAATTACCCGATGTTTTTTGCAATGCATTGACATTATTAATGGCTTTTGACAGTAAATTGCCAAAATCTTGACCAACACTGGCACCGGTTGCGATAGGATTGGTGTTCGTTGCTTGTAACATCATGACTTGCATTTCGTTGCTTAAACCATCAATTTTCATCATGGACCTCGTTGTCAGTTTTTTGACGACATTGCGTTTTTACAGCGCCACTAACTCATAGATAAGCAAGATATATACCGCTGTTGATTATCCTGGGAACTCTATACCAGCATCGCGCATCTTTGCCAATTTATAGCGCAGCGTTCTGGGACTAATGCCCAATTTCTCCGCCATTTCTTTTCTGCGGCCATCACAAGCCACTAACGTCTCGAGAATGATTGCGTATTCTTGCTCACGCAGTTCACTGCCCAAATTCTCCGACGATTTATCGGCCTCCGGTGTCGCCAATAAATCCTGACTCACTGTCTCTGTCGCGTCAGAAATTGGCTCGCCGAGTTGCTGCCAGTCTAATCCTTCGAGTAGGATGCTGTCGGCACCAATACAATCCGATTCGGCCAAAATCAAAGCGCGCTGGATAACATTGTCTAATTCGCGCACATTACCAGGCCAGGGATGGGCATACAGTTTGCGAATAGCCGCTTGATTCATTTGAGGAACGGGCATACCGCTTTTGCTGCAATGGCGCGACAACAAGTGTTTCGCCAATGGCTCGATATCACCTGGGCGATCTTTTAACGCCGGCCAAGCAATGGGGAAGACATTTAATCGGTAATACAAATCTTCGCGAAAGTGCCCTTCTTGAACAAATAATTTAAGGTCGCGGTTACTGGTTGCCAATACTCTCACATCCAGTTGGATACTCTTGCGACTGCCCAAACGTTCCACTTCTCGCTCTTGTAGCACCCTTAACAGTTTAGCCTGTAAATTTAAATCCA
>JBFGYW010000013.1:0-33641 GCA_041587235.1 Vibrio sp.
AATGGGGGCTCAGGTCGTAGAAAAAGACATCACTCAAGACCTACAAACCGTGACACACAACGCCTTCTTGATAAGCTCGCTGACGTTTACCACATTAGTAGGCCTTAGCTACAGCCTGGTTTTTCTGTGCCGGCGTGCTTTGCTGACCAAAAGTTTCCACCAAATGGCCATCACTGACCCCCTTACTGGCTGTATTAATCGCCGTGAAATGGCCGCGCGAGTCGCCCAACTGCCGCCGCAAAACTCGGGAGTGATTATGATGATCGACATTGATCATTTTAAACAAATCAATGATGTTCACGGCCATACTACTGGCGATAAAGTCATTCAAAATTTGTCACAACACATCCACACGATTCTCACCAAACAAGCCTGGGTGGCACGAGTAGGCGGAGAGGAGTTTTTAGTATGGTATCCCGACATCAATCAATACAGTGCTTATATACTGGCAGAGCAACTGCGTGAAAAAATAAAACGCAAGGCTCCACCAATTAATTATACGGTCAGTATCGGTATTCAGCACTGCAAACACGTCAATGTACAAGGTTTCGAGCATTGGATGCACCTTGCCGATCAAAAGCTTTATCAAGCTAAGCGCCAAGGTCGTAACCAAGTGATTTACTGACCGTTATTAACTGAGTACTGCCGCGCTGATCGTTTTTTCTCTTACTTGAGCACGGCCTCACTCAAAGCAGTGTTTAGCCCAGCGGGCCAGACCTGATGTGACCGATCCTAAGTCATCACCACTAACCAAAGGAACCCCTGGCAAGGCTTTTTCGATGGCTTGACGGACAAAAGGCGAGCGCGCTGAGCCGCCGGTAATAAATACAACATCCGGTTTTTGCTGTGCTTGCAACATGATTTCATCGACCAATTGCACCATCTTTTGCACCGGGCTTTCTAGCGCCGCGATGGCATCGGCTTGAGCGATTTGAAACGTCAACGATTCACCATTGACGTCAAAATCCAGCGCGCTTTGAGTTTGTACCGAAAGATCAATTTTGGCTTGCTCGGCGCACTTGACCAACTGATAACCCAAGGTATCGCGATAGACGGCCAGCAAACGTTGAAGTTTTTCTGGTGATTGAGCTTGTTTAACGAGCATTTTAAGATCCGAGTGATTGTCTCGGGAATAAAAGCGCTTTTGAGCACTGATATCATTAATGGCAATCGGATTCCAAAATTGAGTGGTGGGCATTTCAAGGCCACTATTCATCAAGCTCTTATAGCCAAACGCTGGCATCAGTTGTTTAAACGCCAGTTGAATGTCTAAATCGTTACCGCCAACCCGTTGCCCGCTGTGCGCCAGTAAGCAAGATTGCCGGTCCTGCAAATGTCGCCACGAAGGGCCCATTTTCAACAGCGAGCAATCGGTCGTACCACCGCCGATATCCACCACTAAGACCACTTGGTCTTGGGTTAAACTCGCTTCGTATTCCAAACCCGCCGCCACCGGTTCATATTGAAACTCAATATCTTGAAAGCCAACTCGAACGGCCGCCTGGCGTAAAATCAACTCCGCCTGGCGGTTAGATTCTTCGCCACCGCGGCCCTGAAAATTGATCGGGCGGCCAATCACAACTTGCTTAATGTCACTTTGAAGCGAGTGTTCCGCCTGTGTTTTGACCTTGTCCATCAAAGCGCAAACCAGATCTTCAAAAAAAGCCAGTTGCAGATCGCCAAGGCCCATTGCGCCTAAAAAAGACTTAGGGGATTTGACGTAATACACCTCTTGAGGGTCTTGCAAATATTGTTCAAAGGCGCGCAGACCAAAATCGACATCATCGGCTTCAATGCGCAAGTCTTCTTCTTTGTTAAACGCGATGGCTCTGGCCAATAAACGTTCTCCGATAGGCCCGGTCGGCGAAATACCACGATGGCGAAATAAGTATTCCGATACCGATTCGCGGTTCGGGGCAACTAGGGCTGAAGATAGATAAAGCTTGTCATCCAACAAGGCAATGCTCTTCGCTGTCTCACCCGCCATCGTTGCCAGAGAGCAATTTGCGGTGCCAAAGTCAAAACCGATATACATGCGCTTCCCCATTGTTAAAAAAGCGTTCAGTTTACGCTAGGCAATAAGCAACAATCAATCCGCACCGTGCGCTTTCCCTTTTGATGCCCTTTGCTCAACACACTCTTGCCGATGTAGCGGGTTTTGCTCAGTGCGCAGGCGTGTTAGTTTTAATCGCTTAAAACGTCACAATACACTTTGCTAAATAGCACTAAGGTTTTATGTCATCACTCAATAGCATTCCATTTTCATTACTCGAACTATCTTCAATGCGGCAAGATGAGCACTTTGCTGACACGTTAAAAAAGAGTACTCAATACGCCCAACACGCAGATCAACTCGGCTTTCATCGATTTTGGTTTGCCGAGCACCACAATATGCAAGGCATCGCCAGTTCAGCAACTGCCGTACTGATTGGGCACATTGCCAATCATACTGAGCACCTTCGTGTTGGCTCTGGCGGGATCATGCTGCCAAATCATGCCCCTTTGGTCATCGCTGAACAATTTGGCACTCTCGACAGCTTACACCCCAATCGCATTGATCTTGGTCTTGGCCGTGCTCCGGGCAGCGATGCGGCGACCAGCCAAGCTCTTAACCGTGACCCAAGCCGAGCCGACCGCTTTGAGCAAGAAGTCACAGAGTTGCAGACCTTACTTGGCCCGCATCAAGCGGGGAAAAGCGTTCGTGCCTACCCTGGTGAAAATAGTCAAGTGCCGATATGGCTGCTGGGCTCTAGCTTATTTAGTGCTAAGCTGGCGGCTAAAAAAGGCTTGCCTTATGCCTTTGCTGCCCATTTTGCCCCACGCTATTTATACCAAGCGGTCGATGTGTATCGTCAACATTTTACTCCTTCGGAGCACTTATCAAAGCCTTATGTCATGGTGGCGCTTACCTTGGTCGCCGCCCAAACCGATCAACAAGCACAGTATTTAAGCAGCACACAAAAGCAACGTATTTTGGCCTTGCTGCGCGGGGAAGGCTTGTGGTTAAAACCGCCTGTCGATTCGATGCAAGGTTTATGGACCGAACAAGAGCGCGCTTTCGTCGATGACTTTTTAAGTCTCAATATCTGTGGTGGCCCCATCAGTATTCGCCACAAACTTGAGCAATTGGTTAACACCCTTGCCATCGACGAGCTCATGTTTACCAATGATATGTATCATCACCAAGATAGATTGACGGCGCTCAATATTCTCGCCGCGATCAAGCAATAGCCCTCTGCCCCTATCATTCATTGACGGGGCAATGGCGGCTAGCGTGAGTAATGCCTTTATCAGTAAACACACTGGCATTTTAACAGGGGCTCACATTGTGTCACTCACGGGAGAATAATCGCGCTTTAAAACGAATAATAGTTGTTATTTCAGTCGATTATCTCTGATAATGGAGTATAACTTTGTTAGGAGAATAAACATGACCGAATCACCGATAACCCAAGCGAGTGATTTTTTTCTCAATAGCGCCCCTTTAATCATCCACTACGGCATCAATATTATTGCTGCTGTTGTGATTTTTATTATTGGTAATTTGCTTGCCAAACTATTAACTAAACACTTGGCCCATTGGCTGGAACGAAAAAAGGTCGACAAAACCATCAGTGGATTTGTTCGCAATGTTACCTATTACGGCTTGATGGCGTTTGTGCTGATCGCGGTATTGAGCAAGGTCGGTATCGATACCGCCTCTATGATCGCGGTACTCGGCGCAGCGAGTTTAGCGGTAGGACTGGCTTTAAAAGGTTCGCTAGCCAATTTTGCCTCAGGTATTTTGATTATTGTTCTGCGTCCATTTAAATCCGGTGATTTTATCGAGGCCGCTGGCGTTTCTGGTACCGTACAAAGTATTCAAGTGTTTTCGACCTTGTTAAAGACCGGTGACAATCGATTGATTGTGGTGCCGAACTCATCCATTTTAAAAAAGCCGATCACCAATGTATCTCACTTCGATACCCGGAGAATTAATTTTACTTTTGCCGTCTCTTATCAATGTGATTTGAACCTGGCACAACAAGTCATCAAGCAAATTATTGAAAGTGATCCGCGAGTACACTCAGAGCCAGCAGTCAAAATTGGCGTCAGTGCCTTAAATGACTCTTCAATTGAAATCATTGCCCGCCCGTGGGTGAATCGCCAAGACTATTGGGCAGTCTATTGGGATATGAACCTAGCGATTAAGCAAGCTTTTGACGAGAATGGAATCAACATTCCTTTCAAACAACTCGATGTGCATCTCCATCAAGTTCAAACAAAGTAACTCCCCTACCTTACTAACGCGTAAATCAACCATGCCGCATCAGGTGCGGCATGGTTGGTCAGATAACGCCATCAACTATGATTTTGGGTAGTTCGATGGGAAAAAGGCGCGACGCGCTTCTTCGTCAAACTCGGTTTTAAATTCAATCCCCTTGGCAATATCGCGGGCTCTGGCCACAGCCGGTCTAGCATTAATTGACTCAAACCAACGCGCCAGATTTGGGTAAGGCGCCAAGCCCTCTTCACCAAGTACCACTGGCGCTTTGTCAATCCAGCCCCATGCCGCCACATCAGCAATGGTGTATTCATCACCGACGATAAAATCTTTCCCTTCTAGATGGGTATCGAGTACTTCGTAGTGGCGCTGCGCTTCACGCAAATAACGATTAACCGCATATTCTAAGCCTTCTTTTGGCGCGGCGTGTCGAAAGTGAACACATTGACCAGAATACGGACCAAGCCCCGTGGCGATAAACATCATCCACGACAGTAGCTCTGCTCTATCTTCCGCTTTACCGCCTAACTGACCGGTTTTTTCCGACAGGTACATCAAAATCGCGTTGGAATCAAAAACGCGCTGACCGTCATCTTCGATCGCTGGTGTTTTACCATTGGGGTTGATCAAGCGAAATTCGGGCGTATGTTGATCGCCTTTTAAGGTGTCCACTGGTACGAGTTGAAAATCTAGGCCGGTCTCTTCTAAAAATAACGCGACTTTCATTGGGTTTGGTGTGTGGTGGAAAAAGAACTTAAGCATGAGAAAACTCCTTGTAGTTGAACGTTCATTCAATCACGACTTGAACAAACGTTCAAGATCTTTTAATGCGCTGAACACAAAAAAGCGCAACCTATGGCTGCGCTTTACTGTGGCTATTTTTCCGGCTTTATTGACGTCGACGCCATAAGGCCAACCCCGACATCAACATTAGCCCCCACAAGCCAGAACTGGCGGCAGAGCCACCTGAGCTGGTTTCTGTCGCTGTGGTAGTGGTATCGGCAACCGTAATGGTGGCCGTTTCGTAGTCATAGTCGCCATCGGTTCCGGAGATTTGCTTGGTTAACGTATAATCGCCCTCTTCGCTCATCGTGGTCGATAAGCTCACCCAACCTTGTTCAATCAACTCTTCAGTCAGGGTCACTTGACTGCTGCTGTCATCTTCGGTCGCCGCAAACGCGCTGACACTTGACTGTTTGGTCGCGGTCAGTATCACACTATCACCGGTATGAAGCTGAAAATCCCCTAACACGGTTAAATCGAACAACACGCTTAACGGCTCATTTAAGATCGCGGCCGTTGGTCGCTCTTCTACTCCCGCAGGTGGATTGATAGGCTCAGACGGCGGATTCACAGGCTGGGCGGATTGATCCTCACTCAGTGATAAAACCACTACGGCAGGGTCGTGATCCGATGAGCGATACAGATCCTCATACTTAGTCAAATCACCAGAATATTCCGAAGTGTAATCGACATACGTCGACTCAGACGCATTGATATTCCAATCGATAGCATCAATCACCACCGAAGCGGTCGCTGAATCGGCCAAAATGTAATCTAACGTGCCAAGGTAATCGTCATAAGAATAACTGTATGACTCGGGGTGGCGCGCTTTGATCACATTAACATAACCAAAAGCGGTACTGAGAGCCTCTGGATCACTGCCGTCCATCGCCTCTTCCCCAACAAAGGTATCGCGCGCTGGCGTGACTGTGTAACCATCGGGCAATTCGGTTAACAACAAAATCGGATCTTCACTGGCATATGAGTTAAGATCGCCCATGATCAGCTTGTAACCGTCAATCTGCGCCATTTGTTCACCGAGGTGCTGAGCGGCGGAGACCCGCAAGTTTTCACAGCTGCCTTGGTTATCGACATCCTCTTCATCTTGTAAGTTAACGTCTTCCCAACACGTTGACCCTTTTGATTTAAAGTGATTAACCGACACGGTGACCAAATCGCCAGTGGCGTTCACTTCAAAGGTGGGGGTAATGGCATCTCGTTGATAGTTATCAACATCTTCCCCTTCTGTCGCATGCTGCTCTGGCATCGCGATAACGCGGAACGTATCAAGGGTTACCACATTGGGTTTAAAGATAACGTTATTGGTGATCGCATCAGTGCCAATATAATCGTAATCATCACTCGAGATATACGCGTATTGCTCCGCTTCATCATCAATGAGTGCATTGATCTTAGTCACCAGATCAGCAATAGCAGAATCCTCACCAAAGCCGTTGTTTTCGATTTCCATCAAACCGACAATGTCAGCATCTAGCGCCACAATCGCTTTGGCTATTTTGGTCCCCTGGCGACTGAATTCATCTTCGCTTTCTGCGCCGCGATTATCGCCATAAGGGTTTTCCGTACCACCAAATGGCGAGTTAAAATAGTTGAGTACATTAAACGTCGCTATGCGAAGATCGCCATCGAGCACCTCAGGTGACGTGGTGCGATCATTATTGTGAATGAAAGTGTCACTGGTCGCTTCATTAGTGACATACAAACGATACTCACTGTAGGAATAACCGAGCACCCCTTGCAAACCATCGATGGTATCATCAACGCGAATATAATCATCACTGGTTGTGGTCCCATCCGCCATCGGTACTGAGCTCTCAGCCAGAAAATCTGGATACCAAGGCACGACGCCATTATCCGCGTCTTCAAACGATTCGATAAACAAACGATAATCGGCATTCGTCGCCGCTTGAGCAGCGGACTCATCTGAGCCAGGTACATTATTTTGATTCGGATGTAAATTGACGCGGTTATAAGCGGCCACCATATTGTATCGGTAGGCATCATAATCAAAACTGTAGGTACGCGTCACACGCATCTCTTGCTCAGCAGTAAGATTAATCAACATCCCCTCGTGACGCTCTAGCGTTTGAGAAAAACTTTCATCACTGTCTGCCATCACCAAATCGACCGCTTCGACGCTGACATCGGTGTCTTCAATGGCATTAATTGTGGTATCGATTAGCTGCGTCCAACCGTAGTTTTCATAGGCTTTTCCGGTCACAGTGACGGTATTGCCAAGGGCGATCTCACTGCTGTCTGATTCGATAAACAAACCATCTGAGGTGCTTGCATCTCCATCGCCATCGATGTCTTGTAAGAAGAAGCCCTGAGCGATGTCATTACCTAAGGCGGTCGTTTGAATCGCCGTCACCACCCCCGTCACTTGGTAATAGTCTTCTGATTCATAGGCGTCATCGGCAATCAGCGGTGAACTCCACTCTGAGCCTTGGATGGCCATGATGGTGGTTTCAATGCCAACGACCTCTTGTTCTTCTGTCTCCTCAACATCAAGATTTCCCAAACCATCAAAGGTATCTTGATCGTAACTTTGCCAATTATTGGCATCATAACTCGTCACAGCAGTGAGGCTGATTTTTCTCAGTGTTTCTTCTTTGCCCCAACCGCTTTCTGTTGGCACATCCCCAACGATGTCGACTAACGTCTCACCATCAAACAGACCAACGGCATCGCCGCCATTGTGATACAGGGTCGACGTCGCCAGTGCATTGACATCATCGCTTAAGGTAAAATCCGCGGAACTGTTGTAAACAACAAGTAGCTCACCGGCGCTTAATGTCCCACTTAAAGAAACCATTGCTGTGGGGGTTTCATCGCCATCTTTGTAGCGGGAGAGTGAATAGGTGGAAAGGTCAAGGTCACTGTTACCCGCGTTATAAAGTTCAATGGCTTTATTATTGCCACTGCCTTCAACGTATTCGGTGATCATCAACTCGGCATGAGCAGATAGCGGTAGGCTAGCCGCGACCGCGATGGCTAAAGGTGTCATTTTCATTACTGTCTTCCTTGATAGTCAAAGTGATTGAAATTTCGACTATTTGTGAGTGATTAATATACAAAAATGGAAATTTGAGACAAAAAAAACCACCCTAGTGTATAGGGTGGTTTTAACATCAATCTTTACTCTGCGCTGTCATCGCGAATGATACGCTCATCAACGACACTTGAATCAAAGATGTCATCAGCAATATCAAAGGCGTTATCCGCATCTGGGTAGAACGTAGCTAAGTACTCTGCCAGTGCATCTTGCTCGGTACCGGCATCGGCAAAATCGGCATTGCCAGGGTCTGTCGACATCGCGGCTTGATCGTCATTACCGGCCAAGTAAGTAGCATCGGTACAATAGGTGCCATTGTAAGTACAGCTAAACGGATAACCATCGCCTTGCTCAAGTAGGTAACTTAACGTCACGACACTAAAGCTGCGAGTTTCATCGCCTTGTATAACACCATCGCTGACCACAACATCATCGTAGGTACCGTCGCCATCGCTATCAACGGCTAACTCACGTACACGTTCGCCCTCGGTATCCACTGTGTAAGTATTGTCATCACCCAGTGTCGTCGCAATCGCGGTGTAGCTTGGGTCATAAGTAAAACTCAAGCCAGCAAATTGACCAAATTGACCAGCAGTGACAGTTTCATCACCCGATACGGTCGCTGCTACGGCGTGCTCAACCAGGTCTTTTAACTCTGCCGCGGTGACGTCAATCACAGCCAGTTCGTTGTTAAACGACAACGCCGTTTGGATATCGTACTGTGAGATATCCCCTTCTTCTTTACCAGCGGCGTCATAGGCTGCCGGTGGATAGTACTCAAGGTCGTCGGCATCGGTAGAACCTGCGGGGTACTCGTAATAACCAATGGCGGCGCGAATACCACCCCCGTTTTTGATCGACACTTGCACGTCAGAGATTTCTTGCTGCGCGTACCACAAGTTGGCATCAGCCGTCAGGTCGCCCAGTGAGGTTTCTTCAGAGCGGACTTGCTCACGAATACCGTTGATAAACACGTCGGTATGACCAAAGATGTTGCCTTCCGCATCAAGCAATAGATCGCTAACCGCATCCGTTACCGCATCGACTTCAGCATTGGCAGCGCCGCCAAGCTCTGCCACCATGTCATCGTCACTGACGTACACACCACTTTCATCAGCATCGACCGTGCTGGTAATGATTTGACCGTCTTCATCAAAACCAATCACCAATCGACCAAGGTATTTATAGTCACCATCAACGTTGACTAGCGCCACATCATTGCCATCAACATCTTGATAAAATAACGGGTAATCATCCGCCGCGGTATCACCGTCTAACAAACGGTCGGTAGAATCCGCGAGCAGTGTGTTCGAACCGCCGGCAACAATGATGTCGACACCAGAAAGCAACGTCGCGAGCTCTTGCTCAACCGAAATGGTTTGCATATGCGCCAATAACACCACCTTGTTGACACCTTGCTCAATCAAAGCATCGACCTCTGTTTGAATGATAGCCGCAAGTTCCGTGGTGTCATCACTCTCTGGGGTGACAGTCACATCACCGGTTGAAGTAATATCTTCTTCGGTTGGCGTGGTGGCACCGACAATACCAATCGCTTCTCCATCGACAATAATAATGGTCGAAGACGCTAGGCTGTTGGAAATATTGCTAGCAAGTTGAATATCGTCAACCACATAATCGGCGGTATTTTCATCAGCAGAAAAATCCATATTGGCGCTTAGGTATGGGAAATCAGCACCAATATAGGTATTACCGCTCTCATCATCGGTTTCTTGAGCAATGATAGAAGCAAATTCAGCCGTGCCACCGTCGAGGTCGTGGTTACCAACAGCAGAAGCTTGTAAGCCCATTTCGTTGAGCCAAGCAATGTGGGCACGGCCCACCCCAGGCACATTAATGCTAGAAATATCAGCCATGGAATCATCATCGGCCGCATCATACACTGAGCCAGGAATGTAGTTATCCCCTGAACTTAAAAATAATGTGTTGTCTGGGTAATCTGCTTTAAGCGCTGTTAAGTTGCTAGCAAAGTTACCCACGTTTGCCAATGCATCTGAGTTCGAACCATCGATGTCAGAAACGTGTAAGAGTTGTAAGGTAAACGCCGCACTGACTGTTTCCTCGGTTGTATCATCATCATCGTCGCCATCCAAGCACCCAACCAGTGGGGTAACCAAAAGCGAGGCGGCAATCAATTTCGCTAACGTGCGCTTTTTAAATTCAGGGAAAATCATCGTAATCTCCAAGCTAATCCAAGTTTAGTTTTTGTCATTCCTTTAGGTGGAAGTCTTATTGTGTATAAAGCGCCATAAGACTGGTCCAACAAGATTAAGCTTATGTGACGATGGGGTTATATTTGTATGGTTTATTCTATTTTAATGAGACATTTGAGAACGCAATCGATTACCTTGCTTTATTTATCGCTTATCACGATGAAAAAACATTCAAATTAAATGCATCTAAATGCTTATTGGATGTGCCATTGATTCGCGTTTCATACTCGTAAATAACGTCACGAAGCCGATGAGTTAGAGCATTCAGTAATCGGTAATTGGCAAATAAAAATCGAGCTCAAAGCGCTCTTCGGGATCGGTAAAGTGATTGGTTTGATAGCGAGCATAGGCAGGAGTGGCCGCTAGTTTAAAGCCAGATTGCGGTAACCATTGAGACAATATCAGACCAATTTTTGGCAACATATCACCAAATTGACCAACAAGGTGAAACACTGCATGTCGGCCTCCGGGGATAATCAGTTGATTAACTTGACCTCGAACCCGTACTGGCTTATCAATCGCAATACAGGCAACGTAATGACAATGTTCTAATGCAACCCAGGCTGGGTTAGAGTGATGTAAACCTATTTGAGTGGTGACTGAACGCTGCTCTCGCTCTGCCCACTCTAAAAGCTGATGCCAAGCTTGACGTATACCTCGATCGTAACCCCGATGCCGAACATAAGCCATCATTTGTGGTTGAGTAAACACCACCGAAGGGCTTGGAAGTGGTGTTTGCACCTGAACTTGGTAGTGGCGCGCTTTATTTTCATCACGGCGAAAGCTCAACGGCACACGATGATTCTCTGGTGACTGACGCCATTGACCCGGTGTTTCATGAAAGGTGGCCTTAAACGCGCGACTGAATGAAGATAATGATGAAAACCCGCATTTTTGGGCAATCTCATCGACATTTGCCTCGCCGTCAAACATCAACTGATTTGCCGCAAATTCCATCCGGACACGGCGAATATACTGATGAACGCTCTCCCCCACGACTTGTTTAAAGACGCGATGAAAATGCGCTTCTGAGTAAGCAGACACTTTAGCTAGATAAGCCGCGGATAAAGGCCGAGCAATGTCTTTGTGAATTTCGTACAAGGCGTCGTTGATCCGCGAACGATGAAAAGAAGGCATAGTGAAATCGCATAAATGGACAAAAACAATAGCATAAACGGACAAATGGGTTTCGACAAGAGCGGCTATGATAGTTGCCACTATTTTTTGCCTTTCACCCTTCAGGAACTGCCATGGAAATTGCAACATCGCTAAAACGCATCCCCTCTTCTTACATTCGTGAAATTCTCGCCGCTGTCAATAATGACAATGTCATTTCTTTAGCCGGTGGATTGCCCGATGAAGATACGTTTCCTATTGAACTGATGAAAGGCTCCATCGAGGGTTTAATAGACTCACCCGAAGTATTTCAATACGGCTCAACGGCGGGTTATACACCGCTTATCACTTTTCTGCGCGATTACTTTTCTTTGCCAGACGATCACCAAGTGATGATTACCACAGGTTCACAACAAGGGCTTGATTTGATCGCTCGTGCGTACATTAACCCAGGCGATGTTGTTGTGATGGAAGCGCCTAGCTACCTTGGAGCCACGCAAGTCTTTGGTTTAGCACAAGCCAATATCGCTACCGTCGACCAAACGCCGACCGGCCCATACTTAGCACAACTAGAAACCGTCTTTAGCACTCAAAAACCCAAATTATTCTACGCGGTTCCCGATTTTCACAACCCAACCGGGATCAGTTGGGATCTCAATACTCGTCAAGCCGTCGCCGCATTGTGCCAACAATACAACGTCGCCTTTGTCGAAGACGTCCCTTACCGTGAATTGCGTTTTCAAGGTGATTTTTTACCTTTAGTCTCTGAATTTTGTCCTCAACAAGCGATTGTACTGCGTTCATTTTCTAAAATTGCTTCGCCGGGATTGCGCCTTGGCTCTGTCACCGGAAAATCTGATTTTCTTGACCCGATGATTAAAGTTAAGCAAGGGGCAGACTTACACTCTAGCGTACCGATGCAAGCCATCTTACTTGGTTTGTTGTCCAACCCGGGGTTTCCTGAGCACTTAGAAAAAATTCGCCATTTATACCAAGCCCGCTACGAAACTCTGTTCGCGGCATTGCGCCAAGATTTGCCAGCACAGTGTCAACTCGATGCCATTGAAGGCGGGATGTTTGTCTGGTTAACCTTGCCGCCATGTGACACCTTTGCGCTGGCGAAAACACTGCTTGCTGAAGGCGTCGCGGTTGTGCCAAGTCCCGTCTTTTATTCGGATCCAGAAAATCAACCGAGCGCGTTGCGATTGAACTTCACCAATGGCACGCCTGAAGAGCTGATTGAAGCCGCTGGTAGACTCAATCGCGTATTAGCCGGCGAATTGAGCCAGTAAACACCTTGGCAGGTAGAGCACTCTTTCGACAAAGTAAAGAGTGCTCCTAAACCGAGTCTGCATCGTTTTTTCGTTTCGCTTTTCGCCCGTCACTCCCCACACAAGAAACCGCTTTTATCGTCACTTATTGTCAATATCAAATAAGTTATACTTTTTTGATCTATCTATTCTTTTGGCTAAAACTCTTTATGTGCTTGTTATCACATTATTAATTGGTTACTTTTAATAATTTGTTACAATTAAATAAGGAAATAGCGATGTCTTTAGCTCGTTCTTTGTCTGTGTTGGCCTTGGCAGTCAGTGCCTCTTTTAGTGCCAATTTACTGGCAAAAACCCCAGATAATACCTTAGTGGTCGCACAATCTTTGGATGATGTCACCAGTCTCGACCCCGCTCAAGGTTTCGAGCTAACATCAGTACAAAGCTTTACCAACTTGTACCAGCGCTTAGTGCAATCGAACCCGCAAAACCCAACCGAGCTCATGCCGACTTTGGCCACGACTTGGACGACAAGCGCGCACAGTATTGACATGAACTTACGTGATAATGCGGACTTTGCTTCTGGAAACCCACTGACTGCAGATGATGTCATTTTCAGCCTCGCACGCGTAGTAAAACTCAATCTGGCCCCTTCCTTTATTTTGACTCAACTTGGCTGGACCCCAGACAACGTCGACCAGCACCTCATCAAAACCGGTGATCACTCGCTGCGCATTACTTGGGATGCCGATGTCGGTCCTTCTTTTGTTCTCAGTTTACTGTCGGCTCCTGCGGCGTCTATCGTTGATAAACACACCGTCATCGCTCATGAAAAAGACGGCGACCTTGGCCACCAGTGGCTCAACACCCACTCTGCGGGCAGCGGACCTTTCAAAATCCGCAAGTACGTCCCTCACCAAGCCCTTCTGATGGAAGCCAATGCCAGTTCACCGGCTGGGGCACCGAAAAGCCAATACTTGTTATTGAAAAATGTCCCCGATGCAGCAACACGACAATTGTTGCTTGAACAGGGCGATGCGGACATCATTCGTAATCTCGGCTCCGATCAGTTCTTATCGCTACAAGGCAAAGACGGCGTGAAAACCCTCGCCTTGCCTTATGCCTCTTTGTATTATTTGATGTTTAACGCAGACAACCGCGACAATCCCGATTTAGGCAAACCCGAATTCTGGCAAGCGGCGCGCTGGGCGTTTGATTATAAAGGCATTGCAGAAGATTTGATGCACGGACAATTTCAAGTACAGCAATCGTTTTTACCTCAGGGTTTTAAAGGTGCATTGACCGATCAGCCTTATCAGTACGATCCACAAAAAGCACGTGAGATCCTCGCTAAAGCTGGAATAAAAGACCCTCACTTCACTCTAGCGGTCAGTAACCAGCCCCCTTATTTAGACATTGCACAAGCCCTGCAAGCGAGTTTTGCCAAGGCCGGTATCGACGTTGAGTTAATCCCAGGTGTGAGTAGCCAAATCGCCACGGATGTCAAAACTCACCAATACCAAGCGACGGTTACGGCTTGGGGCCCGGATTACTTTGATCCCAACACCAATGCGTCGGCGTTTGCTTACAACCCAGAAAACGGCAGTAAAACCCTCGCTTGGCGCGCCAATTGGCACATCCCTGCCATCAGTAAAGCAACTTTAGCCGCTCGCGCTGAAACCGACGACGCGAAACGAACTGAGATGTATAAAGCCATTCAAAAAGAGGTTCGAGCTCAATCACCTTTTGTTGTCGGCTTGCAAAACAAGAAGCTAGTCGCATTGCGTGACAACATCCAAGGCTACGTTCAGGGTATTACGCCTGACATGGTTTACTATCAAAACGTATCAAAATAATGACACAATACCAATCCAAGGCTGGTGGTCAACACCACCCTTTTTATCACGTCGGCATCCATTTTTTTTGCGTATTCAACAAGCCTTCACCGGGCTAGCTTCGTTTGCGTTAACCATCATTGGCCTGTTGATATTCACCTTCTTACTGTCTCGAGCTGCGCCGATTGATCCTGCATTACAACTGGTCGGCGATCACGCCAGTGAGGCGACGTATCAACAAGCTCGGGCTGAACTCGGCCTCGATCAGCCCTTAGCGGTTCAGTTTAGCCATTACGTCAGTCAATTACTGCGTGGGGACTTGGGGGTTTCACAGATCACTCAACAACCGGTGTTAGAAGATTTAAAGCAGGCATTTCCCGCCACGATTGAACTGGCAACCGTCGCGATGCTACTGGGCGCCATACTCGGCATCAGTTTGGCGATACTCGCCGTGTATAAACCCGGTAGTGTGCTCGACCATCTCGCACGATTGATATCCTTACTCGGTTATTCTGTACCGGTATTTTGGCTCGGCTTGTTGGGCTTATTGTTGTTCTACGCCAAACTGCAGTGGTCAGCAGGCCCTGGTCGTCTTGACGATATTTATACTTATACCATGGCGTTTGACAGCGGGTTTGTCCTTTGGGATACCTTGCGCACTGGCGACCTTGACATCATAGGTAATGCTTTTGCTCACCTATGGCTTCCCGTGGCCGTATTGGCCTTGCTATCGATGGCTTCTATCACCCGATTGCTGCGCGCTGCCATGCTTGAAGAGAGCAATAAGGAGTACATTTTACTGGCCAAAGCCAAAGGGGCTAGCCGCTGGCGTATTGTCTTTATTCACATCTTCCCCAATGTGTTAGGCACCTTAATTACCATTTTGGCTTTGTCTTACACCAGTTTGCTCGAAGGTGCCGTATTGACAGAAACGGTCTTTGCTTGGCCAGGGCTTGGCCGCTACCTGACCAGTGCCCTATTTGCTTCAGATACTTCTGCGGTACTTGGCGCGACCTTGCTCATCGGTAGTTGTTTCATCTTACTCAATGCCATCGCGGATGCGTTAACGCGTTGGGTCGATCCGAGGACGCGTTAACATGTCTATCTCTGATTTCTATCGAGCCTCTCTACGCTTGAATACCTTCACCATCGGCAGCGTTTTGGTGGCGATGTTATTGTTCATCGCTCTTTTTGCTCCTTGGTTGAGTCATTACGATCCGAATGTACAAGATATTTCTCAACGTTTACTGCCACCGAGTGCTGAACATTGGTTTGGCACCGATCGCTTTGGGCGCGATCTATTTACCCGTGTGCTCTACGGCGCCAGACCGACTCTCATCCTGGTTAGTTTGGTGATCGTATTAACGGTGCCAACGGGACTGTTGATCGGTATTTGCGCCGGCTACTTTGGCGGTTGGGTAGAACGAATTTTGATGCGTTTTACCGATATCGTCATGTCACTGCCAAGCCTTGTCATTGCATTGGCTTTAGTGTCGATTTTGGGGCCGAGTTTAATGAATGGCGCTTTGGCACTCGCCTTTACCAGTTGGCCTTCGTTCGCGCGTCAAGCACGTACCGAGACGTTAGCCCTGCGCAAAAGTGATTACCTTGCGGCAGCTAAAATGCAAGGCATTCATGGGATCCCCTTAATTGTTGGGCATATACTGCCCTTGTGTTTACCCAGTGCCATTGTGCGTGCGGCGCTCAACCTCGGCGGTATCATTTTAGCCGCAGCCGGGCTTGGGTTTCTCGGTATGGGAGTCCAACCACCGACGGCAGAATGGGGCTCAATGGTCGCCAGTGGTAGCCGAGTTATTTTTGATCATTGGTGGGTCGCCGCAGTGCCTGGTTGTGCCATCTTACTGGCCAGCTTAGCGTTTAATTTATTAGGTGACGGCCTTCGCGATAAATTGGATCCTCGTCATGCAAACTAATCCTCTTCTCGATATCGACAACTTGTCGATTCATCTGCCGTCGGGCGATACCTTAGTCGACGGTTTTTCTTTAACCCTGGGCCGTGAGCGGGTCGCCTTAGTTGGCGAGTCGGGCTCAGGCAAATCGTTAACTGCCAAAACCTTGATGGGGTTACTGCCCTCGGTGTGCCATGCCAAAGCTGATAACGCGCTACTTTTGGGCGCCCCCCTATTGTCGATGAGTGAAAAACAATGGCAGAGAACTCGCGGCCGCGACGTTGCCATGGTGTTGCAAGACCCTAAATATGCCCTCAACCCATCGAAGACCTTATTTAAGCAAGTCGAAGAGCCGTTAAAATTACATCAATCTTTACGCCGAGCAGAGCGACAAGAGCGGGTGTATGACATGCTCGAGGCGGTCGGCTTACCCAAGGTCAAAACGCTGGCAAATAACTACCCTCATCAGCTATCCGGAGGAATGGGCCAACGAGTGATGTTGGCAATTGCCTTGATAAACCAACCTAAATTACTGATTGCCGATGAACCGACCTCGGCATTAGATCACGTGATGCGCGATCAAGTTCTCGAGTTGATTTACCGCCTGACTGAGCAGCGTAATATGGGTTTATTACTGATAAGCCATGACTTGCAACAAGTCGCGAATTACTGCGATCGCGTCTTAGTCATGTATCAGGGCCAGATTTTAGACGCTTTACCTGCTGACCAACTGCCAACGGCCACCCATCCTTACACCAAAACGCTATGGTCTTGCCAACCGAATCTTGAAAAACGAGGCAAGCCCCTACCGGTGTTAAATCGAGACGCTTTGGAGAATAACTATGTCAGCCGTTAACCTACAGAACGTGAGTGTCACTCATGTCAATGGCCAGCAACGCAATACCGTGGTTCACCAAGTTTCACTGACGGTCGAATCCGGCCAGTGCTTTGGCTTAGTCGGACCATCGGGCTGTGGCAAATCTTCACTGCTTTGGGTATTGGCTGGGCTTAACCCTCACTGGCAAGGTGACATCACGCTAGCCGGTCATAATTTAAAGCCGCAGCAAGTCTTCAAAGGTCAATTGAGACAAGATGTGCAAATGGTTTTTCAAGACCCTTACGCCTCTTTACACCCTAAGCACACGCTATATCGCACTTTGTCAGAGCCGTTAAAAGGGCTACCTAAAGCGCAACGACGAAAGGAGATTTGTGCGTTGTTTGAGCAAGTCGGCTTGTCACCTGCGATGCTCGAACGCTATCCGCATCAACTCTCTGGCGGTCAGCGTCAACGCGTGGCCATTGTGCGAGCTTTACTGTTAAAACCCAAACTCTTATTACTCGACGAGCCGACATCCGCCCTGGATATGTCAGTTCAAGCCGAGATTTTAAACTTGCTCAACGATCTCAAGCAGCAACATCAATTAACCATGATCCTAGTCAGCCATGACCCCAACACCATTGATTACATGTGTGACAGTGCCGTGCATATGGAAAACGGGATAATCACGCGGCGCGTGGATTATTAAGGGAACTGGCCTGAGCTGTGAGCTAAAGTCGACCATAAAAAACGCAAGGCAAACACTGAGGTTTGCCTTGCTAGTTCAAGAATAAGGGTGAGTGTCCTGTTAACGTCTATTCACTTGGCCTATCGCCCTTTGCCAAACTGACCACCAGACCATGTCGCTGACCGAGATACACCGGCCAAACTCGTTTCGCCAGGGTTGACCACTGAGGCTGAAACGCAAACCACATCACCTGAGCCTCTTGCTGCCAAGCGATCAGCTTAGCATCGCTAAACTCCAAATACTGCCCTACTTCGGGGTAAACGGCTTTAAACAAACTTTCTTTGGCTGAAAAAAGCGCCGTTACCTGCAAGGCCCAATCATCAGACTGCGCAGCACTTAAGCTCGCCTTAACATCGCCTTTTAATGCTAAGTGCACTCGGCGTGTCAACATCGCTTTTTCATCCTCATCGGCACATACCGATGCTACCGAATTGGCCACACACAATGACAAAGGCTGCTCGATATCGACCCCGAGATATCGGTACTGGCTTTGTTTTTGAGCACAAGCAATCGCCCACTGCGCTTTGTGGCTAATCGAGCCTGCGATTCCCACCGGCCAAACCGGGCTGCGATGTGCGCCTATCGGCAACATTGGCGTATCAACGCCTATCGCTTTTAGCGCCTCATCGGCCGCCTTTCGCCCTGCTAAAAACTCTTGCTGGCGAGCAAACGGCGCCTCAGCAATTGGACTTGGCAAAGCAGCGTGCTCAACACTTTTAACTGGCTCGCTAATCTTATGTGCGTAAATCGCCACACCGCCAAGCCGGTACCAAACCGGACCCTTGGCCTGTAACTTCGACCAAGCTGCTTTTGGCTTGCCGATCATGACTCGCGGCGCAGACGCGGCAAACGTTGTCACTGCCCATGCCCTTTTGGCACGATCAGCGGAGTATGACTGATCGGATCGTCAATGATCACATTGGGTAACGCAAAGACATCTTCAACCAAATCTTGAGTAATGATGTCTTTAGGCGCACCGGTGTCCACCACTTGACCATTGGCCATGACAATTAAATGATCGGCGTAGCGACAAGCCTGATTTAAGTCGTGCAACACGGCAATTAACGTTCGCCCCGATTGATAAGTCAGGCGCTTAAACAGCTCTAATAACTCAATTTGATGGGTAATGTCCAAATAGGTGGTCGGCTCATCGAGCAGGAGTATCGGGGTTTGCTGAGCCAATACCATGGCGATCCACGCTCGCTGTCGCTGCCCGCCAGACAGCGCATCGACATAACGTTCGGCCAAGGATTCAAGCCCGGTCAGAGCCAGAGCTTCGCTGACCGCCGCTTGGTCTTGCTCTCCCCATTGACGAAACGCGCTTTGATGAGGGTAACGGCCTCGTGCGACCAAATCCACCACCCGAATACCATCGGGACATTGGGCACTTTGTGGTAATAAGCCAAGCTCACGCGCCAAGGTTTTGGCATCAAATGTCGCCAAATCCTGGCCATCGAGTACCACCTCGCCAACCTGCGGAGACAAAAGGCGGCACAAGGTTTTCAGTAACGTGGATTTACCACAACCGTTAGGGCCAATAATCACCGTAAACTGGCCGTCGGGAATCTCGATATCAAGCCCCTCACTGACCGTATAGTGGTCATACCCTAGTGTTAATTGACGACCGGATAATCGCGTCATAATTCTCTCTTTTTAGATGTAATGGTGTGGCTATTTAGTTAGGCCAAACGCTGATGACACGCGCTCAACAATTGCGTTAGGCTCATCGCTGCCGCCTGAGTCTGCGCCATCGCGTCCAATACTTGCTCGGTGACCTGTAAAATTTCATCCACTTGTTGGCGGTGATAGCGATCGCTTCGATAGCTCATCAGTAATCTGAGCGTAGGCTGACCGGCGACCGTTTCTTCCATCACTTCAAATTGCAGGCCAAGTGGTGACTCGCTCTTATCCGGGTCAACTTGTTCAAATGGGATTGGCTGATGATCGGCATCGAGCAGCTGGCCATGCAATTTATTTTTGGCGTGTAACTGAATAAAGACATCAAACATATGTACATCAAAGGGTTTGTCATCACCAAACAGCGCTTGCTCGATATGATCGATGGGCACATCGGTGTAAGGCATAGAATCATTGATGGTGTTTTTTACCGTTTCAATAAACTGCGTCAAAGTGGGTGAAGAAAAGTGAACCGGATGAACCGCGATGGTGGTGAAATACCCTATCGTATCAAAATATTGGGCATCCACTCGCCCGCTGACCGGCGTACCGACCAAGAGCGTATCCTGCGCCCCTAACGCGCGCAGCGCCAAGGTGATACCACTGTACATCACATTAAACAAAGAGCCTTGGCACGCTTTGGCCAATTGGTACAGGCCGTTGCGAGTTGCCTCGTTGATTTTAAGCTCTTGCCAACCTCCCGCATCTTTATTCTCAAGAGCCCTCTCATCGTTGCATTGAAGCTTCGAGAGCAAAGAAAGTTGCAGACCTGGTGCAATGCCTCGCAAACGTTGTGTCCAATAGTCGAGGTGAGACAGGTCAACCCCCATCTTACCTTGCTGTTGAGCAAACTGAAGAAACGACGCCACCGGTTTTTGCGCGATGTCCAGATCATCGGCGATGTCGAGAGCGCCCATCCTTGCAAACTCATTACCAGATTGCTTGGTGGCCAATTGATGATAAACCAGAATGAGTTCGTCAATCAAAATATTGACTGACCATTCATCGAGCACAATATGATGAAACAAAAACGACAAGTATTGTCTGCCAGTGTCCACTTCGGTGACGAAACGCAATCGTATTGGCAGTTCACAAGCTAAATCAAAGGGGTGATGTGCTTCTTGGTCAAGCCATTGCTTGAGGCTGAGCTCACCACTTTGGATCGAATGCCAAAACCAAGTGTATTGAGGCAAGGCTTCTAAACTCACTACGCGTTGAATGACCTGTGTTTTCTCTTGCACAAACAAGGTGCGCAAAATGTCATGGCGGGCCAACATGATTTCAAATGCGTGCTTAAAAAGGGTTTCATCAACTGGCTTTAAGAAGCGTAACGCAAATGGAATATTAAACATGGCCCCATATCCAAAGGCAGAATACACCTTCCACAGCGATTGTTGAGCCAAGGCCAAAGGTGCCTGAGTCACTGTGGCCGTATCGCGTTTACTGGGCTGATTGTTTATTTGCGATGTGTCCACTGACATTGTGTCCATCAGCTTTGTATCTATAGCTGTAGTGTCCATCGGCGGTGCCGTTGTATTCTCTGCGAGCAGTTGAGCCAATTGGCGTACTGTCGGTTTGCTAAACACATCGTTAATTCTGAGTTCAATACCGTGTTGCTGCTTGAGTTGTCCCAAAATTCGCGTGGCAATTAACGAGTGCCCCCCTGCGTCAAAAAAGTCGTCATCCAGAGCAAAGTCTGGGTGCTGCAAGGCATTTCGAAACACATCCAACAAAATTGAAGGCAGGGTCACGCCCTTTGTAATGTGACGCTCGGTTGCCTGCTCAACAGACGATGCAGCGCCAAGTGGCTTAGCCGCCTCTAGCCTATCAGCATCGTTCGCTTGCACTGTATGGTCCGCAGCGCCCTGTTTAAAGGGGACAGCAGGCGCACAAATGCCGATATTGGCATCGAGTTTACCGGTCGCCAACCCTTCGATAAAACCATCAAGAGCGTATTCTGCCAAAGCGGTCGACACCCGCTCACTGACCGTTAATTGGCACATCAGTAAACCGTCGCAGCTGATCCCAAGGCCAAGCATTAAATCCAACTCAGCACGAGGCATGGCAGTGCGATGTAAGGAGACCTCAACGTCTGACAAGACTAAGTACTGACTGGCATCGGCCATCCAAGACACACCGATATGAAGCGCATCGATAGCCAGTGACGACAGCGACCATGACGCGTTGGGCAAATGATCATAGGTGTGTGCTTGGCACGACGTCACCGGCACGGTACCAAGCCCAGTGGTCATCCAATTGCCATTCCATTCGCCGTGTTGGTGCGGCTTTTCGGGCATGAAAAAATGGGTGATGTCAGTTTGAGCAATCGCGCTCACTTGCTGGGCAAATCCTTCACCGGCACGGCGCAGTAAGGCTTGATGATCCATCGCATTGTCTAGGTATTGCGATAACCAGTTAATGGGAAATTGTTTGTTAATAACCGCGCATTTTACCGGTTGTGGCGCGGCTTCTAAACTGAGATAACTCGGCTGACGAAAGGCCTGCCAACGTTGAGCCAGCAGTGTGGTTTCATCGCGAATCAACCACAAAGGTCTGAGTTCAGCTTGCTCTAGTGCGCTTAGTGCCCCTTGCCAATCGTGGCGATAATAGCTGGAAATCGAGGTCAAAATGCTTTGCCAGTTCAAGCGAGAAAACGCAATTCGGTGCGCCACGCCAACCAATAAAAACTGGTGCTCATCATAGCAATAAAGGATAAATTCGAGCGGTGCACAGCCTGATAAATCACGCTTGTGAGCTTGGCGTTGATGTGCTTGAACCAGCGCTTGCTCTAAGTTGTGAGTCCGTTCTACTTTCAGATAAAACGCCTGCGATTGACACTGAGCTTTAACTAGGCCTAATGACGAATCAAACCGATAGCGCGCATCGATATCTGGCAAACTTTCCGCCATGCTTTTAATCGCCTCAGCAAGCCGCAGCACGTCGAGATTACCACGGAGTTTCAACACGAGTTGACTTTGATGTCGACAATCATCAACCTGTTGATGATCAAGCCAAATTTGTTGTTCTATCGCCGAAGCAGCGCGCCACTTAGGCTGGGTGCTTTCCGTGTTGATGTCAGGCAAAGCGTCAAGCATGATTAACCTCCTTGACGTGTTGCACACGACACAGTGTCAGCCAATGAGACAAGCTCGGTTGTGAATAAAAGTCGCTCAGCGTACAAGACAAACCGGCTTGTTGTGACAGCACTTCAACCAAGCGCATCACGTGAATAGAATTCAATCCGTGTTCGAATAAATTGACCTCCAGACCCAACTGCTGGGCCGCGGGGTCCCAGACTAAAGTGACCCATTGACGTAACTCGGCTTCACCCATTTTCTCTTTCCTTCACTGGGGCAAACATCTGCCCTTGAAAACATGGTCAAGCACTTTACTGTGTCAAATTGTAAATGTAAAGAATTCTCATTATCATTTGGTTTGAAGAGATTATTTCATCTTGACCAACAACCACAATAAATACACCCCACCAATCATGCCAGTAACACGACCAATCGGCAGCACCCAATGCCAAGGTTGCCATTGCGTGAGGGTATCGGCGAGCAGTAATAACAGCGCCCCTAAACACGCTGAGCTGATCACCGCTAAATGGCACGGGCGCACAATACGCGAGGCCAATTGAGGCGCGGCAAGGGCAATAAATGCTATCGGACCGGCTGACGCGGTCGCTAAAGCCGCTAACAAAACCGCCAATAACATGGCCGCTAACCTGACCTTTTCAACGCGAATACCAGCTTGTTGAGCCAACTCATCGCCCATTTCTAAATAACTCAGTGCCCGACTTAAGTATTTGACTCCAGGAACCAGGAGCAACACCCCGACCACCACAGGCCAAGCGTGGGACCACGTTCTCGCTTGTAATGAGCCAGCCAGCCACAAGTTTGCACTGATCGCATTGTCCAAATCGCCTTTGACCAGCAACAAACCGTTTAGCGCACTTAACATTGCCCCCACGCCGATGCCGATTAAAATTAACCGATAGCCATTGACACCGCCGTCTTTTCTCGCCAGTCCATACACCGCTGCCGCCGTGACTAGGCCGCCAACCATGGTCGCCACGGCCACCATCAGCACATTGCCGTCAAAAAGAACAATCTGTAACAAGGCGCCCGTCGCCGCACCAGTGGTAAAACCAATGACATCCGGAGAGCCTAAAGCATTTTTAGAAATTGACTGAAACACACAGCCAGAAACGCCAAGTGCCGCCCCAACAAAGACTGCTGTCACCACACGAGGTAAACGAATTTGCCACACAATGCGATTGGCGATATCGCTGCCCTGAGTATCTAACCATACTTGGGACAATGTCTTAAATACTGTGTTCAGCGCTAATGGATAACTGCCCAGAGTCATGTTGTATGCCATCAACATCAGCAGCAATAGTAGGCTAAGCAAGCAAAAGGCAATACTGCGTTTTTGATACAAAAAGCGCCATGGCCCCACGGATAAAATGGCCTCGGAAAGCGGTAAGGGTTTTGGCTTCATAATTGTGCGATTTTCCAACGACGAACGAGATAAACAAAAAAGGGGCCACCCACTAAGGCGACCATAATTCCGACGCTAATTTCATCGGGGTAGCCAATCACACGCCCTAATATATCGGCCAACTGCACCAGCAGAGCCGATATCAACATGGTATAAGGCAGTAACCATCGATGGTCGGGACCGGTCACTAGGCGGGCTAAATGCGGTGCGGTTAAGCCAACAAAACTGATCGGCCCCGCCGCCGCAGTCGCCGCGGCAGATAACAAGACGATGACCCCACAAGCAAGTAAGGTAATGCGCTTGGGGTTGACGCCAAGTGAGCAGCCAACCTCTTCACCGAGTGAAGTCGCATTGAGCGCGCCTGCCAAGCTCAAACCTATCGCGCTGCCTAGCACGGTTAATATTAAAACTGGCCACAGCACGGCGAAACCGCGCCCCTGCAAAGCCCCCACAGCCCAATGGCGAAATTGATTGAACACGGTTTCATCACTGTTGATGGTGATCATTTGCGTCAATGCCAACAACACGACTGAGATCGCCGCCCCCGCAAGTACCAAACGCACCGGATGTCCGCCCTGTTTCACCCCAGATAAGTAATACAAAGCAATACCGGGTAGCGCGGCGCCGACTAAGCCAAGCCAGACATAATCCACCACTTGATTAATGCCAAAAAGCGCAATGCCCAACACAATAGCCAAGGTCGCCCCGGCATTGACCCCCAAAATACCTGGGTCAGCCAGTGGATTGCGAGTTAACGCTTGCATCACTGCCCCAGCAAGCCCTAACGCAGCGCCGACCACCACAGCCAACAGCGCGCGAGGTAAGCGTAAATAATGCACCAACAAGTGCGCGCTGTCGGTTGCATCAAAATGCCACAATGCTTGCCAAGTGACACTCGGCGCAATGGCCCGTGTACCGATAAAGATACTCAATACCGACAGCCCTATTAATACTAGCGAAAGCACGAGGCCGCCAAGCCAAAGACGGTGTATTTTGCTCTCGCCGATTCCTTTGTATCGTGCCATGTTATGCCAACTTATTGCCCAAACCGTTCAACCAGGTGATCAACGATTTCATGGGCGCTGTAATAATCGATGCGAAACGAGTGTTTCCCTAACCCGTATACCTGCTTGGCTTTTACCGAGGGTAAGTTAGCTAATACTGGATCGCTCACAAAGTCGGCAACTTGGTCATCGTCGCGAGTGAGTAGAAACGTCGTTTGTGCCCTGAGCTGAGTGAGGTGATCATAATGAGAGCGAATGAAATCTTGGCGATGGTCAAGCGCCGTTTGCCACTCTGGGTTGGGTTGTTCGATGTCAAAACCCAACTGGCTCAATAACTGCCCATGACTACCTTGCGCAGTGGCAATGGGATTGAGCGCACCTGCACCTTGATAACTGATGATGTTTGCAAGGCCTTCGGGCAATTGCATCGCCTCTTTGCTGCGTTTGAGATAAGCGTTAAATTGATCAATTTTAGCCGCTACTTGCTGCTCTAGCCCTAAAGCTTGCCCTAAACGAACCGCTAAATCTTGCCAAGTTTGTTTGCTGTAATCGAGCACTATGGTCGGTGCCACTTGTTGTAACTGAGCAATTTGCGCGCGGGCAGAGTCGGCACCACTGCTTGAGACGATGATCAGATCCGGTTGCATCGCATAGGCCATTTCAATATCGACACTGCCCGCAGGCCAAACGTCAATCACGCCTCGCTGCTGAGCAACTGATTGCCACTGGCCAAAAAATTGATGGTTAGCGGCAGAGGCGCTGCCAATCACTGGAGCATCGATGGCTAATAAGGTGCCCGTAATACTGACTGAGGTCGATAAAACCCGCTCAGGCTTGGCTTTGATGACCGTTGTCGTGCCATCACTATTGACAAAAGTTGTCGGCCATTGCGCCGCAAACGATTGAAGGCTGACGATCAAAAAACAAGATGTTATGATTGATTTAATGATATTGGTTATCATTTACTTTCTCATTTAGTGTAAAATTTCCGACAAGATTAATACTAAAACACTTGGTATGACAAGGTTTGATTCACACATTAAGCCCCCTGGCAAACGAAGGCGTTTTATCATATTCACCGCAAGGATAGTGATTTTATGAGTCAACACTCCCCCCTATGTATTGGTATGGCCCTCGCCTTTAGTTGGCTAAGTAAAAACGCATGGCGACGAGATGACAGTCGCGTCGAGGAGATTTATTACAGCGATCTCTACATTGAACTGGCCAAACGCGCTGAAGCCGCCAAAGTCGACTTTTTATTTCGCCCCGACACCTTATTTCTTAATCAACATGCCATTGAACACGAACCGGGCTTTAGCAGCTTAGACCCGATGGTGTTATTGGCCAGTCTCGCCAGCCACACTCAACACATAGGTTTGGTGGCCACCGCCTCGACGGCCTTGTTACCGCCTTATGCCGTAGCGCGACAATTACAATCACTGCAATGGATAAGCCAAGGGCGTGCCGGTTGGAATATCGTCACCGCATTAGAAGGCCAAGGCAATTTTGGTCAAGAGGCCATGTTGCCGTCGCAACAGCGTTATCAAAAGGCCGCTGAATTTACTCAAGTGGTCAAAAAGCTGTGGCGCAGTTACCCCCAAAACGCCGTGATCGCCGATGCCCACAGTGGTCAATACGCGGATCCAAAGCAAATTAAAGCCATTGATCACCAGGGGGAATACTTTTCGGTGCAAGGCCCGCTTAATATTCCCGCCTCGCCTTATGGCGACGTTGCGCTCTTTCAAGCCGGCGCGTCAGAGTTTGGTCGAGATTTTGCTGCCAAAACCGCCCACGCGATTTTTGCCGCCAGTCCCGATATAGAATCGGGCATAGAACTTCGCCAAGATCTGCAGTATCGAGCCAAGCAACAAGGACGAGACCCACAAGAGATCAAAGTCCTCCCCGGTTTGAGTTTATTTTTGGCGCCCACCAAAGAACAAGCCGAACAATTGCACCGCGACACCCATTCAAACCTTGGCTTAGAGCGTCGATTCGAGTATTTAAAGCAGGCACTAGGGGTTGATTTTTCTTCTTATCCGCTCGATCGCACCATAGGCCCTGACCAACTGCCCCAAAGCAATACTCCAGTGAGAAGCTTGACTCACGCTCAGTTATTGCGTCGCCGTATTGAGCGCGAGCGACCCAGTTTGGAGGCATTACTCAATAGCCCTGAGGTGATCGGCTCCGCTCACTGGTTGGTGATTGGCACCCCAGAAGACGCAGTCGCCGCCATTGCTAAAAGAGCCAAAGCCAACTCCATGGACGGTTTCATTGCCGTCCCTAGTGGTTCGTGGCAATCGGTGACCTTATTTCTTGAGCAAGTGATGCCGCGTTTGGCCGAACTTGGCTTGGCCCATCGCGAGTACCGCGGGCGCACACTGAGCGACAATCTCGGGATCAAGGCGTGAACCTCCTCGCTTAGGCAGCCCAATTTGAGAGCAAGGTCACTCAAACTACATTATTGATAATAATTATCATTGTTATTTGGATGATTTTAATTATGCTACTTCTTATTAGCGCTGAGAGCCAATGGGATCCCATTGCGCTCAGTCAGTTCAGAGCATAAGCCACACACTGATAACTGCCTACAGCATGTGGCTTTGCTTTTTTTAAAATCAGTTATAGGAATATCATGCTCACGAAAACGCCCCAGTCAGACAAGACGATCACGCCATTAACTTGGCACGCTTTAACCTTGCCACAAATGGATTTTTGGGAAGAGTTTGATTTGCACCCCGACGAGCCTTTATCGACGGTAGCCCATGACATTGAATTAAAAGGCCCGGTCAATCTCGACGCTTTATGTCAAGCCATCGAAGCGGCGGTGCGTGAGACAGACGTACTGGCCTTGGCGTTTCGCAAAGACCCGCAAACCAATCAAGTTCAACAAGCCATTTGTCCGCACCATTACCCGGTGGTCACCGTGTACGATCTTAGCGAACAAACGCAGCCCCTAGCGAAAGCCAATGCCATGATGGCCGACGAGCTTAAGCAACCCATCAATCTCTACCGCGATAAACTCTCGGCACAATGGGTGTTCAAATTAGCCGAGAATCACTATGTGTGGTATCTGCGCGCGCATCACATCATCATGGATGGGTTTGGCATGACACTGTTAGAGCAGCGGTGCGCCACTTGGTATGCCCATTTTCAAGACGGTCAAGACAGCGGCCGCCCTTTTAATCGCTTACCCCAGTTTCTCGCAGAAGAAAACGCCTATCAGGGCAGTCCCCTTCACCAACAATCACAACAGTTTTGGCAACAGTATTTGCAGCAACCCAACTCCGTCACTGCCCTAGACAAAGCGGACGATTACGAAGAAGAAAGCGTGGCCTTATCAGCGCCATTAGACAAGTCATTTTCTCGCGCGCTGGTTGACGCTGCCAAGTTCTATGGTATCGCGTGGGCCGATTTGCTGGTGGTGCTCTCTGGGCTGTATCTCAATCACCGTTTAGCTGAGAAATATTGCCTGCAAGCACAACCCTTAACTCTGTGGATCCCGTTTATGAGCCGCTGGGGCAGTGTCGGTGCTTACATGCCAGGCATGATGGTCAATATCTTACCTTTCACCTTGGCCGTTGATGACTCCGAAAGTTTACACCAGCAAGTAAAACACCACGCTCAGGCGCTGCGTCAACTCTACCGGCACGGCCGCTTTCGCATTGAGCAAATGGCCAAAGACCAAGGCTTAAAAGACAATCATCGCTACTTTTTCTCACCTTTTATCAATGTATTGCCCTTTGATCCGCCGGCTTTTCATCAATGTGAGACACGTCATCACGTGCTGACCTCTGGCCCGGCGGATGGCTTTAATCTGACCTTTCGTGGCCAGACTAATGGCGATGGCTTAACGATGAGTCTCGATTCTGATGCCAGTTTGCACCCAGAAAGTGAAATGCGTACTCATCAAAGTGACTTAATGGCCTTTTTAGATCGCTGCCTTGCGCGAAGTAACGCACAAAAAACCTTAGCCGAGCTTTTTTAAGAGTCAAAAAAAGCCGCGCTCCCTTTCAGAGCGCGGCTGATTGTTCTCCTAACTTGAGCGATGAGCTCATACCCACCCTTTTCACTCAGTCATCCGTTTAGCTAAGTGATCAGTTTCGCTAAATCATGACCATGGCGACAGGCAATCAGTTGTGCCAAGCTGACCGCTTTGCCAAACCGCTGGCGAATCAGGCGTTGAATGTCGATTAAATGATTCGCTTGTACCCCGCTGTGCGTTAAGCTGCTGTGTTGTCGAGTGGGCTCATTTAACGTTGTTACTACGGCGCTGCAGCTTTGTCCCACTTGCCCATTCGCCACTTGTTCGTACAACGCAATCAATTGCTGAGCCAACGCTGCCTCTTTGTCAATCGCCTGAGCGCCCTTCGCCACTTGGTTCTCGCGCTTGAGAAACGGTGTCTGGCGCGTTTTCTCCTCAATCAGCCCAGTCAGCGCCCGGCGATCAACTTTACCATTGGCAGATAAAGGGAAGTGATCACATGCCAACCACACACTCGGCAGATGAGAGACGGGTAACACTTGCCTAGCGCTGTGCCTGGCTTGCGACTCACTCAGACTATGGTCACGGCGGATATAAGCCACGCCAATGTCAATATCGCCGTCTTCACGCTCAAACGGCAAAGCAACCAGATCCACAAATTGATTGGTCTCCAATAAACTTTTCTCAACATCTGGCAAGGATATTCTCACCCCGCGCACCTTGATATAGCCATTTAATCGACCAGTGAACATAATCTTACCCTGCGCATCGATATAGCCTTGATCGCTGGTTTGATAAGCACGTAATGTGTGCCCATCTGCCAGGGGTAACTCAACAAAATCGTGCTGAACCAGTTCGTCTTGTTGAAGGTAACCGTTCGCCAAATTGACCCCAGCACAATACATACGCCCGACTTGATAAGGCAGGCAAGGCTGAAGTTGATCATCCAAAATGTAATAGGCGTTACCCGCTAACGCTTTGCCATAGGCAATGACTCGACCATCACTGGGTTGAATGTGATGCCAGATACTCCATACTGTGGTTTCGGTGGGGCCGCCCAAAGAATAAAGCTCGGCTTTGGGCAATTGCGCCCTTAGCGTATCAATACTATCTGGTTTGATGTAATCGCCCCCTTGAGCAATTATGCGTAGCCCTGGTATCGAAGCGAGATTGGCACAGACTAACAACATCTCAAGAATGGCAGGGACAGAACACCAAAGGCTAACGTCGTAGCGCTGAGCAAGCTCATACCAAGCTAAGGCATCTTTTTCTTGCTCAGGGCTTGGCACCACGATTTGCCCGCCGCAAGACAACATGCCCAAAGTATCAAAGAGCGACATATCGTGGTGCCAAGGCGTCACCGACAACAGGCGATCTTGTTCACTCACCCGCCATTGGGTGAGCGTTTGTCCCAATACATTGGCCGTGGCGCGATTGTTAAGGGCCACGCATTTGGGCTGACCTGTAGTACCCGAAGTATAGAGATAATAACTGGGTTGAATTTGAAGACTTAAGCTGGCCAAAGTATCGGCACTTGGCCAAGACCTATCCGGTTGCTGCTGACCCTGCGTGATCAAATGGTCGAAACGGTGAATATCAAAACCGGTCAGTTGCGCCTTGCCAACAATCAGCTTGGCCTGACAATGAGTAAGTAAATAACGCCGTCTTGCCTCTGGGCTGTAAGTGTCGATTGGCACCCAAATAAGACCGCTTAGCGCGCAACTGACCAGCACGGCCAAATGCTCAGGCCCTTTGGGCAAGGCGATGGCAACCACCTCGCCGCGACTTAGGGAGGCGTGCTGCCAGTAATTCATCAAGGCACTGACGTGTTGATAGAACCAGCGCGCGGTGTACGCTTTGTTTTGATAGTAACAAAGGACCTCATCGCTTTGGGTCTGAATTCGCTCGGCGATACGGCCTAAAAAGTCATAGGTGTTGGCTTTTCGTTGACAAGGGGGCGCGATGGACGGCGTCATCGTCAAGTCACTGAGCGGTCGCTGCCAAAATGGACTGTCCGCTTGTGCTAAACGCTCGAGCACGGCTTGGCAATGGTCAAGATAACTGTCGACCCAGCCAGAGGAAAGGGCCTGGGTGACGTAATCTGCCGCGATCACTAAATCGCCTTTTTCAGTCAAAGTAAAGCGAATATCAAGGGCGATCTGTGGCGTTTGGGTCGCGCTTTTTTGCAGCCGCATCCCATCGTGCTCTTCCACTTGTGGCCATGCCAAACCGTTGGTGATCACCACAGGCAGTGGGAATGCGTCACCGGTCTGGCTTACAATGTCTCTCGCTAAGTCGATGCCGGAATAAGCGCGATGTTCAACCCCTTGTGCTACCTTAGTCTGCAGCAACTTTACTTGCTCTGCCACCATCCCTTTGCTGTGCCTTTGGGTTTCGAGCGCAATAAAGGATGATTGGTTATCCCACACTTGGCCGGGATTAGGAAAAGCAATCGGCAACCCCACCCGAATCAAATCGCCGCATTGCCAAGTGAGTAAACTCAAGTTTGCTGCCCAAGTTAAGGTGCTGTTAATAAAGCAGCGAGACTTGGCCGACTCACGACACAAAGAGCGATAGCACGAGTGCTCTAACACCCTTTCGCGACGGGAAAATTGGGCTTGATAAATGCCGTCTAGCGGCTGCAGCCAAGGCAGTTGTGGTGTCGCGTCTTTGCTTATCTTTTGCTGCTGCCAATAGGCCTTTGCCACTTGGCGCTGCGCCTGCTCAGTTTTGATATCGGCAATGGGCAGACGTTGGCTTACTTGGCTATTTGGAAAGCGTGGCTGCTCGGCAAAAAACTGCTGCATGAAAGCGGAAATACCATGGCCGTCGACCAATAGCGCATCAAAGCTACTCATCACCACTTGCTCGAAAGCTTGCGAGTCGGCAGGGTCTTTTGGCAACAGCCACAACGATATAAACCATGGGAAATGGTTCAAATCGTGACGGGTTTGACGATACTGCTGATAATCGGAGGCCACTTGATCCAGAGCCGCTTGACGACTCCAGGTGCGCAAATCGACGCATTGGCTGTTGGTGGCGAGTAAATCGCTGGGCAGATCTTCTGGTTCGACGACCCTCTCGGTCATGGTATTGACATCAATGCGTTTTCGTAGCATCGGGCATTGCTCAATGGCCAAAGTGAGATTCTTCTGCCAACGTTTCACATCCCAATGCCCTTGATACAAACGACAATCGTGCATCGCCACTCCGCCCAGAGGTGTGCTCTCTTCTCTGCCAAAGAGATACGTTTGCTGTAGCGGACTCAAAGCGCTGCCTGAGTCAATGCGCGACTCGATTGCCGCGGGTTGTTTTGTTTCAATCATCGCCGTCTTATCCTCAACCGTGGTGCGCTTGCCGATATTTGGCAATAGCGCTTGACTGACCCTCTGCCAAGGCTGCTGCCAATATTGCGGGCCCCGAGCTAAATGGCTAAGCAGTGAGATCATGGCGTGAAAACTCGCATCGACCCATTGTCTATCCACCTTATCCACTCGAACGTCCCAATTGATCAATAAACCTTGTTGGCAAGGGGCAAATTGAGCATCGAGTAACACATGTGCTCCTTGCGATGAGGCCCATTGCAGTTCACCAAACACCTCGACCACTTGAGGGCTAAACAAGGTCTTTTGATCTTGCCACCCCGAGGTAAACACCACAGGTGCTTCTTGAACTTTGCCACTGGTACGAGACAAATCGCGCATCACTTCCACCCCGGAATAAGCGCGATGGGACAGCAAATCAGCCACGTGCTTTGAGTTGATCTGTAAATGCTCACCGAGCGTCAATGCCTTTTGACTGTGCGCAGAAAACACACTCACATCCGAAAAATCTCCTACGGCTTGCTGCTCGCTCCCCATCCCCATTGACCAAGGGCGATAGAAGCTTGGCATCATTAAGCGCAGATGGGATTGCTGACATTGATGACTGAGCACCAATTGAAACAAGGTTAAACACAAGGTCGACATAGTGACTTGCGAACGCGCGGCCAGGTGTTCAAGGGCCTTTAAGCACTCTAAGCTCAGCGTAGTTGACCATCGCTCGGTTTCACCCACGTTGGTGTTATTGTCGTTACTGGGCACAGGAAGCCGCGGTGCGGGAGCAATGTGCGTCAGTTGTTGCTGCCACCACTGCTGAGCAAATCGGTATTCGCTGGTGCTTTGGCGCTGGGCGTGCAAATCAGACAGTGCCGGCAATAGGGTGTCTTCCTGAAGGGGGCGTGTCGGTGGGCAGAGATACCACTGGGCCCATTGCGACATTAAACGGCAAACACTGCTGCCATCAGCGGCCAGCATTTCCACATCAAGATGTAACTGGGCACGTCCATTAGGCAATAACGTGACCGCAAATTCAACCGACTGCCCTTTTTCAAGTGCTAAGGTTTGATGCATTTTTTGCGTGCGAATGGTGTGTAAGTGCGACGC
>JBFGYW010000014.1:0-33435 GCA_041587235.1 Vibrio sp.
GTGCCAAGTCTTTCGACTCGTTTGGTCACTCAGTTCATTGAAACCAATGTGATTCCTAAGAATCTATTGATTATCATCAACGAGTGCCCACACAGATTGATAGTGTTTAAATTGTTAAAGAGCTTTGCTTCAGGGCTTTCCCCTGAAGTGGACGGCTATTTTAGCGATTTAAGCTTCTGTGTCAAACACTTTTTTGAAACTTTTTTATCGAAAGAGTGAATCACTCTTTACCGTCTGACTGACGAACCGTTTAAGCTCTTCGCTTCCCCGTGTCAGTGGATGCGCATTATAGAGATCCAGCTCACATTGACAAGCCCTTTTGAGCTTTTTTTTTGGTTTTTTTTGCCTTTGGGTGTTTTATGCACGTAAAGACGTTATTTTCATATCAATACGCTGTAAGTTTCACCGCGACAGGTACATTAAGGATTTCAAAATGACAACGTTATACCGCTACTTCGATAAAACCCCAATCATCGGCCAGCGTGTTTATCTATCTGAACACTCGGTTCTGGTCGGAGACATTCATATTGGTGATGATTCAAGTGTATGGCCCTTGGTTGCTGCGCGTGGAGATGTCAATCACATTCGCATTGGTGCGCGCACCAACATTCAAGATGGCAGTGTCTTACACGTAACCCATAAAAATACCGAAAACCCAAAAGGCTACCCACTGTTAATAGGCGATGACGTTACTGTAGGCCACAAAGCCATGCTTCATGGTTGCACTATTGGCAATCGGGTCTTGGTAGGAATGGGCAGCATTATTTTAGACAATGCGATAATAGAAGACGATGTTATGGTAGGAGCGGGCAGCTTGGTCCCACCGGGAAAGGTTTTAGAGTCCGGCTTTTTATATTTGGGCAGCCCAGTAAAAAAAGCACGCCCTCTCAGTGAAAAAGAACGTGCTTTTTTGCTCACTTCCGCGCAAAACTACGTCAATAACAAAAATGACTATTTAAAGAATGTCAGCCCAATGAGGTAATATGCCCCCTCTAATGGGTCAATCAAGCCTCCCATTAATCCAATTTGTTTATCTCGATACGACCTTGCTGATCAAAATCATCATCAAGAATTTTTTGCTCAGCAGCATCTTCTAGATCAAAACGGAGTTGCTCGAACGCTGCGAGCAACTCTGTGGTGGTTTTAAATGATTTATTTAAATACTGCTCTAGTGTCGACTTAGCAACAAAGCACTCTATTAGCGCTCCTTGACACTGAGCGGGAAACAGAACAATACCCAACGTTTCTTGCCACTGACACTGATCGGGAAACAATACCGATTGATTCATCTTAAATGCCTTACTGTTAAACCTAACACCTGTACTCACTTAAGACATTGATGCACGTAATTGCGCAAGTACTGGCTCAATGTTGGGAAAGACTCCGTGCCATAGAGAAAAGCTCTCTGCGGCTTGACCCACTAACATCCCCAACCCATCATAACACTGTGAGACACCATAAGATTGCGCCCACTGATTAAAACGGGTCACCTTGTTTTGGTAAATCATGTCATAACACACACTGTCAGGTGCAAAAATCGCCCCAGAGATATTGGGTAATTCACCGGTTAAACTCGCCGAGGTAGAATTAATGATGATATCAAATGGTGTATTGACCGCCTTCATATCAAGCGCTTGTACTTGTCCTTTTTCAGCAAAGTGTTCGGCAAGTGACACTGCTTTTTCTGTCGTGCGATTCACAATAACGAGTGAAGACAAACCTTGCTCAAGCAAAGGACTGATCACGCCACGAGCGGCACCGCCTGCACCGATCAACAAGCAGCGCTTGCCTTGAAAAGCCACGCCTTTGTGCAGCAAGTCTTTCACCAGACCGGCGCCATCGGTATTGTCACCTAATATACGGCCATCTTCGAGACGTTGTAATGTATTGACCGCACCAGCAAAACGCGCGCGTTCGGTTAACTCGTCGGCCATATTAAAGGCATCACCTTTAAATGGCATCGTGACATTTGCCCCTATTCCACCTTGGGCAAAAAATTGCTGAGCGCTGGCGGTAAACTCCCCGACTTCCGCCAAAGCCGCTTGATAGTCAATCGCTTTACCGATTTGCTGAGCAAACTGTTGATGGATATATGGCGATTTACTGTGTGCGATGGGGTTTCCGTACACTCGATAACGTTCAGGCCCTGCCATGTTTCTTTCCTTTCTAAATTAACTGCAATACTTGGTCGCGCTCACTCTGCGACCTTAGATAATTACCATTCACGAGGCACAAGGTAGTCAGCCAGTTCCGCTTCAGCACTGCCGACCTGAGGCTGATAACCGTACTCCCAACGCGCTAAAGGTGGCATCGACATCAAGATGGATTCTGTTCTGCCTCCGCTTTGTAAACCAAACAGCGTACCTCGGTCCAAGACTAGGTTGAACTCAACATAACGGCCGCGACGATACAATTGGAACTGACGGTGTTGGTCACTATAAGGCAATGACTTTCTCTTTTCGACAATAGGAATATAGGCCTGAGCATACCCTTCCCCAACCGCTTTAATATAATCAAAGCATTGTTCAAATGGCCATTGGTTCAAGTCGTCAAAGAACAACCCGCCGATCCCTCTTGTTTCATCGCGATGAGGTAAGTAGAAATAACGGTCACACCAGGCCTTGTGATCAGCGTAAACGTGTTCACCAAACGGTTGACACAAGGTCTTGGCCACTTGATGCCAATGTTGGCAGTCTTCCTCAAAAGGGTAGAATGGCGTCAAATCAAAACCACCGCCAAACCACCAAATCGGGGCTTCACCTTCTTTTTCGGCAATAAAAAAACGCACATTGGCATGAGAAGTCGGTACAAAAGGATTTTTCGGGTGCATCACCAAAGACACGCCCATCGCCTCAAACTGACGTCCTTCGAGTTCTGGGCGGTGCGCGGTGGCAGAGGCCGGCATCGCATTCCCGAATACATGAGAGAAATTAACGCCCCCTTGCTCGAAGACCTTGCCCTCGGTCATCACTCGGGTGCGACCACCACCACCGAGTTTTTCGCCTTTTTCACGTTGCCATGCATCTTCCACAAATGTTGCCGAGCCATCGGCTTGCTCTAACTGGCGACAGAGACTATCTTGGAGTTCGAGTAAAAACGTTTTGACTGCTTGCTTATTGACCACGCCCAAATACCTCATTGATTTGTATATTTTTCGGCTCAACACAGAGCCGAGACAGACTGCCGACTACCATACCACTTGTTTGGCAATAAAATAACTGATGTGACGCAAGCTTCGTGCTACTTAAGTCCAAAAATTCGTAAGCGTACGATAGCAGAGTAAACAGACGATCAATACCGCTTTACGCAAACGTTTTCCTCAAGCGTAAATACACGTATAATGCCGGCATATTGCACTATGAAATCACATCCCCCCTTTAAAGGAGTTTATAATGACCGTCGGTATTATCATGGGTTCGAAATCTGATTGGCCAACAATGAAATTAGCGGCAGAGATGCTAGACCAGTTCGGGGTAGAGTATGAAACCAAAGTCGTCTCAGCGCATCGAACTCCTCAATTGCTTGCCGATTACGCCAGCAGTGCCAAAGAGCGCGGCATTAAAGTGATTATTGCTGGCGCCGGCGGTGCGGCCCACTTACCGGGAATGGCCGCAGCCTTTACCAGTGTGCCGGTGCTCGGTGTACCCGTACAGTCGAAAGCCCTTAAAGGCATGGACTCTTTGCTTTCTATCGTACAAATGCCAAAAGGCATCGCGGTGGGAACCTTGGCGATTGGCGAAGCCGGTGCTGCGAATGCCGGTATTCTAGCGGCACAAATCATTGCGACGTTCGACAGTGAGGTCATGACTAAAGTCGAGGCTTTCCGTCAACAGCAAACTGACACCGTTCTTGCCAACCCTAACCCAGCTGAAGAGTAATCATTGACATGCATGTTTTAGTTCTTGGGTCCGGCCAACTTGCCAGAATGATGGCATTGGCAGGCGCCCCTCTCAATATTACCATCCATGCCTATGACGTAGGCTCTAAAACCATCGTTCATCCTGTGTCTCAAGCTATCGTGACAGAGGCAAGCTTAGAATCCGAATTAAAACACGCCGATGTGGTTACGGCAGAGTTTGAACACATTCCCCATGACATCCTTGAACAGTGTGAACAAAGCGGAAAGCTCAAGCCCAGCGCACAAGCAATCAAAGTAGGTGGCGATCGCCGCTTAGAAAAAAACTTGCTCGATCAGGCTGGAGTCAAAAATGCCCCTTATCGACACATTGAAAGCTTAGCCGATCTCGAATCAGCGATAGCCTCGCTCGGTCTGCCCTTAGTACTAAAAAGCGCTTTGGGGGGGTATGATGGCAAGGGGCAGTGGCGGATTAAAACAGACCAGCAAGCTCAACAAGCCTGGCCTGAAATTCAAGCTTGCCTGGATTCAGCCGACAATCAAGCCATTGTCGCCGAGCAGTGGATCCCTTTTCAGCGCGAAGTGTCTTTGGTAGGAGCAAGAAGGGCAAATGGCGATATTGTCACTTACCCTCTGGCACAAAACATCCACGTTAATGGGGTGTTGAGCTTATCTTCTGCGATTGAAGACCAACAACGACAAGCCCAAGCCCACGAGATGTTCACCGCCGTGGCTGAAACCTTAGACTATTGTGGTGTTCTGGCTCTCGAGTTTTTCGATGTCGACGGGCAACTCTTAGTCAATGAAATCGCGCCCCGTGTTCATAATTCTGGACACTGGACACAGCAAGGCAGCGATGTGTGTCAATTTGAAAACCACTTACGCGCGGTGTGCAATTTACCGCTCGGAAATACCGAGCTATTGCGCCCAACGACCATGATTAACATCTTAGGGGAAGACACTATCGATGACATGGTGTTAACCCAAGCGGGCTGTCATGTACATTGGTATGGCAAAGAAAAGCGAGCGGGAAGAAAGATGGGCCACCTCAATGTCAGCGCCCAAACTGAGCAAGAAAAACAGCAATTGTTGATCAAACTCGCTCAGGCCCTACCAGAAGATAGCTACCAAGCCCTTCATCAGTGGTGTGCGTCTCTCGCTGAGCAATAAAGACAACATTCGACTCGCCACTCGCTCTTTTCGGCCTTCTCTCTCATGATGGGAGGGCCGGTATACCGACAAAAACATCAACGCCCTAGCTCACACTTGTCGATACAAATGATCAGTTTGCTTGATCTTGTTGATGATGGCAGCGTTTGAGCGCACACTGAAACTTGCCTGATTTGAGCTTGGTAAGCAGCGTGTGACCACAGACTTGACACTCACCGGCCACAGGCTGAGCATTGAGGGTAAATTTACAATCCGGGTAGCAAGAGCAAGAGTAAAAGCGCTTACCAAACCGATTTTGGCGCGCAACTAAGTGACCTTGCTGGCATTCTGGACACAAAAACTGCTCGTCGTCGGCATCTTGTTGAGCGGCTGATTTCGGTGACTGATGATAGTGACATTGCGGATAATCACTACAGCCAATAAACATGCCATAACGCCCTTGGCGCAGTACCAGTTCGCTATCACACTCCGGACAGGGCACGGCCAAATGCTTAACAATATGGCCGTCATTTTGATGCAAAGGTTTTAAGTAATCGCAAGCCGGAAAATTAGAACAAGCCCAGAAGGGTCCGTGCTTGCCATATTTTAACACCAGCGTATGTTGACACTCCGGGCAGGGCTCGCCACTGTCTTGCAGTGACGATTCAAAAAGATCGGCATCGATTTTTTTCTTCATAGACTTAATGTCTTCATAGATTTAATGCATTAACCCTTGCTCTTGGGTATAGATAAGCTCTTCCATCAAGGTATAGGCTTGCTCATGGCCTGGTACATTAAACAGCACCATCAGCACAATCCACTTTAAATCTTCCAAATCAAACTCTTTGGTTTCCAACCCCATAACGCGGTCGATCACCATTTCTCGAGTTTCGAGTTTTAAAATCTCAACTTGTTCTAAAAACAACAAAAAGCCTCGACTTTTCGCATCTAAACGCTCCATTTCCATCACAGTGTAGACACGTGTCGACGGCACCTTACCTTCATTGGAAATCAAGGCTAGCGGAGAATCGTTTTGATGCAATAGCGCGAGCTCTTCTAGCCATTGCAATGCTTTGAGGATATCTTTTTGTTGGAAACCCGCACGGATCAGCTCGTCTTCAAGCTCGTTCTGATCTACCTGTAATTCCGCATCACTATGGATGTAGGTCTCGAAAAGATACATTAAAATATCCATCATCATAGCTAGCCTCTCCTCTTTCTAATGTAGCCACCCGTCACCGACTCAACGAACCCTAAGAGCTCTAACTCCAGTAACTGTGACATAACTTGTTGAACAGGTATATGGCTCCTGCTTGCGATAATATCAATGGGTAGGGGTTCTTCTTTTACGTTATCCAACAGTGAAGAAAATGGCAATGACTGATTGTCGTCTAGCGGACTTTTTTGTTGTAGCACAATTTCTGGGGCCCACATCAGCATCGGCGAGACTTCATCGAGAATATCTTGTGCGCATTGAACTAAAGCAGCTCCATCTTTAATTAGACGATTGCACCCAGCGCCCAAGGCATCGCCAGGAAAACTCGGTGTCGCCATCACCTCGCGATTTTGCTCAAGAGCATAGCGAGCAGTAATAAGTGAGCCGCTTTTTTCCGCTGCTTCCATGATCACCGTCCCTAAAGACAAACCACTGATAATGCGATTGCGACGAGGAAAATAAGCCGCCTGCGGTCGACTGTCAGGTAAAAACTCACTGACGAGTGCGCCCGACTCAACAATGCGCTCAGCCAAGCCGCGATGGCAAGCGGGATATATATAGTTCACGCCGGAGCCAAGGACTGCGATGGTTTTCCCTCCGCCTTTCAATGCCCCATCATGAGCAAAGCCATCAATCCCCACAGCGAGGCCACTGGTGATGGTCAGGCCCTGCCCGGCCAATTCTCGGCTCCACTGCTGACAAAGTGTGAGCGCTTGAGGCCGGGCATGGCGCCCCCCAACCATCGCCACTTGGGCTTGTTGCAACGCCGAAACATCGCCTTCGACAAAAAGCACACTAGGTTTACTGTTGATTTCATTGAGTAACCGCGGGTAGTCCAAGCTCCACGGAGTCAACAAGCTGCGGTTAGCCTTCCCCGCTAACCACAACTCAATATCACACGCTTGCTGCCAGGCGTGCTCAAAACGCGCATATTGATCGTCTTTGAGCCCCCAAGATAACCAATCGGCCTTTTGGGCTAAGTGACACTCTTGAACAGGAATCTTCGGCCATAGCTGTGCTAAACGCTTTGGACCCACTTTGGGCAACAAACTCAGCGCCAACCAAACGAGTTCTGGTGACAGTGACTTTCGCATCCTCTCGCTCCTCCTCCCTCACCATTTAGAGGGCATAAACAATACATTGTGCAGGCGGGTTGTCTCATCCGCCCTTCCCTTAATGACATGACTGGTGAAAACCATCACACGAAGGCTCGGCGAGTGATGTGAATAACCTCAGCGGTTTGACAGCTAACGGTAGAAGTCTTACTACTAACTATATAACACGGTGAAAAAAGCTGCCGCTATACTGTTATTTAGATGGTAAAATGACTAGAATTAAAGCGAAACCTTTTGCCTTTTAATGGCTCAGCACAAAACTTTGAGTAACTATGTCTGTATTAAATGTATTAATTTTTCCCGATGAGCGTTTGCGCACCGTTGCGGCCCCTGTGGAAGCTGTGACGCCAGAAGTCCAAAAAATTGTCGATGACATGATCGAAACCATGTACGACGAAGAAGGGATTGGCCTTGCCGCCACTCAGGTCGATATTCATCAACGCATTATTGTTATTGATGTTTCTGACACCCGAGACCAGCCTATGGTGTTGATCAATCCGGAAATTATACAGCAGAGCGGCGATGACGGTATCGAAGAAGGTTGCTTGTCGATTCCCGGTGCGCGTGCCTTAGTGCCTCGCGCGGCGAACGTGAGCGTCAAAGCCTTAGACCGAGACGGCAAAGAATACACATTTGACGCCGATGGCCTACTGTCTATCTGCGTTCAACACGAAATCGATCACATCAATGGCAAGCTGTTTGTCGACTACCTGTCACCCCTGAAGCGCAAGCGCATTCAAGACAAAATGTTGAAACTCAAGCGCCTCAACGCCAAACACGCTCAACAATCGAATTCTTAAGCCATAACACAAGGACATTCTCTTGACTCAACCCCTACGTATTGTCTTTGCTGGTACGCCTGATTTTGCCGCCCAACACTTGGCGGCGTTGCTGTCCTCAGAACATGAGGTGATCGCGGTATACACCCAACCGGACAAACCGGCCGGGCGCGGTAAAAAACTCACTGCCAGTCCCGTTAAACAATTAGCGATTGAACACGGCATTGATGTTTATCAGCCAGAAAGCTTTAAAGCAGAAAGCGCTCAACAAGAACTCGCCAGCCTCAATGCTGATGTGATGATCGTCGTCGCTTATGGTCAACTGTTGCCCAAAATTGTGCTCGATACCCCACGCTTGGGTTGTATCAATATCCACTTTTCCATTTTGCCACGCTGGCGAGGCGCTGCGCCAATCCAACGTGCTATTTGGGCCGGGGATAAAGAAGCCGGAGTCACCATTATGCAAATGGACGTTGGCCTGGATACCGGCGATATTCTCAATATTGCCAAAATCCCCGTTGAAAGCCGTGATACCAGCAGCACCATGTTTGCCAAATTAGCGCAACTCGGCCCACAAGCCCTACTGGAATGTTTAACTGAGATCAATCAAGGCAAGGTCATTGCAACCCCTCAAGACGATGCACAAGCCAATTACGCCAAGAAACTCAGCAAAGAAGAAGCTCGAATTCAATGGGCGGACTCTGCCGAGCATATTGAACGCTGTGTTCGTGCTTTTAATCCGTGGCCAGTCAGTCACTTCGAAGTTCAAGAACAAACGGTCAAAGTCTGGCAAAGCCGTGTCGAGCAGGGTAATAGCGACGCCCAACCCGGTACGATTTTACGTGCCGATAAAAACGGCATTGTCGTGGCCACAGGGCAAGGGCAATTGGTTCTAGAGCAGATTCAAATCCCTGGAAAAAAAGCCATGCCGGTAGCAGACGTATTAAATTCCAAAGCCAGCTGGTTTGAAGTAGGTCAATCGCTTAATTAATTCTTGGTGGCCTTTCACCAAGCAAACGTACTTTTGAGGGCAGAGATGCCCTCCTTTGTTTTTAAGGTATCACTGAGATGAATGTTCGCGCTTCTGCCGCTCAAGTCCTCTTTTCTGTTGTCGATAAAGGCCAGTCCTTATCAACGGCATTGCCCTTAGCGCAGTCGGCCATCAAGCCACGAGACCACGCTCTATTACAAGAAATGTGCTACGGCGCTTTGCGTTACTTACCCAGACTCGAATCCATTGCCAACCAATTGATGGACAAACCCCTAAAAGGGAAACAACGCGTCTTTCATCACTTAATTTTAATCGGCTTATACCAACTCGGCTATATGCGTATTCCTGCGCACGCTGCGGTCGCCGAAACCGTTGAGGGGACAAAAGCGCTCAAAGGCCCGAAACTAAGAGGGTTAATCAACGCGGTACTGCGCAGCTACCAACGCCAGCAAGAGACACTAGACCAAAAAGCCATGAGTCATGATGCCGGACGTTATACCCACCCTAGCTGGTTACTCAACACACTTAAAGCCAGCTACCCAGAGCAATGGGTCGACATCGTCGAGGCCAACAATCAAAAAGCGCCAATGTGGTTACGCGTTAACCGCCAACACCACACTCGTGAGCAATACCAAGCCCTGTTAGACCAACAAGGTATTGAAAGCCATCCCCACCACCAAGCCCAAGAAGCGCTCCTGCTGAGCAAACCTTGTGATGTGTACGCGCTACCGGGTTTTGAGCAGGGTTGGGTGTCAGTACAAGATGCCGCGGCACAATTGGCCTATCAGTATTTAGATCCCAAAGAGGGCGAACTGATATTGGATTGCTGCGCCGCACCTGGTGGCAAAACCGCCCATATTTTGGAGACCACTCCCAAGGCGCAAGTGGTTGCCATTGACTGTGATCAACAACGTCTCGAGCGAGTTAATGATAACCTCACGCGTTTACAACTCAGCGCTGAAGTGATTCACGGTGACGCCCGCGCCCCGCGCACTTGGTGGCAAGGTGAACAATTTGATCGCATTCTCCTCGATGCGCCTTGCTCGGCAACCGGTGTTATTCGCCGTCATCCCGACATCAAATGGTTGCGCCGTAAAGAAGACATTGACGCTCTGGTTGAGTTACAGCAAGAGATCTTACAAGCCATGTGGACGATGTTAAAACCGGGGGGACGCTTGGTTTACGCCACTTGTTCTATCACTCCGGCAGAAAACAAAGAACAAGTTAAGCGCTTCTTGGCTCAAACAGAGGATGCGCAGCTGTTAGATACAGACGCAAATGACCCCGGCCGTCAAATTGTGCCCGGTGAAGATAACATGGATGGATTTTACTACGCCGTCATGACTAAAAACGCGAACTAAACGTCACAGCAAGGATGCGATGACGATAAATGATGAGAATCTAATATGAAAATAATCATCCTTGGCGCCGGTCAAGTTGGTCGAACCTTGGCAGAGAACTTAGTCGGTGAAAACAACGACATCACGATTGTCGACACCAACCCTGAGCGCCTCAGAGAGCTACAAGATAAGTACGACTTAAGAGTGGTCACCGGTTACGCTAGCCACCCTGATGTACTGCAAGAAGCTGGTGCACAAGATGCTGACATGTTAGTCGCTGTCACCAACACTGACGAAGTGAACATGGCAGCCTGTCAAGTGGCTTTCACGCTCTACAACACCCCAAACCGCGTTGCTCGTATTCGTTCTCCTCAATATCTCACTCACAAGGATGCTCTTTTTCAGTCAGGCGCCGTACCGGTCGATCACCTTATTGCGCCAGAAGAGCTGGTTACCGGCTATATCGAGAGACTGATCCAATACCCAGGTGCACTGCAAGTGGTCAATTTCGCCGATAAAAAAGTGTGTCTGGTAGCGGTAAAGGCTTACTACGGTGGCCCTTTGGTCGGCAATGCTCTCTCGGCTTTGCGCGAGCACATGCCACACATAGATACGCGCGTGGCGGCCATTTTCCGTCAAGGCCGTGCTATTCGTCCGCAAGGTACCACGGTCATTGAAGCCGATGATGAAGTCTTTTTCGTCGCAGCCAATAACCACATTCGCTCGGTCATGAGTGAATTACAGCGTTTAGAAAAACCCTATCGACGTATTATGATCGTCGGTGGCGGCAATATTGGTTCGAGTCTGGCCAAGCGTTTGGAGCAAGACTACAGCATCAAATTGATTGAGCGTGACTACAAACGGGCAGAGCGCCTATCAGAAGAATTAGAGCACACCATCGTTTTTTGTGGTGACGCCGCCGATCAGGAGCTGTTATCTGAAGAAAATATCGATCAAGTCGATGTCTTTATCGCCCTGACCAACGAAGACGAAACCAACATCATGTCCGCCATGCTAGCCAAGCGTATGGGGGCGAAAAAAGTCATGGTGCTGATCCAGCGAAGTGCCTATGTTGACCTAGTGCAAGGCGGTGTTATCGACATTGCCATCTCTCCTCAACAGGCCACCATTTCGGCATTGTTAACTCATGTCAGACGCGCTGATATTGTCAATGTTTCCTCCCTCAGACGCGGCGCGGCAGAAGCCATTGAAGCGATTGCTCATGGCGATGAAAGTACCTCTAAAGTCGTCGGCAAAGCCATTGAAGAGATCAAGTTACCTCCGGGCACCACCATCGGCGCCATTGTGCGCGGGGAAGAAGTGATGATCGCCCATGACAAAACGGTGATCCAACAAGATGATCACGTGGTGATGTTCTTAGTCAATAAGAAGTATGTCCCAGACGTAGAAGCGCTGTTCCAACCGAGTGCCTTTTTCCTCTAAAGGAGCCAGGGGTATGGTTAACTTACGTTCTATCTTGTTTTTTGTCGGGCTGGTGCTCTCCAAACTGGCCCTATTTATGTATATTCCCACCTTGTTGGCTTTTTTTACTGCCACAGGCGGTTTTATCGACTTTGCCCAAGCGGTGATCATTACTCATATCGCGGCGTTTTTGTGCTTAACCCTCGGACGCACTGCTCGTTTCCGCCTCGGGGTGAGGGATATGTTTTTAATCACCAGCATGGTGTGGAGCATCGCCAGTGTGTTCGCCGCCTTGCCGTTTATGTTTATCAATCACATCAGTTTTACCGATGCCTACTTTGAAACCATGTCGGGTATCACCACCACAGGCTCAACAGTCCTGAGCGGGCTCGACAATATGGCCCCCAGTATTTTGTTGTGGCGCTCAACACTGCAGTGGTTAGGGGGAATCGGTTTTATTGTCATGGCGGTTGCCGTATTGCCCATGCTCAATGTCGGCGGCATGAAACTGTTTCACACTGAGTCTTCAGATTGGTCAGACAAAAGCAGCCCAAGAGCCAAAACCGTGGCCAAGAACATTGTCATCGTCTATTTGGTGCTGACATTATTGTGCACATTCGGTTTTATCATGACCGGGATGTCGGTCTTTGATGCCATTAATCACGCTTTTACCACCTTATCGACCGGGGGTTACTCCACCTCAGACGGCTCGATGAATCACTTTTCACACGGCGCTCATTGGGTAGCCATTCTCTTCATGTTTATGGGAGGGCTGCCATTTTTACTCTTTATCTCTGCTTTAAAAAAACGCGACTGGCGCACCTTGATATCGGATGCTCAAGTGCAAGGTTTTATCAAACTCATCCTCGCGAGTACCGCCGTGATCAGTTTGTGGATGGTCGTCAAAGATGGCTACAGTGTGCTCGATGCGATTCGCGTGAGCATGTTTAATATTATTTCCGTTGTCACCACAACAGGATTTGGCTTAGAGGACTTTACCGCTTGGGGAGCATTGCCAACCACGTTATTTGCCTTCTTGTTAATGGCAGGGGCCTGCTCAGGCTCTACTTCTGGTGGCATCAAAGTGTTTCGCTTTCAAATCGCGATGACCCTACTCAATAAGCAAATCATGAAATTGATCCACCCATCGGGGGTGTTTGTTCAACGCTATAACCAAAGACCGGTCAACGACGATGTCATTCGCTCTGTTGTCGCTTTTGTGTTGATGTTTTTCATCAGTATTTTAGCCATTGCGGCCAGTCTTAGTATCATTGGTCTCGATGTCATCACCAGTATTACTGGCGCTATTACCGCGGTTGCCAATGTCGGCCCTGGCATGGGACAGATAATTGGTCCCACAGGCAACTTTGCGCCTTTACCCGCCGCCGCTAAATGGATACTGAGTTTTGGTATGTTATTAGGGCGATTAGAAATTCTCACTATACTTGTGCTGTTTTTTCCAGCCTTTTGGAAGCGATAACCCCATGAAATATCATCCCCTAACCCTAAGTAGTTTACTGCTCACCGCCCTGTTGAGTCCCTCGGTATTGAGTGCACAACAAGCCACGCTCGACGATGGCACTAAGGTGATCCTCAACCCCGATTTCACCTGGCACTACCCAAAGTCAAACTCAGCCGACTCGCCCCAGGTCAGTTCGCCGTTGAACGCAAAAGAGCGTCACTTAGACACGCCCACCGTCACGGCGACCCCAGTGCCGCTAAAACACGTGCCGAGCCCACAGTATATCGATGTTGACCTGAAACAAGATAAGCCGATTTATCAGTTGAGCCACGCTGGGGTCGATTTAGTGCTCGGTAAAGCTGACTATCGCAAGGGCCAATTACACATCCCAACCGCGATCAGCAACCAAAGCCAAGACCCGATCATCAAGCTAAGCATTGACATTGATATTCAAGATGACCAGGGCAAACCTCTCACTCAAGAAACTCGCGCGGTTTGGCAAGCGATTAAGCGATTGCCCGAGACCTACTTGCGCACACAAAGCACAAAAGCCGGAACCATGCTGAGTTTTGATGTTCCACAACTGTCGCACTACCGTATTAAAGTCAGTTTGGACGAACTGGAAACGCGGTAAGCCTTAAGAGTATCCGTGATTGTGCCTTTCTCGCTTACTAGACCTGTTATCGCTTGTTTAACCGCGCTTTGGACTTAGAACTTGGTATGAGCCAGCGAACGATAACAGGCTTAGCGCTACACTAGAGCAAATGGGCAACAGCAATAAAATGACAGCTCGCCCCGCCCAAAACGAACAAATGCCAAATAGCGTGATGATAAGGAAGAGTTTTGGCGACATAGAAGAATACGCCCAAGGAATAGGTCACCCCGCCAGCAGCGAGTAAAATCAAGCTGGTCAACGGCAGCATTAGCCACATCTGATAAATGGCAATCAGCGACAACCACCCCATCAGTAAATACAGCCCTACCGACAAGCGCTTGTAACGATCGACAAAGCGCAGTTTAAACAGTACGCCAAGCAAAGCCACTAACCAAATCACCCACATCAAAGTCAAGGCCAAAGAGGTATTGAGGCCGATGAGTAAAAAAGGGGTATAAGTACCGGCAATCAATAGATAAATTGCACAGTGATCTAAGATTTTCAACCAGCGGCGAGCACCAGCAATAAACAGGGAATGATAGAGAGTTGACGCGGTAAATAGTGTGACTAAACTGACGCCATAGACCGCAATACTGACCCACTTCACCTTCTCACTGAATGGGATAGCACTCAATAAACACAAGGTGGCAATTGCCGACGCCACCGCGCCTAAAGCATGAGTGATGGCATTCCATCGTTCTTCATTTTTACTGTAACTAGATAGGATCGGATTGTGCGTAGTCATGTAACTCACCATGTGGCTTTGTGTATAAACCACTTCTAGCTTACACGTGTACGCTTAATTAATCCATGCTTTCAAGGTAGCGCATTAACGCGCTTTTTAGCTGCTCACGAGACGCAGTGACATCCAGTACCAACGGTGGAAAAGTCTCATTGCGATTGAGCACTGAAGCCAACATTCCCCTTAATCCGTCTCGGTGTCTATCGATGGCCATCCACAAGGTCATACTCTGATCATTGCGATGGATCGCCACTTCCAGCTCGCGCCACACTCCGTGAAATGGCCCGTCGACAGGAACAAATTCAAACTCTTCGACAAAAGGTACCGCCAGACCATCCACCGCTTCACATTCGACTTGCCGGATGCGAAAACCTTGCTCTTCAAACAGCGAAAGCACTTCATCTAACACCGGGTCTGGGCGGACAGTAATCGAGGCTTTGTTCCTTGGGTCAAGGGCATAGGCAATGTCTAGCGAAGTGTCTAACCAAACTTTGGCATCAGACAAGGTAATGGGTGTTTCCCAAGGCAGAGATAAGGTGAGCGCAAAGACTTTTTCTTCGCCACTGGCAACAGAAAAAGACTCAGGTAAATGGCTTTCCGCCAAGGTATAAGTGACAGCTTCTCGCTTGCCGACATTAGAGCCAGGCTCATCTCGGTTAGGATCGATATCTTGCCAATACTGACAACACAAACGGATTGATAATTGCTCGATGACTTGCTCGGTAGACCCGCCATACACATGCGCTTGGATCTCTACGCTTTGACCGGGGTAAAGTGCGGGTTGTTTAATACTGACGTCGACCTTAGTAGCGCCAATTCCCAAGCTGGCTAACGTTTTTTTCCACAATGACATATTGCCCCCTATCTATTATCTCACGACACCGATATGCCTATATCAAGACTTTCTTTCACTCTACTGTATTGTTTGAAAATTATGCAAAAAACATGTCATAACTTTGATTGACTTATCGATTTAGTTATTCAACGGTGATAATATAAATTGAACATCGTTTATACGATGAGCAATCCTGAAGTAATGTTTCGGAATGGTGACTCAACCAATAGAGCCAGAGTGAATACTCGTGCTCCAAATTGCTTCAGGGACATTGTTAGGCAATGGATTTGCCACACAATCAGGTAAGATAATGCGACCGACGACTGTCAGGTGCTCACACACCAATCGCAGTGCGACACGTCGCCGTTCTGGCTTTGCCAAAGCGCCGACTAAGCACCAATCCGCTGCTGTCAACAAAATGATGACGGAGAGAACCCTCAAAGCTCATTCTGTTATTGTTAATGAAGTTGTACACGCCGCTTAAAAAATGCGCAGCGAAAGCTGCGCTTTTTTAATCCAAATCAAACTCTCAGCGCATTCCTTCTGTTAACGTTTTGTTCTCACTATCGAGAAACAGAAAGGAAAATGTCTATGAGCTGCCACCGCATTGATGAACTTCTGTCGTTGTTAAATCCATACTGGCAACAATCACCGGATTTGAGCTTGTGTGACTGCTTAAATGCCATTGCGACTGAGCTCAAACTCACTCAAGGTTTAGAGCAATTAACCGACGACATGCTGATCTACCATTTAAAAATGCAACAGCAAGCAGCCAGTGCACCCATTCCCGGCTTACAAAAAGACCATGAGAGTGACTTTAAGCAAGCGTTACTCAAAGCTCGCGGAATTGAATAGCGGTCAACATTGACTGGCACTATTGCTAGTTTCCTGTCCCAGAACGTGTTTATACTGTGCCATTACCTGTTTTTTGGCCTAATGCAGCAATGCATTAGAAGAGACAATGACACAACCGCAATTCAACTTCTCTGGCTTGACTCCGGATTCTATCTGGCAAGCCATGGCAGAGATAGGGATCAGAGCAGAATCAGGCCTGCTGGCGCTCAACAGTTACGAAAATCGCGTTTATCAATTTACTGACGAAGAAAAACAGCGCTATGTCGTGAAGTTCTATCGCCCACAGCGTTGGAGCAAAGCACAAATTCTCGAAGAACATCAATTTTGTCTAGCACTGCAACAAAATAACATCCCGGTTATCGCCCCTGTAGTGATCGAAGGGCAAAGCGTACATCAATACCAAGGCTACCTATTTGCACTTTACCCAAGTGTTGGTGGGCGCAACTTCGAAGTGGATAACGACGACCAACTCGACAGCGTCGGTCACTACTTGGGCCAAATCCACCAAATCGGCCAAGCGAGCCAATTTCAGCATCGCCGTACCTTGTGTGATCTCACTACCATGGACTCCCCGATTGAAACCATCAGTCAGTGTGATCTGATTCCTTCATCACTGCGCGGGCGACTGATCCAAGCAATGGAACAACTGCTCACCGAATTAACCCCCGCACTGAGTCAACCCTTTACCGTAAGACGCTTACACGGCGATTGTCATCCGAGTAATATTTTATGGCGAGATGGGCCTTTGTTTGTCGATTTTGATGACATCACCAATGGCCCGGCCATCCAAGATATTTGGATGCTGCTCAATGGTGAACAAAACGATAAACGGATGCAATTAGATATCTTGCTTGAGTCCTACCAAAACTTTTGCCACTTTGACGTTAATGAGTTGAAACTTATCGAGCCTTTACGCGGTCTACGTATGTTGAACTATATGGCATGGATAGCAAAACGATGGCAAGACCCGGCTTTTCCAAAAGCGTTTCCATGGTTTCAGCAAGAGCCGTATTGGCAAAATCAAATCAATGCATTAGAAGAACAAACTAGCACTATTTTGCAACCGCCACTCACTTTATTCTCACAATGGTGATGGTACTGTTTTTTAATTGGAGAGAGTTATGAAAAAGTTTTTTGCCCTATTAGTCGCCGCGTGTATCAGCGTATCGGCTCACGCCGCCAACTACAAAGAAGGCGAACAATACAAAGAGTTAAGTACCCCTAAATCAAAAAGTCCTCAGGTTACCGAGTTTTTCTCTTTTTACTGCCCGCATTGCTACAACTTCGAACCTGTGATTGAAAAGCTAAAAGACCACTTGCCTGACAACGTTGAGTTTCAAAAAAATCACGTCGACTTTATGGGTGGAGACATGGGTCTTTCAATGAGCAAAGCCTATGCAACTATGGTGGTGATGAACATTGAAGATAAAATGATCCCGGTGATGTTCAACCAAATTCACCAGCTGCGCCAAGCGCCAAAAAACGAAGCGGAATTAAAGCAAATCTTTACAGATCACGGTATTGATGGCAAAAAGTTTGATGCGGAATACAACAGCTTTGCCGTTGACTCAATGGCGCGCCGCTTTAGCAAATCGTTTAAAGACCACGGCTTGACCGGCGTACCGTCTGTGGTCGTCAACAACAAGTATTTAGTGGTTGCTCAAGGCATTAAAACCATGGACGAGTATTACGACTTAGTCGATTATTTATTGAAAAAGTAATCGACCGCATCGTATTCCAACCGATAAAAAACTCACTGCGGTGAGTTTTTTATTGTCTCACCATTTATTGTCTCATCAATCGTGTCACAGACCTCTGGCTCAGCCTGGTATAGACTTTCTAAACGCGCATCCTTGTTTTGCCAAACCCGGTGTAACCACGCCTGAAAGTGGCGTTTAAATTGTTTGTCTTCAAAGTAATTGCCTTGGATTGGCTCGACACTGTGTACCTTAACGTCCACCACAATCCGTTTCATTTTTCCCATTAACATCGCTTGAAAAGGGCTTTTTCGGTTGTCTGGATAAGCTAAGGTTACATCGATCACCGCGTTGAATTGCTCGCCCATTGTCGACATGGCATAGCCGATGCCACCTGATTTTGGCGCTAACAAGTGGCGATAAGGCGAATGGGTACTCTGGTGTTTTTGAGCGGTAAAGCGCGTGCCTTCCACATAATTAACCACGGCAGTCGGACAGTGGCGAAACTGCAAACAAGCCCGGCGAGTCGCCTCGAGATCTTGGCCTTTTTTCTCCGGGTGGCGCAGCAAATATGCTTTAGAGTAACGGCGCATAAAAGGCATATTTAAAGCCCAACAAGCCATTCCGACAAAAGGGACATAAAGCAGTTGCTGCTTTAAAAAGAACTTCGGCATGGGGATTTGATTTCTAAACACGCAGCACAACACCACGATGTCTGCCCAACTTAAGTGGTTACAAATCAAAAGATACCACTCTTTTTTACTCAAGCCTTCAGGGCAATTTAACTGCCAATCAACGCGATTACTCAAGGCCAAAACACCGTGGTTCACCGTGGCCCAGCACCACATCCAACCATCGGCCAAACGCGTCATCAAACGACGCCATACTGGGATCGGTAATGCGAACTTTAAAACCGCGACCAAACAAATTAACAATGAAAAAATAGCCGTATTGGTTATCACCAGCACCGCGTTCAGCAGCAAAATCATGTAGGGCATAAATAAACATCTTGGCTCGAAAAGGAGCGCAACATTATACAAACCCGTTGACACTTTCATAGCCCATACGCCATGGTTTGCGCTGTTTCTTTTGCGGTATTTTAACGACCAGAGCACACCGCGAAATAGCCACTCCAACCCTAACCAAGCGATCAGCTTAAGGCCAAACCGTTTGTTCCGTTAGCTGCTTCATTAAGCGATCCATCGAACGATAGCCCAGTGCTTCACACAGGTGTGCCCGGCTAATTTGCTCCTCGCCATTGAGATCGGAGATCGTACGTGCCACTTTAATGATGCGATGGTACGCGCGAATCGACAGACCAAGTTGATGCAAAGCTTGCTCTAAAAACTCGGCATCTTGCTTTACCAGTGGGCAATACTGTTCTATTTCTCGCGTATTGAGACGGCTGTTGATCTTGCCACAACGCGCCAACATCGTAGCCCTAGCTTGATTGACTCGCGCTTTCACCACCTCGGTTGTTTCACCCCGATCGCCGCCTTCAGCGAGAGTTCCCTTGGGTAAGGATGGGATTTCTAACGACATATCAAAGCGATCGAGTAAAGGGCCAGATAATCGTCCTAAGTAGCGCAAAATGGTTTGAGGGTTGGCTCTGGCTTGCTCTCCTTCATAATAGCCAGTCGGACTGGGATTAAGAGCGCCAATCAGTTGAAAGCGAGCCGGAAAGCGGGTTTTTCCTTGTACACGAGAGATCACAATTTCTCCGGATTCTAACGGTTCGCGCAATGAATCGAGTACCTTGCGTTCAAACTCCGGCATCTCATCAAGAAATAAAATGCCATTGTGAGAGAGAGAAATCTCACCAGGGCGAGGAATACTGCCGCCCCCCACTAACGCGGCCATTGAGCTTGAGTGATGAGGAGAGCGAAATGGCCTGGTTTTCCAATTGCCGCTGTGAATGTCATTACCCACCAGCGAGGCCACGGCAGCCGTTTCCATCGCCTCTTCATCCCCCATTTCCGGCAGTAAATCGCACAAGCGACTGGCCAACATGGTTTTCCCGGTACCGGGCGGGCCGAGAAACAGTAAGTTGTGCCCGCCTGCCGCGGCTATTTCTAACGCCCGCTTACCTTGTTGCTGACCGATAATATCTTGTAAATCGCGCTCTTCGACAACCTCTTTCACCACCTTGAGTACCGGCTTGAGGATTAGGGGCTTCTCATTGGATAAATGGGCGCACACGGCCAACAAGCTCGACGCAGAGCGATGATCAGCATCTACGAGCCCAGCTTCCCCTGAGTTATTGTCTGGGACAATTAATTGTCGGGTAGCCGCTTTGGCAGCGAGCGCGGCAGGCAAAACGCCTTTTACCGTGCGCAAATGGCCAGAAAGCGCTAACTCTCCTAAAAATTCGTACTGAGATAAGGTTTCATGTGGAACTTGATCGGAGGCAGCTAAAATCCCCAAGGCAATCGGCAAGTCAAACCGCCCTCCTTCTTTCGGTAAATCCGCCGGCGCTAAATTAACCGTGATCCTCTTGCTGGGAAACTCAAATTGCGAATTGATGATCGCACTTCTAACCCGATCTTTAGCTTCTTTTACCGTGGTTTCAGGCAAACCGACTAATGCAAAACCCGGCATCCCATTACTAATATGCACTTCAATTGAAATCAGCGGCGCTTCTACGCCGACAATCGCTCGGCTGTAAACTATCGACAATCCCATTCCATTACCCCTTTCAATAAGTCACTGGTTTTTATCCACCTTAGTTATTTACCGTATTTTTAATGATAAGAAAGATGAAAAAAGAATGAGTTTTCTCTTGTCAGTTAACAGTTTTTTATGATAACACTAAGGGTGCAAACACTTTCTTAGTAAAAAAATAGAAAATACGTAATAAATGAACCTAATTGCCCTAATTAACTCACTGGTACTCCTGATTGTCGTGGTCATTATTGGCACCGCGCGGGGTCTTATGGGCGATAAGTAAACATAAGAATTTCTAAACCCCCGCACTGAAAAGTCCGGGGGTTTTTTTACAACTGAAAAATTGGGCCAAGAAAAATAGGCCATGATAATAACGACAGGAAGAATGGGAGCACACACTATGTGCCAAACAAACACAACCACACCACAGACGGGAGTAAGCAATGACAGGTGCTGAATTAGTTGTATCCGCCTTAAAACAACAAGGCATTGAAACCGTCTTTGGTTATCCGGGCGGGGCGATCATGCCCATATACGATGCCCTTTACGACGGCGGAGTGGAGCATATCCTTTGTCGCCATGAACAAGGCGCGGCCATGGCCGCGATTGGGATGGCAAGGGCCACTCAAGACGTTGCCGTCTGTATGGCCACTTCCGGCCCAGGAGCCACCAACTTGGTGACTGGCCTTGCCGATGCCTTCCTCGACTCAATTCCCGTTGTGGCCATCACCGGTCAAGTGGCCAGTTCGCATATCGGCACCGACGCTTTCCAAGAAATGGATGTGATCGGAATGTCATTAGCGTGTACCAAACACAGTTATTTGGTGACTGAAATCGAAGACTTAGCCCCGACTCTCGCTGAAGCCTTTGAGGTGGCGAAAACTGGACGCCCTGGCCCTGTGATTGTCGATATAGCCAAAGATGTTCAACTTGGCCAAGCTCCAACCAGCGTACTTCCTCCTGTTACCATCCCCGCTCTGCCCACTGTTGATAACCATGCTGTTGCCAAAGCTCAAACCCTACTCTCTGAAGCTAAACGTCCTGTTTTTTACGTTGGTGGCGGTGTTCAGCTTGCCAAAGCCACTCAGTGTGTACGAGAGTTTTTACGACTTAACCCCATGCCAGTCGTCAGCACTCTTAAAGGGTTGGGAACAATAGAGCGTCACGACCCTCATTACTTAGGTATGCTGGGCATGCATGGCACTAAAGCCGCGAACCTCGTGGTTCAAGAATCGGATCTTCTCGTGGTGGTTGGCGCGCGTTTTGACGACCGAGTCACCGGCAAACTCGATACTTTTGCCCCGAATGCCAAAGTCATTCACATTGATATTGATGCAGCGGAACTCAACAAGTTACGTCACGCCAACGCCCCATTGCGTGGCGAGATTAACGATATTCTTCCCCGCCTTGAGCTAACTCACGACATTACGCCTTGGTTACACCACAGTGAGAGCTTGCGCAGTGGCTTTAAGTGGCGCTACGACCATCCAGGCGAGTTAATTTATGCGCCGCTGCTGCTCAAGTATCTGTCGGACATGATGCCAGATTCAAGTATGGTATCGACCGATGTCGGGCAGCACCAGATGTGGGCAGCGCAACACATTCAGCCGCGCGATCCGCAAAACTTCATCACCTCGGCAGGTTTGGGGACAATGGGCTTTGGTTTACCCGCAGCCATGGGCGCAGCCGTTGCACGTCCGGATGATCAGTCGATCCTGATTACCGGTGATGGCTCATTTATGATGAACATCCAAGAACTCGGCACCCTGAAGCGTCGCCAAATCCCAGTTAAAATCGTGCTGCTCAACAACCAGCGCTTAGGTATGGTGCGCCAATGGCAGTCGCTTTTCTTTGACGGTCGCCACAGTGAAACCATTCTCGATGACAACCCGGACTTCATCACCCTTGCCAAGGCCTTTGATATCCCAGGTAAAACCATCACCACCAAAGAAGAAGTTGTACCGGCACTGCAAGAGATGCTCGCCAGTAAAACGTCTTACTTACTGCACGTCTTAATCGACGAAGAAGAAAATGTTTGGCCACTTGTTCCACCAGGTGCCTCAAACAGTGATATGTTAGAGAATACCTAGGAGACTATTGAGCCATGGAACGTTATTTATTAGACATCAAAGCTGACGACAAACCGGTTTTACTAGAACGCGTGCTGCGCGTTACTCGCCACCGCGGTTTTATCATCAAGCAAGTCGCGGCGACGCAAAACCACGCTAGCCATATTGCCAGTGTGGAAATTATTGTCGACAGCGATCGTCCTATTTCCTTTTTGGTCAATCAAATTGAAAAGCTTTGGGACATCAAAACCGTCGAAGTGATCAAAATCCCGAATGATCAACTTCCCAACAACAATTTACAAAAACAAGTTAGTGCATAGGAAGGCAACAACAATGGCAAACACAACTGCAGACTACATTTGGTTCAACGGCGAACTCAAACCTTGGGCCGAAGCGAATGTTCACGTTTTGACACACGCTATGCACTACGGGACCTCCGTCTTTGAAGGCGTTCGTTGTTACAACACCCCAAAAGGACCGATCGTCTTTCGCCACCAAGAGCACGCTGAACGTTTGATTAACTCGGCCAAGATCTACCGCTTCCCCATTCCCTACAGCGCAGAGGAAATCATGGAAGCCACCCGAGAAACTCTGCGTCAAAACAAACTCAATGATGCCTATATCCGCCCGTTAGCCTTTGTCGGCAATGTTGGCCTCGGCGTATGCCCACCAGCAGACACAGAAATGGATTTAATCATTGCCGCTTTCCCTTGGGGAGCGTACCTTGGCGAAGAAGCGTTGAAAAACGGGGTGGATGCGATGATTTCCAGTTGGAATCGCCTTGCGCCGAACACCATCCCAACCGGTGCAAAAGCAGGCGGTAACTACCTGTCTTCATTGCTGATCGGTGGTGAGGCGCGTCGTCACGGTTACGACGAAGGTATTGCACTCAGTGTCGATGGCTACCTTTCTGAAGGTGCGGGTGAAAACATTTTTGTTATCAAAGATGGCGTCATTTTAACCCCGCCAACCACCAGCGCAATTTTGCCCGGTATCACTCGTGATTCAATCATGACCTTAGCGCGTGATAAAGGCTACCCAGTACAAGAAGCCAACATCGCTCGCGAATCGCTTTACCTCGCTGACGAAATTTTTATGACTGGCACAGCGGCGGAAATTGTCCCCGTGCGCTCTGTTGATCGCATCGAAGTGGGCAATGGCGCTCGCGGCCCGATTACCGAAGATTTACAAAAAGCCTACTTTGGCTTATTTAACGGCACCACCGAAGATAAATGGGGCTGGTTAGATTACGTTTACCCAGAGAATGAGAAGTAAGGAGTCATCTCAAATGCCTAAATATAGATCCGCTACAACTACTCACGGCCGCAACATGGCCGGTGCTCGCGCATTATGGCGCGCAACAGGCGTTAAAGACGATGACTTTGGTAAACCCATTATCGCCGTAGTTAACTCATTTACTCAGTTCGTTCCTGGCCACGTCCACCTCAAAGACCTCGGTCAACTGGTCGCTCGTGAAATCGAAGAAGCGGGTGGTATTGCTAAAGAATTCAATACCATCGCTGTCGATGACGGTATCGCAATGGGCCACGGCGGCATGCTTTACTCTTTGCCTTCACGTGACTTGATTGCAGACTCTGTCGAATACATGGTCAATGCTCACTGTGCCGATGCGATGGTGTGTATTTCAAACTGTGACAAAATTACCCCAGGAATGCTGATGGCAGCAATGCGCATCAATATCCCAGTGATCTTTGTTTCTGGTGGCCCAATGGAAGCGGGTAAAACCAAATTGTCGGATCAATTGATCAAACTCGACTTGGTTGATGCGATGATCCAAGGTGCCGATCCAACCGTTTCTGATGAGCAAAGTGAGCAAATTGAGCGCTCAGCCTGCCCGACCTGTGGTTCTTGTTCAGGGATGTTTACCGCGAATTCAATGAACTGTTTGACCGAAGCCTTGGGCCTATCTCAACCGGGTAACGGCTCTATGCTGGCCACCCACGCCGACCGCAAGGACCTCTTCCTCAATGCGGGCCGTCGAATCGTTGATATTACTCGTCGTTACTACGAGCAAGATGAAGAAGCCCTGTTACCGCGCAATATCGCCAACAAAGCCGCTTTCGAAAATGCCATGGCACTTGATATTGCTATGGGTGGCTCAACCAACACGGTTTTGCACCTTTTAGCGGCGGCTCAGGAAGGCAAAATCGATTTTGATATGGATGATATCGATCGCATGTCACGCCTGGTTCCTCACTTGTGTAAAGTGGCGCCTTCGACGCCGAAGTACCACATGGAAGATGTCCACCGCGCTGGGGGCGTTATGGGTATTCTTGGCGAACTCGATCGCGCAGGCCTACTCAACTCAGACTCACGAACCATCTTAGGTATGAGCTGGAAAGAACAACTGGCTCAATACGATATAGTACAAACCCAATCACCTGAGATCCGTGATTTTTACCGCGCAGGTCCAGCGGGTATCCGCACCACGCAAGCCTTCTCACAAGATTGCCGTTGGGATACGGTGGACGACGACCGCGAAGCCGGCTGTATCCGCAATCGTGAGAACGCCTTTAGCCAAGATGGAGGTCTTGCGGTATTGAAAGGCAATATCGCCCTTGATGGTTGTATTGTAAAAACGGCAGGGGTTGACGAAGGCAGCTTGAAGTTCCAAGGCCCTGCCATTGTCTTTGAAAGCCAAGATGATGCAGTTGAAGGCATTTTAGGTGGCAAAGTAAAAGCCGGCCACGTGGTGATCATTCGTTACGAAGGCCCTAAAGGCGGCCCAGGCATGCAAGAAATGCTTTACCCGACCACTTACCTCAAATCAATGGGGATTGGCAAAGAGTGTGCTCTGCTGACGGACGGTCGATTCTCTGGTGGTACGTCTGGTCTTTCAATTGGTCACGCGTCACCAGAAGCGGCCAGCGGCGGTGCGATTGGCCTAATACGCGATAATGACATCATTACCATTGATATCCCAGGTCGCAGTATCAACTTAGAAATTTCTGAGCAAGAAATGGCTGAGCGCCGCGCCGAACAAGATAAAATCGGTTGGAAGCCCGTGTCTCGTGAGCGTAAAGTTTCTCTTGCGCTGAAGGCATTTGCCAGCATGGCAACAAGTGCTGACAAAGGAGCGGTGCGCGACACGTCAATGTTTGAGGATTGATCATGAGTGAAACCAATCCAACTGGCGCAGAGTATCTGCGCCATATTCTCCGCGCTTCAGTTTATGACGCCGCTATCGTCACGCCTTTACAAACCATGCAGCGCCTGTCTGATCGGATTGATAATCGCATTTTTATCAAGCGAGAAGATCGCCAGCCAGTGCATTCGTTTAAGGTCCGCGGCGCTTACAACATGCTCTCACACCTCAGTGACGAGCAAAAACATGCCGGTGTGATTGCCGCATCAGCAGGAAACCACGCGCAAGGTATGGCACTATCAGGCCGTTTGCTCGGCGTCAAAACCACGATTGTCATGCCTGAAATTACCCCAGACATCAAAGTGGATGCGGTAAAGGGATTTGGCGGCGAAGTCTTGTTGTTCGGCAACAATTTTGACGAAGCTAAAGGCGAAGCGGAACGTCTTGCCAAGCTGCATGGTTATACGTTTGTTCCTCCCTTTGACCACCCGCTAGTGATCGCAGGTCAAGGCACTGTGGGGATGGAGATGCTGCAGCAAAATGGCCATCTCGATTATATCTTTGTCCAAGTCGGCGGTGGTGGTCTCGCAGCCGGGATTGCAGTACTGGTAAAACAGCTGATGCCCGATGTCAAAGTCATCGCTGTCGAGCCGGAAGACTCTGCTTGCTTGAAAGCCGCCTTAGACGCTGGTGAACCCGTGGTACTCGATCAAATCAGCTTGTTTGCTGAAGGGGTAGCGGTAAAACGTATTGGTGATGAAACCTTTCGCGTCTGTCAACAGTACCTCGATGGCCACATTTGTGTGTCGAGCGATGAGATCTGCGCCGCAGTAAAAGATATCTTTGAAGACGTTCGTGCTATTGCCGAGCCATCGGGCGCCGTCGCGTTAGCAGGATTGAAAAAATACGCTGCTCAACACCAGCTCTCGGGCAAGCAACTCGGTACGGTACTCTCTGGCGCGAATACCAATTTTCACGCTTTGCGCTACGTCTCTGAGCGCAGTGAACTCGGCGAGAAGCGCGAGGGATTATTGGCTGTGACCATTCCCGAGCGCGAAGGGGCGTTTTTCGAGTTTTGCCAATTGCTCGGCGGGCGCGCAGTAACGGAGTTTAACTACCGTTACAGCGACGATGAGCTGGCCAATATTTTTGTCGGTGTACGCTTGCAAGGCGGTCAGCAAGAACTAGAGACCATCATCAAAGATCTCCGTGAAGGTGGTTACCCTGTTGAAGATCTCTCAGACGATGAGATGGCTAAGCAACACGTGCGCTACATGATTGGTGGCAAACCCTCAAAAGCACTCAAAGAGCGCTTGTACAGCTTTGAGTTTCCCGAGTACCCAGGTGCGCTGTTGAAGTTCTTAAGCACGCTTGGCACACATTGGAACATCAGCTTGTTTAACTACCGCAACCACGGAGCCGATTACGGCCGTGTCTTGTGTGCGTTTGAGCTCCCAGATGCCGATCTTGACCGTTTCTCTGCTCACTTGCGCGAACTGAACTATCAATATAAAGATGAGAGTGATAACTCAGCCTATAAGTTTTTTCTCTCTAAGTGATCGTGTTTGATTGCAAAAAGGCCCATTGTAAAATGGGCCTTTTTTATTGGTCTGCATCTATTGCTCTTCGCCGAACAATTGGTCATCGCATGCCAATCGGATTAAGTATGCGCTCAATGATAGCGCAGGGTTTAAGTTTGAGAACAAGACAAGCCTATTCTTATCAACAAAGGGTTCTAACTCGTTATTCTACAAGTTATTTTCTTAACCATGTTATCGAATCCATGTTATCGAGCTTTTAACCCGCTAGATTGATCAGCTATTAGTTAACTTGGTATTATGATTTCTTAGGGCGTTGCCAATCGCTGATATGCCTCGCTTTTACTCGAGTGATCACCAGCTCACCGTCACCCACATCTCGAGTGACAGTGGTACCAGCACCGATTGTCGCGCCTTGGCCGACTTTGACCGGTGCGACCAATTGCGTGTCCGAGCCGACAAAAACGTCATCTTCAATAATGGTTTGGTGCTTATTGGCCCCGTCGTAATTACAAGTGATGGTCCCTGCGCCAATATTGACGCGTTGGCCAATCACAGCATCGCCAAGATAAGTAAGGTGGTTGGCTTTTGAACCTCGATCTAAACGGGCGTTTTTCATTTCGACAAAGTTACCAACGTGGCTATCATCACACAATTCGGCTCCTGGTCGCAGACGGGCAAATGGCCCAACCGTACAGGTTTCACCAACGGTTGCTCCTTCAATGACGCTGTATGGGCGCACGAGAGTATTATCATCAATTTCACAATCGATCAGCACAGAGCCAGCCCCTATCGTCACGTTATTGCCGATTGTTACTGAGCCCTCAATAATCACATTGGCGTCAATTTCAACATCTTGTCCACATTGCACTTGGCCGCGTAAGTCAAAGCGACTCGGATCGCGTAGCATAACCCCTTGCTTTAACAAGGCTTGGGCTTGGGAAAATTGGAAACGGCGCTCTAGGCTAGCGAGTTGAACACGGTCGTTCACCCCTTCGACTTCCATTGCGGACTGTGGGTGAACGGCTTCAATAACCCCGCCTTCACTGTGGGCAGCGGCGATAACATCGGTTAAGTAGTATTCACCCTGCGCATTATCGTTAGACAATCCAGATAACCAGCGCTTAAGATCGCGGCCTGTCGCGACTAACACACCGGTGTTGACTTCATTAATTAACAACTGCTCGGCATTCGCGTCTTTTTGCTCAACAATCGCGACCACTTGATCTTGCTGACGTACAATCCGTCCATATCCGGTCGGGTCATCCAGCTTCACCGTGAGCAATGCAATCCCCCCCGCCGGTTGTGCATTGAGTAAAGCTTCAATCGTTTGTGATGAAATTAAAGGAACGTCGCCATAGAGGACGATGATTTGCTCGTCATCAGCGAAGTGTTCAGCGGCTTGTATCACCGCATGGCCAGTACCCAATTGCTGTTCTTGCAATACCCAGTTTACCTGCTCATTCGCTAAGGTGGCCTGCATCTGCTCTTTGCCGTGGCCGTAGATCAAGTGAATCTTGTCGACGTTAATTTCTTGGCAAGTATCAATAACATGAGACACCATCGGCTTACCCGCCAACGTGTGCAGTACTTTAGGTTTTTGAGAGTACATACGCGTGCCTTTACCAGCCGCGAGAATAACTGAACTGAACTTCATAGTGATCCTATACGCAAAGCGCTCCTTGATGATATGAAGCTATTGTAGACAGAGATAAACAATTAGTTAATGGGGAGAGGAAATTTGTTGGTAAAAAAACAAAAAGGCGGTCAAAAGACCGCCTTTGGCTGCGCGTTTACCTATTAGCGACGCTGTTTTGTCAGCTCGATAACACGTAATTGAGCAATGGCTTTTGCCAACTCGCTGGCCGCCTGTGCGAAGTCCATATCGCCACTCTGATTTTGGATTTTCTCCTCAGCGCGACGTTTTGCTTCTTCGGCCTTAGCTGCATCGAGGTCTTCACCACGAATCGCAGTGTCAGCCAATACCGTTGAGGTATTTGGCTGAACTTCAACAATACCACCAGAGACGTAAAGGATCTCGTCTTGGCCATCTTGTTTCACGATGCGAACCATACCAGGCTTTATAGCGGTCAAGAGCGGCGTATGGCCATGGTAAATACCAAGTTCACCTTCAGTACCGGTCACTTGAAACGTTTTTACAAGACCAGAGAATAACTTTTTCTCTGCGCTCACAACGTCAAGGTGAAAGGTCATTTCTGCCATATCGCCTCCTAGTTAGCCTTATAGCTTCTTCGCATTCTCAACAGCATCTTCAATTGCACCGCAGTACATGAAGGCTTGCTCTGGAATGTCATCGTAATCGCCGTCTAGGAGACCTTTAAATCCACGCAGAGTATCTTTTAGAGATACGTAGATGCCTGGGTCACCAGTAAAGACTTCTGCAACGTGGTAAGGCTGAGTCAAGAAACGCTCAATCTTACGAGCACGAGAAACCACTTGCTTATCTTCTTCAGACAATTCGTCCATACCAAGAATCGCAATGATGTCTTTTAGCTCTTTATAACGTTGTAGAGTTTGCTGAACGCCACGTGCGATGTCGTAGTGCTCTTGGCCAACCACGAGTGGATCAAGCTGACGAGAGGTTGAATCCAATGGGTCGATCGCTGGGTATAGACCCATAGATGCGATGTTACGGTTCAGTACAACCGTAGCGTCCAAGTGAGCAAACGTCGTTGCTGGTGATGGGTCAGTCAAGTCATCCGCAGGAACGTAAACCGCCTGTACAGAGGTGATAGAACCTGAACGAGTTGAGGTAATACGCTCTTGCAGTACACCCATCTCTTCTGCCAATGTTGGCTGGTAACCTACCGCAGAAGGCATACGACCAAGTAGTGCCGACACTTCTGTACCCGCAAGGGTGTAACGATAAATGTTATCGATAAACAGAAGAACGTCACGACCTTCATCACGGAATTTCTCCGCCATGGTCAAACCGGTCAATGCAACGCGTAGACGGTTACCCGGTGGCTCGTTCATCTGGCCGTAAACCATCGCTACTTTAGACTCTTCAGGATTTTCGATGTTTACAACACCGGCTTCCTGCATCTCGTAGTAGAAATCGTTACCTTCACGAGTACGCTCACCAACACCGGCAAATACTGACAAACCAGAGTGTTGAAGAGCGATGTTGTTGATAAGTTCCATCATGTTGACGGTCTTACCTACACCCGCACCACCAAATAGACCGATTTTACCACCTTTAGCAAATGGACAAATCAAGTCGATAACTTTTACACCCGTCTCAAGCAACTCAGTTGCGTTAGACTGTTCTTCATAACTAGGTGCAGAACGGTGAATAGAGTAAGTTTCCTCAGCTTCTACTTCACCGCGCTCATCAATCGCATCACCAAGAACGTTCATGATACGACCTAGGGTCTTAGTACCTACTGGCACTGAAATTGGCGAGCCTGTGTTTTCCACAGTCATGCCACGACGTAAACCATCTGAGCTACCCATTACGATTGCACGTACTGTGCCACCGCCAAGCTGTTGTTGAACTTCAAGAACAAGACGCTCTGTTGAATCCACAACTTTCAGAGCATCGTAAACACTTGGTACATCGCTCTGCGGGAACTCTACGTCGACTACCGCACCGATGATCTGTACGATCTTACCTGTAGCCATCGTTAATCCTCTAAACTATTTCGTTAACCTAAGCTTAAACCGCTGACGCGCCCGAGACAATTTCTGACAACTCTTGTGTAATCGCCGCTTGACGCGCCTTGTTATACACAAGCTCTAAGTCATCAATTAAGTTACTCGCATTGTCGGTTGCCGCTTTCATGGCAACCATACGCGCTGCTTGTTCACACGCTAAATTCTCAACAACCCCTTGGTAAACCTGAGACTCGACATAACGCTTTAACAACGTATCAAGTAGTGGTTTAGGTTCAGGCTCGTAAAGATAATCCCACGTGTGCTCACGCTGCTGTATCTCTTCGCTTTCCGATTTAGGCAAAGGCAGTAATTGATCGATCGTTGGTTCTTGCACCATAGTGTTTACAAAGTGGTTAAACACTACGTACAGGCGATCCAACTCACCTTCATCGTATTTCTTCAACATAACACTGACCGAGCCAATCAAATCATCAAGGCTTGGTGAATCACCAAGGCCTGAAACTTGGGCAGCTACTTTTGCTCCAGTGTTATTAAAAAACGCGGTCGCTTTAGCGCCGACAATTGCCAGCTCCACGTCTGCGCCTTTTTCTTTCCAAGACTGCATGTCGATCATGGCTTTCTTGAACAAGTTAATGTTCAAACCACCACAAAGACCGCGGTCTGTTGAAACGATGATGTAACCAACACGCTTAGCATCACGCTCTTCTAGGTACGGATGACGGTACTCTAGATTTGCGTTTGCGACATGACCGATCACTTTACGCATTGTTTCTGCGTATGGACGTGACGACTCCATCGCGTCTTGACTGCGACGCATTTTTGAAGCCGCGACCATTTCCATCGCTTTCGTAATTTTCTGAGTGCTTTTTACACTACCGATTTTATTACGTATCTCTTTTGCGCCGGCCATCGTTACTCTCCATTAGTTGGTGGTATTGACTACCACCGACCTATTACCAAGTTTGGGTTGCTTTAAAATCGTCAACCAGCTTCTTAAGCTGAGCTTCGATTTCTTTGTCAAACGCACCCGTCTTGTCGATCTCTGCTGCAAATTCAGCGTGTTGATCGCGAGCATACGATAGTAGGGCTGCTTCAAAGTCGAGAAGTTTGTTGATTTCTACGTCTTGTAAGTAGCCGCGTTCCGCTGCAAAAATAACCAAGGCTTGGTCAAATACAGACATAGGCGCGTATTGTTTTTGCTTCATCAGCTCAGTCACTTTTTGACCGTGGTCAAGCTGACGTTTTGTCGCTTCATCAAGGTCAGAAGAGAACTGGGCAAACGCCGCCAATTCACGATATTGCGCAAGTGCCGTACGGATACCACCAGATAGCTTCTTGATGATCTTAGTCTGAGCAGAACCACCTACACGAGAAACTGAAATACCTGGGTCAACCGCTGGGCGGATACCTGAGTTAAACAATTCTGTTTGCAAGAAGATCTGACCATCAGTGATCGAGATAACGTTGGTCGGTACGAATGCAGAAACGTCACCTGCTTGCGTTTCGATAATCGGAAGCGCAGTCAGTGAACCCGTTTTGCCTTTCACTTCACCGTTAGTGAATTTTTCTACGTAATCCGCGTTTACGCGAGCTGCACGCTCAAGTAGACGAGAGTGGAGGTAGAAAACGTCACCTGGGAAAGCTTCACGGCCTGGTGGGCGTTTCAATAGTAGAGAGATTTGACGGTAAGCAACAGCTTGCTTAGACAAATCATCATAAACGATCAGTGCATCTTCACCGCGGTCGCGGAAGTATTCACCCATTGCACAACCAGCGTAAGGTGCTAGGTATTGCAATGCCGCCGACTCAGAAGCAGACGCAACAACGATAATCGTGTTTTGTAGTGCACCGTGCTCTTCAAGTTTGCGAACTACGTTAGCAATGGTTGACGCTTTTTGGCCAATCGCTACGTAGATAGAGAAGATGCCAGAGTTTTTCTGGTTGATGATCGCATCGATCGCCATCGCCGTTTTACCGGTTTGACGGTCACCGATGATAAGCTCACGCTGACCACGACCGATTGGGATCATTGAGTCAACAGACTTATAGCCGGTTTGTACCGGTTGATCTACCGATTGACGGTCGATTACACCCGGAGCGATCACTTCTACAGGAGAAGTTAATTTAGCTTCGATTGGACCTTTGCCGTCGATAGGCTCACCTAGCGTGTTAACAACACGGCCAAGCAGTTCAGGACCAACAGGCACTTCAAGAATGCGACCTGTGCCAGTCACTTTCATGCCTTCCTTAAGGTCAGCATATGGGCCCATAACAACAGCACCAACCGAGTCACGCTCAAGGTTAA